>NZ_BAABRT010000001.1:0-297685 GCF_039545115.1 Microbulbifer aestuariivivens | reverse complement strand
AGTTCCAGTGCCACCTGCCGGCAGCTCACGCCTGGGTGGCGAGTCTGTTCCACGGCCTCATGCTTGAACTCGGGACTGTACTTTCTACGCTTACTCATAAACACTCCTTTGGCATAGTGTGCCTCTTTTTAGAAGTGTCCGCAGTAACGGGGTAGAACCCCTTGGGTAAACTGTCACCTTTTTCGTGCTGCGCAACAAAAAGCCGCTATTTAACCCAAGCCGCAACTACAGGCGTTAAAACTCTTATGAAAAAGTGCTGCAATAGATTTCTAATTCCTAATATTAAGTACAAGGCTAGTATCATTGATTCCATCGGCCTTACGATACTGCTCAGCTTCTTTTTAGGTATTGCTTTCCTTGTTGCTTGGCTTGGGGCTGCATCTCTAGTTTCATCAGTAGAGGATGGTTCTATTTCAGAGAGGGGGGTTTTACGTCGCCGTACTATTCCGGGCGGCGTAATCGTCTTAGTTTTCCTGTACTACCTTCTCCCCAAGTTTATAAATGCTTGTAGTTATCTGATTAGCTACAAGCTCAAAATTAGTTCGATATGTAAGTCCTGTGGAGAACAGCATGAACTTGCAAGTTACTCAAAATCAGATGATCCGTTTTAACAAGGCCAGTCATAATCGCCAGCAAGATGGCTGTGCCTCCGCTGCATTGCTTGGTTTGTGCTTTAACGCTAGGCTGGCACATCCCAAGCAACACAGCTCCGGCCTGTGCTGGGGGCGTTATGTTGAAGACTTACCCACGTTTAGTAGACACTCTGTATAGTTAGGTTTCGGCCCACCAAGTTGTTAACGTGACTGCATAAGCTCATTGGAGATGCTGCTGGCCTAAGCACTTGCCGGGTCATCCCGCCAGTAGTGTTTCTGGTATTTGATACGCAGTTCTTTGCATGCCTGCTGATAGCTATTGGCCCAGCATCTCTCCTGATTACGGATGACCTGTACCGCCCCGCGGGCGGGTGAGAGCCGGTGAATCATCAAGGGAAACTCGCGGTTCAGAATGGTGGGCGTCCTCGCCTCCCAGAGCATCTCCTGGCGGTGAAGCGGCAGCGCTGGGATGTCGGCAGCGTAGTCGATGCCCGTCCGGGAGCCGCTGTTCACGCTCAAATATGCGGGTAGCGTTTGGTCCAGTTTCTGCTGCAGTCGCTGTGCAGCATGGCCTGAGGATGCTCTTCATATCCAGCTACTCGAGCGGTTCCAGTTTGCCATATCGGTAAGGTGGGGCGGCAGCCACTCTTCTAATCTTTCCATCAGGTATTCATCCTGCCAACCCGGCAGGGCACCGTCATTGGCAGCTGAGGATATTCCCTGACTACCCGGTACCGGAACTGTATCCGCCGGCTCAGGGCATTCGTCTCTTTTTCTTCATGGCAGAATTTGCAGAGCTTTCCGGCAGAAGTTGCAGCCCTATCTGGTGGATGACACGGTGCAGGCCTTGATGGCATTCAAGTGCTATCGCAGCTTCTTACTCGAAACAGTAATTTTGAGATGTGCAGACGCTGTAATTTAACAATTCGGTTCGGTTACAATCCCCGGTCACGGATAAGTCAATCATCGGTAAGGGTTTCTACAGAAGCAATGAATTTTATCCAACGCTACTCCCGTGACGGTGGTTTCGCCATACGGGGGATCCTCGTTGCGGTGATCGCACTAAACATCCTGTTTGGTGGCTACGCGTTTATTTTGAACGAGTGGGAACGCTACCCCTTGTATTTGCTTACCCATCCTGCGTGGGCGATGTGCTTATTCTTATTTCTTTACCCAAGAATCAATGTAATGCCCATCATTACGGGATTGATGCTGTTGTCGCTGCCACAGGTGTCGGTGGTTTGCTATCAAGTCGTTGACTGGTTGATCGATTTTATTGTCCCCCATGACTCCGGCTACAGATTTAACCACTTAAGTGACCTGGTGCTCTCCAATGCCTATGCGCCTCTATGGGAGCAATTGGACTACTGGTCGATTGGCAGGCACTATGCTGGTGCGCCGGATTACGGGATGTTTATCTCCTTCCTCAATATTGCCATGCTTTTTGGTTGGTTATTTTTCTATGGGCTTTTGCCGCAGGAGGCCATAGAGTCACTGGCCGCTGATCGTGATATTGAATTCTCTTACGGCTTGCACTATATGGTGATCCGGTTGTTGACGATGGGTGGTTTTTTCTACATCGCCTTTCCGCTGTTTGAATTCACAACTGACCTGCCGCTTGGGGTTCAACAGCTGACCCTTTGGACACTGCTTTTGATCCCGTTGTATGGGACCAGCCTGTCAACGTTTAACTGGGCCAATACCGCCAAGGATAAAGTGGCTAAAGGTGCGATTCTCTTTGGCGCTCTGGTTTTGGGGGGCATCACTCTCTACTACACCGCCCTGCATACCCGTGAGTTAGCCCAGGCTCTTGTCGCGCTGACGCAAGGAGATTGGCTTCAGGCTCGGCCGTTGCTGTATCTGGGGAGTTTGCTGTTCGTGGCCTATATGCTGTTTGGATTGATGTATACCCCAAAGGGGGAAGGCCCTGTCATTGCGGATCAAAGGGCGGCGTGAAGCTGGGGCCAATACCCTGGGGAGAATAATCAACGGTTATGTGTGATCTTTTTGCGGCTTCACGGACACCAGAATCAAACGGGCAAGGTGTCCGTTAAGACGGAAGAAGATCATCAGTAGGCACCCTGTGCAGATAGGTTTCCAGATAGGGTTTCGACCTGCGGAGCCACTAACGGGATTCCATGCGTTTTTTGGTGGTACTGGTAGCCTGGGCGCTGGTCGGGTCATCCGGCCAGTAGTGTTTCTGATATTTGATGCGCAGTTCTTTGCGTACTTGCTGATAGGTATTGGCCCAGAAGCTCTGCAGGTCGCGGGTGACCTGTACTGGTCTGCGGGCCGGTGAGAGCAGGTGAATCATCAAGGGGAACTGGCCGTTGAGAATGCTGGGTGTCTGCGCCTGCCCAAACATCTCCTGCAGGCGCACTGGCAGCACCGGGATGTCCGCAGAGTAGTCAATGGCCACACGGGAACCGCTCGGTACTGTCAGATGGGCAGGTGCCAGTTGGTCCAGCTTCTGCTGCAGCGGCCAGTCCAGCATGGCCTGCAGGATACTCTCCATATCCAGCTGCCTGAGCTGTTCCAGCTTGCTTAGGCCGGTGAGGTGGGGGAGTAGCCACGCTTCCAATGTTTCCAGCAGGGTTTCATCCTGCCAGTCGGGCAGGGGGCAGTCATTGAGTAGCTGCGGATATTCCCCCGCTACCTGATACAGGAACTGTATTCGCTGGCGCAGTGCACTCGCTTCTTTACGCCATGGCAGAATTTGCAGACCTTTCTGACGGATGGCATCGAGCAAGGCGCGGCTCAGTAATTCCGGCGCTATGTTCTGGGCGGGCACCTCGCTCAGTACCAGCTTGCCGAGATGGGTGCGCGTGCTGGCGATGGCCCGCCCGCTGGCATCATCCCAGCGAACCTGAGTTTCCTCGCGGATGTGATCGGCAAAAGCCCGCCTTATGGCCTGCTCGGAGATGCGTGCCGCCAGTTGGATTCTGGCATCGCGCCCCTGGCCATCCAGTTCGGCAATGACCAGATAATTCTCCACCGCCAGGTCGTCATCGTGGCTGAATCGGGCGCCGCGGCCTCCCGCTAGCACGAAGCGGTGTTCCCGGTCGCGCCGGCTGCGGGCAATACGGTCTGGGTAGGCCAGCCCCAGCAGCACCCCGGTGTTGTCCAGAGTATCAAAACCAGGTTCTGTCAGCGCATTGCCAGTGACAATCCGCCCCAGCTGGCGCTGCCAGGTTGCGGCCTGCTGGCGGATGCGCTGCAGTGCACCGCGATCAGTACCTGTCGCTCCAGCCCGGCCACACAGAACATCCATACGGCGCTGAATGTCTCGATTCCAGCGGGCTTCACCACGAAATGGGTCACGCTCGGAAAGCAGCGCTGCCAGAAGGCAGGCGTCCTCACTCAAACCCCACCTGAGACTGTGAATCATCATATGGGCCAGCCGGGGATGGGTGCCAAGCGACAGCATGGCGCTGCCGTGATCGGTGATGCGTCCATCCGGGGTAATCGCATTCAGTTGCAACAGCAGCTCCTGTGCCTGGGCGACGGCACCCGGCGGTGGCAGATCCAGCCAGCGCAGTTCATTGACATCACGCACACCCCACTGCGCCAGTTCCAGTACCAGGGGCGCCAGATCACTGAGGAGGATTTCCGGCGTGTTTTTAGCGGCCAGCGTATCTTGCTGGGACTCGCTCCACAGCCGCACGCTGACCCCCTCACTCAGTCGCCCGGCGCGGCCGCTGCGCTGGGTGGCGGAAGCGCGGGAAATGCGCGTTGTTACCAGCCGGTTCATGCCGCTGCTCGGATCGAAGCGGGATTCCCGCATCAGGCCTGTGTCCACGACGATACGGATACCTTCGATGGTCAGGCTGGTCTCGGCCACATTGGTGGCCAGCACCACCTTGCGTTTGCCACTGGGGGCGGGGGCAATTGCGGCGTCCTGTTGCTCCCTCTTCAGGTCGCCGTAGAGGGGGGCGAGAACAATCTCGTCGTCATCAATGTGGTCATTGCCCAGCTTTTCCCGCAGCAGTGTTTCCACCTGCCTGATTTCACCGACCCCGGGCAGGAAGGCCAGCAGGCTGCCTTGTTCTTTCTGCAGCCACTGGACAATCTGCCGGGCGGTGAGGGCGGGCATCTGTCGATCATCCTGCGGTAACTGCTGTGGCGGCAGATAGTGGATATGCACCGGATAACTTCGGCCTTCGCTGGTCACTACCGGCGCGTTGCCAAGCAGCGCGGCCACGGCGTCGGTTTCCAGCGTTGCGGACATCACCAGCAGCTTGAGATCTTCGCGCAGGTACTCCTGCGACTGCAGGCAGAGCGCCAGTGACAGGTCGCCCTGCAGGTTGCGCTCGTGGAATTCGTCAAAGATCACCAGCGCGGTATCCGCCAGTTCCGGGTCCGACTGCAGCAGGCGGGTGAGGATACCTTCGGTGACGACCAGAATACGGGTGGTCTTACCCGATTTGCGCTCGGCGCGAATCTGGTAACCGACGGTCTCTCCAATCGGCTCTCCCAGTATGGCGGCCATGCGTGCGGCTGCACTGCGGGCGGCGAGCCGGCGCGGCTCCAGCATGATGATTTTCTTGCCGGCGAGCCAGTCGCAATCCACCAGCGCCAGCGGCACTGCGGTGGTTTTGCCGGCGCCCGGTGGCGCCTGCAGGACCACATTGCGGTCGCGGTTCAGTGCTTCTCGCAGCTCGGGCAGGATAGGGGTAATGGGTAACTCTGACATGGCGGGGATTATAGCGGCTTCGCTTTTGCGTGAGGATGCGTGTTGCGATGACGAACACAGGTGAGCTGGAATCGCAGGTGTGGCTGCGACCACATAGGCGGCTACTACGGCTACTAGCGGCTACTAACTAAATGTACCGATCATATGGCCGCCATTTGTGAGCGCGGGGGTGGCGGGGTAGGCGGCTCCGGAATGGGAACTGAGGCGATACGGTGAAGAGGTGAAGAGATGAGGGGGCGGAGGGCTGTGGAGGGAAGAGGGCAGAGGCGAGGGGCTTTCACCCCGCAACCGGGGTCAATACAGCCCATTACCGCAGTGATTAATTTCGGCTGAGGTACAGGATAGGGAGAGGCCAGGATAGGGAGAGACGCAGCATGGGGATAACTGCAGCGGTCTCAGGGGAGTGGCCCCTCGGCTTTTTGTCTTGCGCTGGCGCTCGTGCGGCACCCTGGGGTCTGTGTCGGGCCTGTCTCCTGCCTGTCCAGAGCCCTCAGCCCAGCGAAAACTGTCTGCCTGCGGGAATCCTCAGCTGAGGGTGGCCAATTGCTGGCTGAGCCATTGCTGGAACTGCTGTTTCGGCAGGGCGCCGGAGAGCCGCGTCACTTCCCGCCCCCGGTGGAACAGCATCAGTGTCGGAATCGAGCGAATCTGGTAACTGGCCGCAGCCTGCTGGTTGGCCTCGGTGTCCAGTTTCACAAATACCGCCCGGGGAGAAACCTCTCTGGCGACCTGCGCGAAAACCGGGGCAAACTGCTGGCAAGGGCCGCACCAGGGCGCCCAGAAATCCACAATAACCGGCAGGTCGGACTTTTGTATAAAGCGCATGAAATTCTGGTCGGTCGCACTGACAGGCTGCCCGTTCAGCAGGGGATTGCGGCATTTGCCGCAAACCGGGCCATCAGCGAGGCGGTGGCCGGGTACCCGGTTGATGGCGCTACACACTGGGCAGACCACCTGCAGTGGGGCTGTGTCGGTCATTGGCGGTTCTCTCTGATCGCGCTTGTTGCTACATAGAGGCAAGATAGAGGCTAGATGGTTGCGGCGGGCAGGTTTTTCAATTCCCCACTGAAAGAAAGCGTGAGCGGCAGATAGGTTTAGTCGCTACACAGCAGCCACACGTGTTGCGCCGCCGGTACCAGGCCTTTGAGACCGCCCGGCAGGGCTCTGCCTTCCAGCCTGCGCAGCTGATAGTCGCCTTGATAGTGGCGCTCGACTTCCTCGTCGGTTACGGAAAAGGGCGGCCCGGACATCAGCATCTGGGGGTAAACAAAGGTCACCAGCAATTGTGTGGCATGGCCGGTAATTGCCGTCAGATGCCTGCAGTAGCGCGCCCGTGTTGGCGCCGGCAGTGCCACCAGGGCGGCGCGGTCAAAAATGGCATCCACCGGCCCCAGCGCTTCGGCAGTCAGGTCGAAGATGTCCCCGCAGAAGATGTCGAGATTCTCCGCGCTGTAGCGTTTCTGCTGGCCCAGCTCCGTCACTTCCGGGGTGACGCCAAGTTCATCAAAGAGCTGCGCCACCGCCATTTCGCTGAGTTCTGCGCCCGCCACCCGGTAACCCTTCGACAGCAGCCAGCCAATATCGAGGGTCTTGCCGCACAGGGGTAAAAAGAAACGGCTGTGCGGGCGCAGGTTCAACAATTCGATATTGCGGATCAGCACCGGATTGGCCTTCGGCTCGTGAAAACCGATGGCATTGTTGCGCCAGATCTGTCGCCAGAATTCCGCTTCCATCTGTCCCGGGCCCTCTTCGGTTGGCGACTCTATTCGGTTGGAGACTCTATTTTGGCCGGAGTTTTCTTTTTTGGCTAAATTTCTGCTCTGGCCGAATCGCTGCGCGCCAGCGGTGGTGGAGCTGCGCCCGTGAGGTCTGCCGCTGCGGCTTGATGATGGACGTGGGCGTGGGCGTTGGAGTGGACGTGGGTTGTAGGCGTGGGTTGCAGCTGCGACCTGCGGGCGGGATCTTGCGGCGAGGGAAGGGGAACACAGAGGCCGGCTGGCCGGCCTCTGTGGTGGGCGGAATTCAGGATTCCCGGGCTGCCAGCACGTCGCGCAACTGCTCCGCCATGCCGAGCAGCAGTTTCTCGGTGGTGTCCCAGTCGATGCACTTGTCGGTTACCGACACGCCGTATGCCATCTGGCTGTGGTCGTCGAGAATCTTCTGGTTGCCGGCGCTCAGATTGCTCTCCACCATGATGCCGATGATGGACTGGTTGCCGTCCAGAATCTGGTGGGTGACGTTGTCGACCACAAGCGGCTGCAACTCATGATTCTTGTTGGAGTTGGCGTGGCTGCAGTCGATCATGATGTTCGGGTGCAGACCGGCCTGGCGCAGCTCCTGTTCGCACATGGCGACGCTGACGGAATCGTAGTTGGGCTTGTCGTTGCCGCCGCGCAATACCACATGGCCATAAGGGTTGCCGGCGGTGTGGATAATGGCAACCTGGCCTTCCTTGTTGATGCCGAGGAAGCGGTGCGGGTTGGCGGTGGACTGCAGGGCGTTGATGGCGACTTCCAGGCTGCCGTCGGTGCCGTTCTTGAAGCCCACGGCGGAGGAGAGGCCGCTGGCCATCTCGCGGTGGGTCTGCGACTCGGTGGTGCGCGCGCCAATGGCGGACCAGGAGATCAGGTCCTGCAGGTACTGGGGGGAGATCGGGTCCAGCGCCTCGGTGGCGGTGGGCAGGCCCAGCTCGGCGATATCCAGCAGCAGCTTGCGACCGATATGCAGACCGTCCTGAATCTTGAAAGAGTCGTTCAGGAAGGGGTCATTGATCAGGCCTTTCCATCCCACGGTGGTGCGCGGCTTTTCAAAATAAACGCGCATGACAATCAGCAGGGTATCGGATACCTGATCGGCGATCTTTTTCAGGCGGCGGGCATAGTCCATGGCCGCGTCCACGTCGTGCACGGAACAGGGGCCGATAACCACCATCAGGCGGTGATCCTTGCGATCCAGCACATCGCGCACCGCGGCGCGACCGGCGGCAACGGTGGCCTCTGCAGCCTCGCTGACCGGAAGCTCGGCCTTGAGTTGCTCTGGGCTGATCAGTACTTCTTGGGAGACGACATTCAAGTCGTCGAACTGCTGCTTGGTCATTTCTCTACGTCTTTCAGTTGTGCCTCAATGACGGTAAGTCAATGAATGGGAGGCGTTATCCTACTGGCCCCGGCAGATTGCGGCGAGCGTTTCATTTGAAACCATAATGCCGCTTGCGGCGAGCGGCGGTCAACCGCAAACCGGCTCCATCGATCGCGGGGATTTTAGGAGCCGCATTGCCAGCGGTTGCCTTTTCAGTCCCTTGGCGATGCCGGTGAACCGAATCCGTTCTTCTGTGGTTCTGCTCTGGTTGTGCTCTGGTTCAGCCTGAGCTGTGTCAGATTCCAGTCACAGCTCCACAAACTCCTGCACCAGCGGAAAGTAGAGGGCGCAGCGAATCTTTTTTTCCCCGCGCTCGAAAAACAGCCGGCGATAATTCTCCAGCTGCCCCCGGTAGTGTTCGACCTGCTCGGCAATAAACGCTTCACGACTCTGTCCGTCGGCGGGCTCCGCAGTTTTATAGTCGACGATCCAGCGCACGTTATTCTCGTCGATAAAGGTGCGGTCGATAATGAAGCGACGCAGCTGGCGGCCGCCGCTATGCAGTTCCAGTTCGCAGGCGGACTCCCGGTGACGGTTGTCGAGAAGCCATCGCCCATGTGGGCAATGGAGCGCATTGTGCACCGCCTGCTGAACTTGTTGCGTGGCCGATGCCAGTGCGCTGCCGGACAGGCCCAGCTGCCGCAGTCGCGCCTGCCAGAGTGGGACTTGCGCGGCGATGCGGTTGTTGTCCCACGGTTCAATTCCCCTGTCGGCGTCGCTTCCGGCAGCATTCACAGGGCTGCTCTCTGTGTGACTTTCAGCACCTCTCTCAGCACCACCCTGGGCAATGGTGGCCAGCGTTTCGTGGGCCACGGTACCGGCGTGGCGGAACCAGCGCTGGGCCACTTTGCCCAGCTCCGGCAGGTTCGGCTCCCCGGTGTCTTTTTGATCCTGCGCCTGGTAATCCGGCATACGGTAGGGAGCCAGCCGCTGCACTTCGGGCAGCTGTTGCGGCTGCCATTGATTGTCCAGGTGCAAAAAGTAATCCCTGCTTGCCTGGCTCGCCGCTGTGGTTGTCTCGATGGAGTCGTTTTCGTTTTCCAGCCAGTGGCACCAGTCGTGCTCTTCATGGATGGCAGGCCAGATGCCCGCCAGCAGTGAGGCGCTGCCGGGGCTCTTGAGACCGGGCTTTTTCTCCTCCCGTTCCAGGCACGCCAGCAGGTGCAGGGAGTGAATGGCGCGGGTGCAGCCCACATAGAGCAGCCGCGTGCCTTCGAGGCGCTCGCGCTCGTTGTTGTCGAACTTGAGGAAGTCAAACAGCGGGTCGCGGTCACCGCGGGCACTCTTGGGGGCGAGCAGGAAGCGGGTTTCGCCGCGGCTGTTGAGCCAGTCGGCCCAGCGCAGCAGCTGGTCGCCGCCGGGCTTGCCGCCCTGATCGAGGCCGGGGATCAGGACATGCTCGAACTCCAGCCCCTTGGATTTGTGAATGGTCATCACCTGCACCCGCGCCTCCTGTCCGGGGCGCGCAAACAGCTGCTCCAGCGCCAGTTGGAAAGCCGTCCAGTCGCTGATTTGGCCGCCCTGATCGTAGCGTTCGAGCAAACGCAGGTAATCGGTGACGTTGTCCAGCTCTTCTCTGGCCACACAGGCCGGCCCACCGAGGGCGAGCCACAGGCCCTCAATCCAGATCCGCAGCGGTTTGCGCCCGCGCCCATGCCAGGCATCCAGCAGCAGGGGCGCGATGCGATTGAGGCGCTCGCGACCATCTTCACTGAGGCCGGAAACCTGCTCGCGGTTTGCCAAGCTATGCAGCAGAGGGCGCACGGCGGCGTCACCGGCGTGCAGTTCGGCATTATCCCAGTTGGCCAGACAGTGCAGGTCGGCCCAGCAAAGTCCGCACCAGGGGGCGCGCAATACCGCCAGCCAGCTGAGGCGGTCGCTGGGGTCGAGCAATGCGCGGGTCAGGCTGAGCAGATCGATGATGGCCATCTTGCTTGCCAGCGGCGCCAGTTCCGGGGCCTGGTAGGCGAGGCCGGCGGCATCCAGAGCGGGCAGAATCTGTGCCAGGTGGCGTTTCTTGCGCACCAGAATGGCGATGCGCGCCTGCGGCTCCGCAGCACTCAGTTCCCGCACCAGGCGGGCGGCCTGCTCGGCTTCCCGGTGCCGCTCGGGATCGTCGATACAGCCGTAAAACTGCACCGCCGGGCCGCCCTGCGGTTTGCCTTCGCGAAAGGCGACCGACTCGAGATAGCGCACCGCGCCGCGACCGATATTGTCGCGGGCGGGAAAGGCCTGTTTGAAGGTGTGGTTGACCCAGTCAACCACCGCGCGATCCGAGCGGAAATTCACCTGCAGGTCCAGCGGCGTGAGGCGCACCTCGCCGATGCCGCGGGCGCGGGCATCGAGAAAAATGCCCACGTTGGCGTTGCGGAATCCGTAACAGGATTGCATGCCGTCGCCGACGATAAACAGGGTGCGGCCGTCACCGGGCTGCCAGCCGGCGGTGAGTTTTTCCAGTAACTGCAGCTGCAGCTGCGAGGTGTCCTGAAATTCGTCGACGAGAATATGCTGGATTTGAATATCCAGCTTCAGCGCCAGATCGGTGGGCGCGTCGCTGCTGCCGAGGGCGATCAGGGCGGCCTGGGCCACCTCGGTGTAATCGGTCGCCCCCAGTTGCTGGAACACCAGCTTCAGCTGTGCCACAAGCCTTGGCAGCACCTCGGCCATTGCCTGCAGCAGTTGCCACTGGCCTTCCTGCAGGGCTGAGGGCAGCTGGCGGACTTCCGTGATCGCGGTCAGCAGTTCGTCTTCTCCTGCCAGCTCTGCCAGAAGTGCTTTCATGCGCGCCTTGTATTCCTGGGCGCGGTCGTAGTCCGGGTCTTTCTTGGCCGGGGAGATAAACCCGAGCCGCTTGTTGAGGCCGCCGGCTTTGCGCAGGTCACCGGTACTGGTCACCAGCAGTTCCGTCAGGGCCAGCCAGTCCGGCAGGCCGGGGGAGGCGGTTGCCGGCAGTCCGCTGCGTTCCGCCCAGCGGCACAAGGGGTGGGCGGGGTTTTCGCGCTGCAGGTTTTGGCCGGCATAGGCGGCCAGTTCGCAGAGTTCTCCGGCGTAGCTGCCCAGGGCAGTTTGCAGCGCCTGCAGGTTCTCCGCCACCAGCTCATCGATGACCTGGTGGAAGTAGTCGCGGGATTCCTCGTGGCCGACTCCGAGCAGCTGCGCCAGCCATTGCTCGCGCTTTTCCAACAGCGTCTGCAGCAGCTTGTTGAGCTGGCCGAGGTCGTTGTCCAGATGCAGCAGCAGGCGGGCGAGGGCGGAGTCCGGCTGCTCCGCGTCCAGCCCCTCCAGCAGTTTGCTGACTGAGAGCTCGAAGGCGATGCTGGATTGCTCCAGTGGCTCGCCCGGAGCGCCGAGGCCGCTGTCGATGGGCAGCTGGCTGGCGAGGCTGCGGCACAAACCGTCGATAGTCTGGAAGCGCAGGCGCTGCGGCGCCTGCAGCAGTTGCCAGTTGTGGCGCTGATCCTGTTCCAGCAGTGCGCGCGCCAGGTCCCAGGTCACGGCATCGTGGGGGTTGTCGGGGCGCGGTTCGTCCCGCGCCTGCAAGAGTGCGTGCAGCAGGCGCTCGCGCATTTCCCCGGCGGCTTTGCGGGTAAAAGTGATGGCCAGCACTTCCTCCGGTTGCTGGCAGTGGGCGAGCAGTTTCAGTACGCGCTGGGTCAGCAGGCCGGTTTTGCCGGAGCCCGCCGGCGCCGAGACGGCGAAGCTGCGGCTGATATCCAGCGCTGTGGCGCGGGCCGCCGCGTCAACGGGGGAGGCGGTTTGTTTGATGCCGGCGTTTTCGATCACGGGTTCCTCAGTTGTCATTGGCCCGATTGCTCCTTCTCCGGCCAGCGGTTCAGGGGCCAGAGCTCCCGGTTATTGTCGGCGGGGCGGTCGAACTGCAGGCGGGCGTCACCGCTGCGATACTCCTCCGCCAACTGGCTAAGGCTGTGCTGCCAGTGTTCTGAGAGTTGCTGCCAGGTGGCAAAGGGACCGTCTTTCTGCAGGTCCGCCACCGCCTTGACGCCGTCGATCGGCTGCTCCAGATCGCCGGCGCCTTTCCACTTGCAATCCCCCCAGCGCACCTGGGCGAAAGCGGTGCCGCGCGCCTCGGCCTGGGTCAGGGCGTAGAGCGGTAGCTGTGGCTCCCGCACCCGTTCCTGCAGCCAGTCACTGACGCTGGCCTGGCCGGTTTTGTAATCGATCACGAGTTGCGAGCCATCGGCGAGGCGGTCGAGGCGGTCGAGTCGCAGCTGCATCTGCAGGCCGCCGATGCTGGCTTCCTGTGCCCACTCCACTTTTTCCACGGTGAAGGCGGGGCGCGAAAGCTCCAGTTCGAGCCACTGCTCCAGCAGCCTCTGCAGGCGCTGCTGCTCCAGCAGCCAGAAGCCCCGGGGCAGGTGGCTGTGGTAACGGCGCATGGATTCGATTGCCCCGGCACAGGCGCGACTGATTTCTGCGCTGCGCGCTTCGCTGGCGAGTGCGGCGAGGGCGGCGGAATTGCCGCAGTGTTGCCAGAACAGCGCCAGTGCCTCGTGCACCAGTTTGCCGCGCTCGGCGGGGTTCAGGCCGAGAGTTGGTTCGCTGTAGCGGGTGGCGCCGAGCCGGTAATGCAGCTGTGCATTGAGGGGGCTCAGTGCCTGGGCCTTGAGCACCCCCGAGCCGCCGCGCACCGGCTGGCACTCCTGTGGCTGCAGGGGCGGGAAGCACGGGTCGTCCTGACGCTTGAGCTTTCCCTGCCGCAATAAAGTTTCCCGGTGGGCCTCTAACGGGCCGGTGCCGGTGTCGGTGTCGGGATCGCTGTCGGGATCGCTGTCGGGATCGCTGTCGAATGTGGCCGCCGTGGTTTCAGGTTCAAACGCAGAAGCAAGCGCAGAATCAAACAGGCTGCTCAGGGTCTGTTCCACCCCGTCCGCTTCGCGGGCGAAGCTCACCACCACATCGCCGCTGGCATCCAGCAGGTCGCGGGTCAGCTGTCGCGCCAGTTCCAGTTCGCGCTCGGCGCTGGCGCGGGGCATTTGCCAGTGTTTTTGCCACTGTACCGGCAGCAGGGGGTTCGGAGCCGGTGCCGGCGGCCACTGCTGCTGGCCAAAGCCCACCAGGCGCAGGTGATCGAAGGACAGGCCGGCGGCCTCCAGTACGCCGAGTATCTGCAGCGGCCCGTCGCGGGTCTCCGCCTGGAAGGGCGTGCGGCTGGCAATACGGCGCAAGTGCTGCAGGGCCTGCGGCAGGGTGAGGTTGCCGGCATAGGGGGTCAGCGCGGCGAAATCCTCCAGCGCCTGCTCCCACAGCTTCAGCTGCTGGTACTCCTGACTGTCCGGGTTGCGGTTGCCGGGCCAGTGCAGGCTTGCCAGCGTCTGTGAGAACCTCTGCGCCCAGACTTCCGCAGGAGCCTTGCGCCAGCGCCGGGCGCGATCGCCCAGCAGTTCCAGCTGGCGGGGTAATTGCGGTGCCTCGCTGCCGATTCTGCTGGCGACTTTTTCCGCAGTGCTGCGCAATACATCGCCGCGTATGGTGCGCAGCTCCTTTTTTTCCAGCGTGCGGAACAGGGCGCTGCGCAGCCACAGTTCGTCCTGCACCTGGCCGGTTTCCGCCCCCGTGGACTGTGCCTGCCCCCAGAAGGGGCTGAACAGCAGGTTGCGCAGCTGGGGGTAATCCCATTCATCCTTGAGCAGTTCCAGCAATTGAAGGGCGCCCGCGCCGACCGGTGTCTGCGCCAGCGGGGTGCCGGCGGAAAAGTTGAAGGGCAGGGTGTAGCGGGCGCGGCGAGGATCGAGGGCCTGGGGCTCCAGCACTCGGGTGAACACGCTTTCCACTTCGGCGCGGCACTGGCCGAGATTGTTCACGACGATGCCGATGCTGGTGTGGGGGTCCTGTTCGAGCAGGCGTGACGCCCACCGCGCCGCCTGGTACAGCTCGCTCTCTAGATCGGCACAGGGGGCGCAGGCGATGCTGGCCCTGCGCTGAACCTGCCCGTGCTCCACAACCTTTGCCGCGGCCAGCTCGATAATATGGCGGGCCAGCGGGGGCATCTGGGCAAATCCCGCCAGATGGATTTCGCCGAGCGTTCCGCTGGCGCCGGAGCGAAATGCCTCGGCAATGAGCAGATCGCGCTGATCCGGGGTGATGGCATCTTGCGCCTTGAGTTCCGCGGCAAAGGCCCGGATCAGGTCGAACAGGGGGTAATCCTGCCGCGCCAGGCCGAACTGCTCCAGCGGCGCGGCGATGGCAGTGTCGAGCGCATCCAGGTCGTCCAGCAGTCGCCATTGAAACAGCTGTGTCAGTGCCCCATCGGCGTCGCGGCAGAGCTGCTGGCTGTTCAGCAGTTGCCGTTCCAGGGTCTGGTCGAGGGCGCGCTGCCACAGCAGCTGGCGCTGTTCCGCATTCAGCACCGGTTTCCAGGCCCGCTCCCAGCCGGTTTGCTGCAGTTGCTGCCAAACCAGATCCAGCCAGCCGCGCAGGGATTCCACTTCAGGCGGTGTCCAGTTGCCACGCTGGCCCTGCTCGTAGGCGTAGACCTGCTGACAGCGGTTGCGCAGGCGGTTGTTGGGGGTCAGCAGCAGGCTGTTTTGCGGCAGCTGCGCAAGAATCTCGAGAGCGGCGAATGCCGGTTGCAACATACTGTTTTCCCCTGGGGAGTGCGCTGTTTTTCTTGGTGTTGTTCTTGGCGTTGTTCTTGGTGTTGCTCTTGGCGTTGTTCTTGTAGGCCTGCCGATCAATCGCAGTCGATCGATCGCTATCGGCCGGTCGCTATCGGCCGGTCGCTATCGGCCGGTCGCAGAGGCCGCGTTAATCCGGGTCTGCGAGTGTATTCACACCCGGCGGGCAAGTGAGCAGGGTGCCCCCGCTGAGCGGGAACTCCGCAAAGGCCGCGCAGACCGTGCTCAGGCCATCTGCGGCGGTGCACAGCAACTGCCCGGTGGCTGCGGTTTGCGGCTGCACCAGTTGCAGTTCCTCGAGCCACCACTGTACGCGCCGGGCGATGGCGGCACCGGAGTCGAGCCACTGAATTGGTCGCGGCGCGAAGCGGGCCAGCTCATCCCGCAGCAGCGGGAAGTGGGTGCAGGCGAGCACGGCGGTGTCCACCCGTTCGCCGCCGGGTACAGCGAAGATGCGCGTGAGGACCGCTGCCAGCTGTTCCCCGGTGATCGTTTCACCGCGCAGCTTGGCTTCGGCGAGGGTCACCAGTTCCGGCGCGGGCACATTGATCACCTGGGTGCCGTTGGCAAACTGGCTGATCAGTTCGCGGGTATAGTGGCGGTTCACCGTGCCCTCGGTGGCGATCAGGGCGATAGTGCCGCTGTGGCTGGCGGCGGCGGCGGGCTTGACGGCAGGCACCACGCCGACGACTGGCTCTCGCAGACGTTCGCGCAGGGCGGGCAGGGCGAGGGTGCTTGCGGTATTGCAGCCCACCACAAGGATGTCGGCCCCGCAGGCCGCCAGCATGGCGGTGGCGCATTCCACGATGCGCGGGCGCAGGGCCTGTTCGGTTTTGTCGCCGTAGGGAAAAAAGCCGTTGTCGATGCCAAAGTGCAGGGTGAGGCCGGGCAGCCGCTGGCGGATCTCCCGGGCGATGCTGATGGCTCCGACACCAGAGTCGAAGATCAGTGCACTTGGGGACGGATTCCCGCCCTTGCTAGAATGCGCGCTCGTCAAAGCCACTACAAAACCACTACCCGCAGTTGTCCTGCGGAAAGGATACCAAAATCCCGCACACTTGAGGTTGCCGAATAGGCCCTCGGGGATTCCTACAGAGATAATTTATGGCCTATTTTCCGCTGCAGATCACTTTTGAAATCGCACTCGCCGGCGCGCTGGTACTTGTGGGGCTGCTGGTGGCGACCGCCGCACTGGCCCGCGGCCGGCTGGCGCGCGGGCTGCAGGAGTGTCGGGCCGAGCTGGGCGCGAATCAGGCGCGGCTGGAGAGCAGCCGCGAGCGGGAGGCGGCACTCTCGGCGGAGTTGGAGCGGCTGCGGGTGGAGCTGGCGCACAAGGCGCAGAAGCTGACCCGCAGTGAAGTGCTGGTCGAAAAGAATGAGGCCGCGCTGGCGGAGCAGCGCCAGCTCTTGGAGCAGACCCGCAAGAGCATGACCGAGCAATTCGAAAACCTCGCCAACCGCATCTTCGAGGAGAAACAGCAGGCCTTCGCCCGGCGCAGTGAGGACAACCTGCGCAAAACCCTCGACCCGCTGGAGCGTCAGCTGGGGGATTTCCGCAAGCGCGTGGAGCATGTCTACGACCGCGAAAACGCCGAGCGCAACAGCCTGCTGGGGCAGATCAAGGCACTGCGTGAGCAGACCCACCGCATCAGTGAAGAGGCATTGAATCTCACCTCGGCGCTGAAAGGGGATCGCAAAGTGCAGGGCAACTGGGGCGAGGTGGTGCTCGAACGCCTGCTGGAGGAATCCGGGCTGCAGCGCGGGCGCGAATACGATACCCAGGTCAGCTTCAGCAGCGATGGCCGCCGCCGACAGCCGGACGTGATTGTGCGCCTGCCGGAGAACAAGGACCTGATTGTCGATTCCAAGGTGTCGCTGGTGGATTACGAGCGCTACTGCTCGGCGCAAACCGATGAGGAGCGCGAGCTGGCCCTCAAGCAGCATGTGAACTCCCTGCGCGCGCATATCGCCGGCCTGAATAAAAAGGCCTACGAGCAGCTGGAGGGGGTGCGCACCCTGGATTTCGTGTTCATCTTCGTACCCATCGAGGCCGCCTATATGCTCGCCATGCAGGCGGACCCGGCACTGTTCCGGGATGCCTATGACAAGCACATTGTGCTGGTGAGCCCCACAACCCTGATGGCGACCCTGCGCACGGTGGAGAATATCTGGCGCTACGAAAAGCAGAACAAGAATGCGGAGAAGATCGCCGCCGAGGCGGGCAAGCTGCACGATCAGTTCGCCATGGTGCTGGAGTCTCTCGATGAGCTCGGCAACCGGCTGCGTCAGGCGGAAGAGGCCTACGACCAGACCTGCAAGCGCCTCGCCACCGGCCGCGGCAATGCGGTCAAACGCATCGACAGCCTGCGCAAGCTCGGCGCCAAGACGCGCCGGCAACTGGATGCGGACCTGCGGGAAAGGGCCAGTGAAAACCACAAGGCCGCGCTGCCGGAACCTGAAGCCGAGGCGGATACCGCCGTGGAGAGTGAATAAGCCCCATGGAGACTTTCGCTTTTGCGCTGTCGGTTACCGGCCCGATTTTTCTGACCCTGCTGATCGGCTACGTCCTCGCCCGGGTGGGCCTGCTCAGTGATTCCTTTGTCGATGATGCCTCGCGGCTGGTGTTTCTGATCACCCTGCCGGTGCTGCTCTTTATCAAGATATTCACCGCGCAGTCGTCACTGCTGGGCGAGTGGCCGCTGCTGCTGGCGGCGGCACTGGGTACCCTCGTCACCATACCGCTGGCCTGGCTGCTGGCGCGGCCGCTGAATTACGGGGACCGCAGCACGTTTATTCAGGGTGCCTTTCGCGGCAACCTCGGCATTATCGGTCTCGCCTGGGCGGCCAAGGCCTATGGCAGCAGTGGTCTCGCTCAGGGGGCGCTGCTGATGGCGGTGGTCACCATCATTTACAACCTGACCTCGGTGGTACTGTTTGCGGTGTACAGCCAGAGTCAGCGTTTCAGCTGGCGCAGGCTGCTGCGGGATATTGTCCAGAACCCATTGATTGTGGCCATCGTGCTGGCGCTGCTGGCAAAACAGCTGGGCCTGGTGGTGCCGGGTATTCTGCTGCAGACCGGCGATTATCTCGCCTCGATCACCCTGCCGCTGGCGCTGCTGTGTATCGGCGCCAGCCTGGACTTCAGCCTGCTGCGGCGCAGCTCCGCGGCGGCCTTTGCCGCGTCCGGGTTCAAGCTGATGCTGGTGCCGGTGGTGCTGGTCGGGTTCGGCTGGCTGCTGAATCTGCCCGCTCAATCCATGGGCGTTCTGTTTCTGATGGCCGCCGCGCCCACCGCCACGGTTTCGTTTATCATGGCGCGCGCCATGGGTGGCAACAGCCAGCTGGCCGCCAATATTGTGGCGCTCTCCACGCTGCTGTCTAGTGTCACCGCCAGTATTGGTCTGGCACTGCTGAAATAGGTTGTTTAGGTAGGTTTTTTCTATGTCCCAATTCCCCGTATGGCTGCTGGTTGTGGCGGCGCTGGTGATCTTTATTCTCGCCGCCATTGCGGGATTTTATCTGCGCAAATTACAGCTGCAGCAGCGCAGGCAGGCGCGCCAGCTACAGGAACTGGAAACCGCGGCGGCAGAGCAACGGCAGCGGGTCAACAACAGTATTCAGATTATTGCGCGCACGCTGCTGGATGAGGGACTGGGGCTCACGGAAGCCGCCATCCGTTTGCGGGTGCTTCTGGATGCCCTGCAGGTGGAGGACAGTGTGCGCGAGGAATTCGTGGTGTTTTACACCGTGGCGGACAAGGCCAGCCATATTCCGATCCTGAAAGAGTGGAAGGCCCTGTCTCGCAAGGAGCAGTTCAAGTTCGAAAAGGAAATGGCCAGCCTGGAGGTGGAATACCGGGACTTTGCCCTGGATGCGGCGCAAAGGCTGCTCGGCCGCCGTTTCTGATTCCGCACCGCTAGATCTCGCTCCAGCCCGGGGCCCTGCAAACTGAGTTTTCAGGGCGCCGTTTTCAGGGCACCGCTACTCCCCGTTATTTTCTCACCAGCAGCAGCCCCGACTCCGTGTGGTCCGTGTAGGGGAACTGGTCAAATAACGCAAAGCGCTCAATGCGGTGCGTCTTGGTGAGTTCTGCCAGGTTTTCCAGCTGCGTGTGCGGGTTGCAGGAAATATAGAGAATGCGCGAAAACCGGGCCACCATGGCGCAGGTGTCCGGGTCGAGGCCGGCCCGCGGCGGGTCCACCAGCACGGTGGAAAAGTCGTAACTGTCCAGATCGATATCCCCCAGGCGCCGGAAGGGTCGCACCTTGTCAATCGCCTGGGTGAATTCCTCGCTGGACAGGCGCACGATATCCAGGTTTTTCACCCCGTTCGCGCGGATGTTGTCCTGTGCCGAAGCCACGGACACCTTGGAGATCTCCGTCGCCAGCACCTTGCGGAATTGCCCCGCCAGGGGAATGGTGAAATTGCCATTGCCACAGTAGAGCTCCAGCAGGTCGCCCTCGTCGTCCGCGCACGCATCCATGGCCCAGCCGATCATGGCCCGGCAGATTTCTCCGTTCGGCTGGGTGAAACTGCCTTCCACCTGTTTGTACTGATAAGTCCGGCCGTGAATGTCGAGCTGCTCGGTGACATAGTCGCGCTCAAGCACGACTTTCTGCTTGCGCGAGCGGCCGAGGATGGGGAAACCGAGCTTTTCCTGCAGGGCCTGCGCCTCCGCCCGCCACTGCTCGTCGAGCTTCTTGTGGTAGATCAGGGTAATCAGCGCGTCCCCGCTCAGGGTGGTGAGAAACTCAGCCGAAAACAGGCGCTTTTTTAACACTTCACTGGCATTGACCGCTTCGAGCACCTTGGGCATCAGCTGGTTGATGAGTTCTGAGCCTACGGTGAATTCGTCGATCACAAAGGGCTTTTTATGCTCGCCCTCGCGGTACATGGCGTAGTGCGCGCGCCCCTGCTCGTGCCACACCTTGAACTCCGCCCGCAGCCGGTAGTGACTGGGCGGGGAGGGGAAGATTTCAGGCTCCAGATCGGTATAGGGACGATAGGCCTCCTGCAGGCGCTGCGCTTTTTCCGCAAGCTGCTGGCGATAGTCGTCGGTGTTTACGCGGTGTAGAGCCATATCAATGCGTCCAGTCTCGTTAACGGGCGGGCGCGGATTATAGCCGTCCCGGCCGTTTCCGTATAACGCCGTCATGCGCACTGTCAGCTTAGGAGCTCAGGGGGCGTCACTGCCGGTTGGGCAATTCGAAAGTCTAGTGCGCGGGCTGGGTGTGGGCGAATTCAACCCTCAGGCAGCCCATGCCTGACCTCCGATGTGGACCCTGACTCTAGTAGGGAAGCGCTAGCGAGGTGATAACAGGGGGCGTGTCATAGGGAGGGTGTGATAGGGAGGGTGTGATAGGGGTGGTGATAGGGGTGGTGATAGGGGGCGGGTGGGATAGGGCGATGTGATAAGGCGTCTGGCAGATGGCGCCGATCAGGGACAAGGCCGTAACCCGAAATCAACCGGCACACAGCGTCATCCCCCATGGTTGAGGGATTTCAGCATCCACAGCCACAGCTGATGAGCGGCTGAGCAGCAAAGCAGTAGAGCGTTTAGCGCAGCGGCTCAATCGTCACCAGATCACCGGGCTGTGCTGGCCCGCTGTCCTGCGGGAGGACGATAAAACAGTTGGCGGCGGCGAGACCTGAGAGAATGTGGCTGCCCTGTAATCCCACTGGATCCACCACCAGTCCGTTGGCAGCATCATTTTGAAAGATGCCACGCTGGAAATCCGTGCGCCCCGGTTTTTTCTTTAGCGGCTGCTGTAGCTTTGCCTGAAGGGTGGGAGGGGCTGTCCAGGTTTTGCCCTGAATGTGGGTCAACGCGGGTACCACCAGCTGGTAAAACGTCACCAGTGCGGATACCGGGTTGCCGGGCAGGCCAAAAAACGGCGTATTGCCCAGGCGCCCGAAGGCAAAGGGTTTGCCGGGCTTCATGGCAACTTTCCAGAAACTGATTTCACCCTGTTCCTCGAGGACTTCGCGGGTGTAATCCGCTTCCCCCACCGATACTCCGCCAGAGCTGATGATTGCGTCCGCCTCGCGGGCCGCCCGTTGCAGGGCTTCGGCAATGGCCGCTCGTGAGTCCGGCAGAGTGCCAAGGTCGAGAACTTCAAGATGCATTTCTGACAGTGCCGCCCTCAGCGCAGGGCGGTTGCTGTCGTAGATATCCCCGGCCCGCAAAGGTGTGCCGGGCTGGCGCAGTTCGTCGCCGGTTGAAAACAGGGCCACTTTGGGCCGTCTTTTAACGGTCACGGTGTGGACACCGGCAGCGGCCATCAGCGCGATGTGGGCGACCGTGATTCGGGTGCCGGGCGCCAGCAGTGCATCGCCATCGCGAATGTCCTCGCCGCGCTGGCGGATATGGTCGCCGACAGAGACCCGGCCGGATACGCGGATGAATCCGCCTTCCGCTTCGGCCTGTTCCTGCATCACCACCGTGTCGGCCCCGTCGGGCAGTACCGCCCCGGTCATGATGCGCACGCAGGTACCCGGATTGACGCTACCGGTAAACGGCGTGCCAGCGAATGCGCGGCCGATGACCTCCAGCGGCTTGCCGCTTTGCAGGTCGGCGAAACGTATCGCGTAGCCATCCATTGCGGAGTTGTCGCAGGGCGGCAGGTCGAGGGTGGAGGTGACAGGCTTTGCGACGATGCGTCCCGCCGCCATGGCTGTGTCCACACATTCCTCGTCAGACACTGGCTGCAGTGCATTGAGCAGTTTTTCGCGGGCTGTGGCGACCGGCAGGAGGCCGGGTTGACTGCAGCAATCGGACATTGGATGTACCTTTTTGAAGAAATTAAGCGCTTGCCGCTGAGCACTCAGGCGGAGGCTAAGCCCCGGGGAAGACATGGCCCCATGAGAAGACTTAGACCCATGAGAAGACCTAGACCCATGAGCAGACGCTGAGTTTTTGTCGGTACTTCACCTTATCTTCGTCGCATACCCCTGTGCGACATACATCAACGCAGCTTACAGCTGCGTAACTTACATCTACCTACATACATCGGTTCGACTTGTATCTGTGCGACCTGTGTCAGTGCGACCTGTGTCAGTGCGACCTGTGTCAGTGCGACCTGTGTCTGTGCGACTTGCGTTTGCCATTTGCGTGGCCTGATCAGGGCTGGCAGAAAGGCTGGCAGAAAATCAGCGCCATAACATGCCTGATTGCGCCAGTGCCCAAGGGAGACAACTGGCCCGGCGAAAAGCCAGGTAGGCGCCCCGGGGACAGGCGAACAAGTGCCGTGGAGAGAGTTTAGGTCAGCCCCTGAATTCTGGCGAACTTGCCGTGGTGGTGAATCACAATCGCTGGATTGACATTTCCGTTTCCATTTCCATTTACAGTTAACTCAGCGGGTTTTGGCTGGGCCGGCACAGGAACGGTGTCGGCTCGAAATTCTCAACGCCGGCATTGTCATGATTAAAGATAGGCTATTCACACTGGCGACAATTTCCGTGTCTGTCAGGCCGGCCGGGTGAATTTTTACCGCCTGTTATTCTGTCTTGCCCGGCTATGCGATGGCCGCTCAGATCAGCCCGTTGGCGGCAATGGCGCGGTGAATTTTCTGACACAGGCGGCCGAATTTATTCACCTCCCCAAGTGTCGGTACCTCGCCATTATCCAGCCTCTGCTCCCACTCCACGATCTCGCCGTCCAGATACTCCAGCAGTTTCTTTGAACAGCTGCCGCAGGGCCCCGCACACAGTTCTGCCGCAGGCATGCTGAATGGCAGGGTTTCACGGGCCTGGGCGATAATCTGGCGGATCGCGGTTCTGGTATCCGGTTTTTTATCGCCCTGGGCCGTAGGTCTTGAATCTGGCTTCATTAGCGAGTCCAGTGCGGTATCGAGCCTGGGGTGGTGGCTGGAGTGCGATGGTATCTGTCAAGGGAGCGCATCCCGCCGCCGCTGCAGGGGCGGGCGTTGGTACACGTGTGAAGCTGCCTGCGAATACCATCGTCAGCGTGTCATTCACAATTTTAGTGTCGGCTAATGAGTCGGGTAGGGTGCTGGGAGGAATCGGGTGGGATTTGGCTGATGAGTCAGCAGGTAGGAAATGGCACCCGTTAATTTGCGAGAGGTCTCTAAACCAGATCAGCCAGCAAGGCTAGTGTCAGTATGGCTAGCCACTAGGGGAACAGATGGACATGCAGCCGATACGGGTAATCATTGGTTGAGGTTAAGCGGAACCTTCCAGAGGCCGCCGCCGGTTGCTGTGGTGGTACAGCAACCGGCGGGGCTTGGCGGTCTGTTTGACTGTCGCCCTGTTTAATTGTCGGGCTATTTGATGTGAGGGCGGATCACTTCCAGTCAGTTCACTGGCTTCCGCGTGATCGCGCCCACTTTAAAAGCCGCACCCTACTGGATTTACGACTTCGTATTACCGCGCTCCACATCGTAGAGCAATCCGTTTCGTCCAGAATAGTAGTGCCAGGTGAGTACCAAGCAAATCACATAAAAGATCAGGAATCCCCACAGTGCCGCAAGGGGAGAACCGGTCAGTTCAATGGAGGTGCCGTAGCCCTTGGGAATAAAGAAGGCGCCGTAGGCTGCGATGGCACTGGTGAACGCAATAATGGCTGCGCTCTCCCGATCCACCTGGCGCTGGCGGTCGTCGCCTTTTAACCCGGGCATTAAGCGCGGCACTTCCTTGGACATGATGACCGGAATCATCTGGAAGGTGGAGGCATTGCCAACACCGGTGAGGAAGAACAGCGCAAGAAAGCAGGAGAAGAAGCCCCAGAAAGCGCCAGCAGCGTCACTGTTGGACAGGAAGTAAATGACTCCTAATACAGCAATGATCATGCCGATAAAGGTCCAGAAGGTCACTCTGGCACCGCCGTATTTGTCAGACATCCAGCCTGTGGCTGCGCGACTCAAGGCACCCACTAAAGGCCCGAGGAAAACCAGCTGCAGCGCGTTGACTTCCGGAAACTGCAGGCGGGTCAGCAGCGGGAAGCCGGCCGAGTAACCAATAAAGCTGCCGAAAGTGCCTGTGTACAGAATGCACATCAGCCAGTTTTGTTTGCGTTTGAAAATGACGGCCTGTTCGGCGAAGCTCGATTTCGCGTTTGCAATATCATGCATGCCAAACCAGGCTGCGGCGGCCGCGGCAATGATGAACGGCACCCAGATAAAGCCGGCGTTTTGCATCCACAGGAGCGTGCCATCGCTGGTCTCTTGTGGCGCACCACCGACCGCGCCAAAGATTCCGGCGGTAATAGCCAGCGGCACCAGGAACTGCATGGCTGAGACGCCGAGATTCCCGAGGCCGGCATTGAGGGCCAGCGCATTGCCTTTTTCCTTTTTGGGGAAAAAGAACGCAATATTGGCCATCGAGGAGGCGAAGTTACCGCCGCCCAGACCACATAGCAGTGCCAGCACCAGGAAAATAAGGAAGGGGGTATTGGGGTTCTGCACCGCATAGCCCATACCGATTGCCGGCACCAGTAGTGAGGCGGTCGACAGGGCCGTCCACATACGCCCACCAAAGATGGGCACCATGAAGCTGTAGAATATGCGCAAAGTGGCCCCGGACAGCCCCGGCAGCGCCGCCAGCCAGAACAGCTCCGCCGGGGTGAAATCGAAGCCGATGGCGGGCAGGCGCGCGACCACGATCGACCACACCATCCACACGGCAAACGACAGCAGCAGTGCGGGGATGGATATCCACAGGTTCTGTTTGGCGATGGCCCGGCCATGGCTCTCCCAGTAGGCTTCATCCTCCGGACGCCAGTCTTCCAGAACCCGATGTTTGGCTGCGGCCTCTTTTGTCTGTGGTGCCTGTTTCTTCGGCTGCTGTCCCTGTGCTGCGGCTTTTATATTTGCTGGGGCTGCTGTTGCGGCTGTTTCCGTTGCTGTTGCCTCAGCTGTTTGCGGATGCTCCTTTTGATGTTCCTTTTCCGCTTGAATCGACAGATGCATCCACACCAGTGAAAACACCACGATGATAAACAGCAGTACAAAGCAACTGGTGTAAATACCGGTAAGATCCAGCAGCACACCGAAAACAATCGGCAGGATAAAGCCGCCGAGGCCGCCGATCATGCCCACAAGCCCGCCCACAGCACCGATATGGTTGGGGTAATACACGGGAATGTGTTTGTAGATCGCCGCCTTGCCCAGGCTCATAAAGAAACCCAGCGTGAATAGCAGCACGACAAAGGGCCACAGGCTGACTTCGGTGCTGAAATTCAGTGTCCCGGTTTTTGTGGTAATCACGTATTCAGTGGGCGGGTAGGACAGCATGAACAGCAGCACCAGCGAAAAGCCGAATGTCCAGTACATGACCGCGCGCGCCCCGTAGCGGTCTGAAAGATGGCCGCCATAGGCGCGAAACAGCGAGGCTGACAACGAAAAGGCCGCAGCCGCCATGCCCGCCGTGCGCACATCCACGCCATAGACTTCGATCAGGTAGTGCGGTGCCCACAAGGCGAGGGCGACAAACCCACCAAACACAAAAAAGTAATACAGCGAGAAACGCCATACGCGAAGGTCATCGAGCGTCTCGAATTGTTGCTTGAAGGAGGGCATCGGCCTGCCGGATTCCTTCTGGGCCACCCACTGTGGATCATCCTTGGCGAATATGTAGAAGACGATGGCCATCACCACCAGTGCGGCTGCCCATACATAGGCCACCATATGCCAGCCAAAAGCCACCAGGATAAACGGTGCAATAAACTTGGTTACCGCAGCGCCGACGTTACCTGCGCCGAAAATTCCCAGCGCGGTGCCCTGTTTCTCCGGTTCAAACCACCGTGCGACATAGGTGACTCCAATAATGAACGAGCCTCCGGCAAGGCCAATGCCCAGTGCCGCCAACAGGTACATGGGATAGGTTGATGCGTAGGTGATCAGCCAGGTCGCCAGTGCGGTCAGCAGCATCTGTAGCGTAAAGACAAGCCGGCCGCCGTAGCGCTCAGTCCAGATACCGAGAACAATGCGGACCACGGAGCCCGTGAGGACAGGGGTAGCCACCAGCAGTCCAAACTCGAACTCACTGAGCCCGAGTTCTTTTTTGATGGCGATGCCGATGATCGAGAAAATCGTCCACACCGCAAAACACGCGGTGAAGGCGATGGTACTCAGGCTGAGTGCCCGGACCTGATCGGAGTGAGAGGCAACAGGTGATGAGGACATAATGGGCTTTCCTCTGTCCTTCGACTTAGGGGATCAAAAGAAAAATGGCAATGAGTATGCAGACGATGGTGACTATCGCCCAAACCCGTGGCCAGAAACGGTTTTTCGCGGGTGTGACGGAAACCGTTTCCATCGGGTCGTGCCCTTCCTGGTCCGGTCCGTAGGTGTCATCGTGTACCGCATGCAGGTCCGGGTTGAGGTGTGCGTCTTTTGGGGGAGTCTTCTCACTCATGATGCTGGGCTCTCACTGTCATGGGCCTTTGGAGAATATTCACTGGCTGCGCTCAAGGTAATAGGCGCATCAGGGTCATGTGTTGTGTCTGTCTGTTCTTCAGAACCGAAAGTGTCCAGCGGCGCCAGTTGCACGCCCTCGATCTGCGCAGTACGCGACAGTTCGGCAATATACTGTGATGCGGAGGTCACCCAGGCCCGGGCTTCCAGCATGTCGAGGATTTTTTCCCTGACCAGATCAAACGGCAGGGTCTTTCCCTCGATCCGTCGGTGTAGACGCACCACATGCCAGCCATAGCGGCTGCGCACCGGCTCCCGTGCTGTGCTGCCCTCTGTCAGCGCTTCCAGCGCCTGTTGTACAACCCGGTCAAGCTCGCCGCGGCGGACCTGTCCAAGTGATCCGTCCTGCTGGCCTGTGGGGCAACCGGAAAGCTCTCGTGCAGCGGTGGCAAATTGATCTTGATCATCCCCAATCTCGGTGGCGAGCGCCTGCGCCTGCTGTCTCGCTGCCTGCCAGGCTTCGTCGGTATCCTCTTCGGGTTCAATCAATATATGCGCAGCTTCGAAAAGCTCCGGTGTGTGGAAGCGATGCGTGTGGCCATCGTAATATCGGCGGCATTCCTGCTCGGAAATTGAAACTGCCGGCAGCTCGCGATCCAGCAGGGCGCGCACTTTTGCGTCCTCTTCTGTCTCGCTGCGCTCCCCGGCTTCGCTCTCTGCCTCGATATCGAGTGCCGTGGCTGTCTGCAATAAAAGCTCCCTAACCGCAAGTGCCCGCGCCGCCTGATGCCAGGCGGCTTCGCCATTTTCCGCCGGATGGTGCTGCATCTCGCGGGAGATATTTTCCTCGGCGATTTCCACCCCATTGACGAAAACCGGCGCAAATGCGGGCATGGGCACGACTGTGGAAGCCCCCCCGGTGCTGCAGCCGCAGCCACCTGTTTCGCAGGCGGAAGGCATCACCGGGTTGCTCGGGGTCGCGGCCGCGCCGTTGGGGGGCAGCTCGATAAACTGTATTGCCTTATCCTGGCTCATGATCAGGGCTCACTTTGTTGCCGGGCCAGTAGTCGGCGTGGGGCGGGGGGTTCTCGGTTCCGGCATCGGTGTAGTCGAGCGTCTGGCGAGTCTGCGTGATCTCACAATCTGATAACCGGGGCGCAACAGGTAAGCAAAGGGCGCGCTCCAGATATGCACAAGGCGTGTAAATGGGGTAATCAGGAACAGCGTCAGGCCGAGAACGATATGCACCTTGTAAACCAGCTGCGTATCAATAATCAGGTCGGCGGCTTCGGGGTTGAATGTCAGCACACCCTGTGCCCAGCCCATAAACAGCACCATGGCTTCACCATCCAGATGATCCACGGTCCAGACGGTGGTGGCCAAGCCGATCAGAATTTGCAGCCACAGCAATGCCAGTACCAGAATGTCTCCGATCGAAGAACTGTGGCGAATGCGCGGGTAGTAGAGCCTTCGATGCAGCAATATGGAGCAGCCGATAAACGCCAGCACCCCGGCGATACCGCCCACAACCAGCGCCATCAGCTGTTTGAAGCTGTGACTGATGCCGAAGAAGTCAAACACTCCGATGGGTGTGAGCAGTCCGACAAAATGGCCAACAAACAGGATCAGCACGCCAAGATGAAACAGGTTGGAGCCGATCATCATCTGTTTGCGTCGCAGAAACTGCGAAGACTGCGACCGCCAGCTGTACTGACCCTTGTCAAACCGGATGATGCTGCCAAGTATCAGGACGGTGAGAACCACATAGGGATACCAGCCAAATAGCAGGTAATTGATCACGCTGTTCATGGGGGTAACTCTCTAGTCTTTCCTAAATATTCCCAGTCTTTCTCTGGTCTTGTGAGCGCCGTGGGCCAACCCGCTCAGCTATCGCTGGAGGAGGAAATCAGTTTTCCCGCGGCCTTGAGGCGGTCGACGATGCCGCTGGTCCTGGTTTTCGGTGGGGTGGCCATGAAAGTGATCGGTTCCTCCTCCCACTCTTCATCAATGGATTTCTCCTCGGCCTTTTTATGGCGCGCGATGAGTTCCTGAACTGCCTTGGCATCAGGCTTGATGCCGGCGAACTTGAGCAGTAAGTGAAATAACCCCGCGTAGGCGGATTTGTGCTCATCGAGACGCTGCGCCAGTACAGCGAACACATGCGCCGGCTGTGACAGCCAGTCGCGGGCATCGGCATCTGGAAGGCAAGACACAAACTCGAGAAACATTGGAATGTAATCCGGTAACTCGTTTCTCTGCATGTAGTAGCCTTGCTGCATATATTCTTCGCCAAGATCCAGCATCGCCTGGCCGCGCTCACTGTTGTCGCCGTGAATGTGCTCGAACAAATTCAGTGACATGGTGCGTGAACTATCGAACACATCGCTGTATGTCACCTGTAGTTCAAGCAAGGTGTCCCTCTCGAAGCTGACCAGCAGCGGCTCAAGCATTGCCCGTTCCTTGGCGGACAGTGACGGATCGCTGTTCAGGTCCTCGCGGACCTCGCTGATATGGGTTTTCAGCTCTTCACTGGGGTAATCCAGTAGTAGCGCAATCGCGCGCAGGATTCTTTTCATCAGGGAGTGTCCGTGTAGCGTCTACTGGGCATGCGCTTGGGTCCACCAAACAGATCCTTGTGCTTGGTTCTTCCATTGTGCGGTTCGGTAAAGCTGAAACCGACGGCGCCGCGCAGGTGATAGGCATTTTCTTCCGTCTCGCGGTGGCTGGTGGGAACCACATAGCGATCTTCGTAGGCCGCCAGCGCCATATAGCGATACATGTCCTCGATATGCGACACACTCAGCCCGACGCTTTCGGCGATGCTTGCATCGGTGACGCCGTCGACGGTTTTAGCGCGCATAAAGGCCCGCATTGCCAGCATCCGCTCCAGCGCGCGGGCTACCGGAGCCTCGTCGCCAGCGGTCAGCAGGTTGGCCAGGTAACGCATGGGTATGCGCAGAGAACGGACGTCCGGCATGCCGTTGTTGACGGCAATTTTTCCGGCCTCCGCGGCGGATTGTATGGGTGACAGTGGCGGGATATACCAGACCATCGGCAGCGTGCGGTATTCCGGGTGTAGAGGGAAGGCCACCTCCCAGTCCATCACCATCTTGTACACCGGCGAATTCATTGCCGCGTCCAGCCAGGCCTCGGGTATGCCATCGCGGCGGGCCTGTTCCTGAATCTTCGGGTCGTGAGGATCGAGGAATATTTCCCGCTGGGCCGGGTAGAGGTCTTTTTCATTTTCTACCGAGGCGGCCTTCTCGATCTGTTCGGCGTCGTACAGCATCACGCCCAGGTAACGGATTCGTCCGACACAGGTTTCCGAGCATACGGTGGGCATGCCGGCTTCTATGCGCGGATAGCAGAATATGCACTTCTCGGATTTTCCGGTGGACCAGTTGTAATAAATTTTCTTGTAGGGGCAGCCGGAAACGCACATCCTCCAGCCACGGCACTTGTCCTGGTCGATCAATACGATGCCGTCTTCCTCGCGCTTGTAAATGGCGCCTGAAGGGCAGGACGCGACGCAGGCCGGATTCAGGCAGTGCTCGCAAAGCCGGGGGAGGTACATCAAAAAGGTCTGTTCGAACTGACCGTAAATTTCCTTCTCGATGCCGGAGAAGTTGTAGTCCTTTGAGCGCGCGCTGAATTCACCGCTCAGGTCATCTTCCCAGTTGCCACTCCATTCGATCTTGGTCATGGCGTCACCGGTAACCAGTGACCGGGGCTTGGCAGAGGGCTGTGCCTGCAGTTCAGGCGCTTTCTGCAGCCAGTCGTACTCGAAGGTATAAGGCTCGTAGAAATCGTCGATTTCCGGCAGGTCCGGGTTGGCAAAGATGTTAGCCAGCAGTCGCCATTTGGAGCCGGCCCGTGGCTGTAGCTTGCCGTTCGGCTTGCGAATCCAGCCGCCTTTCCAGCGGTCCTGATTTTCCCAGTCTTTGGGATAACCAACCCCTGGCTTGGACTCCACATTATTGAACCAAGCGTATTCAACACCCTCGCGATTGGTCCACACGTTCTTGCAGGTGATCGAGCAGGTATGGCAGCCGATACACTTATCGAGGTTCAGGACCATCCCCACCTGGGCACGGATTTTCATTGCAACTTCCTGTATTGTGCTTACGTCGATCAGTTCTCGGAGGCTTATACTTCCTTGTCGAACCAGTTGATTTCGTTCATCTTGCGAACTACGACAAACTGATCCCGGTTGGCGCCGACCGTGCCGTAGTAATTGAAACCGTAGGCCAGCTGACAGTAACCGCCGATCATATGGGTGGGCTTCATGTTCACCCGGGTGACCGAGTTGTGAATGCCGCCGCGTTGGCCGGTAATTTCAGAGCCCACGGTGTTGACGATTTTTTCCTGAGCGTGATACATGATGGCTGAGCCGGGCATGATGCGCTGGGAAACGATGGCGCGGGCAGTGAGGGCGCCATTGATATTGAACGCCTCAATCCAGTCGTTATCGTGGATACCGGCTTTTTCCGCATCCTCTTCACTGATCCATACCACCGGTCCGCCTCGGTTGAGGCTCAACATAATCAGGTTTTCGCTGTAGGTGGAATGGATGCCCCATTTCTGGTGCGGTGTCAGGATGTTGAGCTGAATTTCCTTATTGCCGTTGGGGATTTTTCCCAGCACCTGCTTTACTGAGCGGGTATCGATGGGCGGACGCCAGGTAACAAAGCCCTCGCCGAATGCCCGCATCCAGGCATGATCCTGATACAGCTGCTGACGGCCGGTGATGGTGCGCCAGGGGATCAGCTCGTGCACATTGGTCCAGTTGGAGGTGTAGGACACATGCTCACTCTCGATCCCGGACCAGGTGGGAGAAGAAATAATTTTGCGCGGTTGTGACACCACGTCGCGGAAGCGGATTTTTTCCTCTTCCTTGCCTTCGGCCAGATGGAGATGATCGAGCCCGGTACTTTGGCCCAGTGCCTCCCAGGCCTTAACGGCGACTTCGCCATTGGTTTCCGGGGCCAGCATCAGAATGGCCTCGCAGGCCTCGATGTCGGTTTCAATTTTCGGGCGCCCGGAGTACTCACCGGCTTTGACGGTGCCGTTCAGGCTTGCCAGGTTGCCGATTTCCGTTTCTGTGTTCCAGCTGATCCCCTTGCCGCCATTGCCTTTTTTATCCAGCTCGGGGCCAATTGCCGTGAATCGCTCGTAGGTGGCCGGGTAATTGCGCTCGAGCACCGCGATGCTGGGCATGGTGACACCCGGTACCGGATCGCATTCACCACTTTTCCAGTCCTTGGGTTCATAGGGCTGGGCAATCTCTCCAGGGCTGTCGTGCTGGATGGGTGTGAGCACGAGGTCCTGCTCAATACCGAGTACTTCGGGGCATACCTGGGAAAACTTCTTGGCGATGCTTTTGAAGATGTCCCAGTCGCTGCGGCATTCCCATACCGGGTCCACCGCCGCGGTGAGCGGGTGGATAAAGGGGTGCATGTCGGAAGTGTTGAGATCGTGCTTTTCATACCAGGTGGCAGTGGGCAGCACGATATCGCTGTACAGGCTGGTGGTCGACATGCGGAAGTCGAGATTCACCATCAGGTCCAGCTTGCCGGTGGGCGCTTCATCGTGCCACTTCACCTCGGTGGGGCGGCCGGCCTCGGCCGGGTTTTCTTCGCCCACCACGCCGTGCAGTGATCCGATAAAGTGCTTGAGGAAGTATTCGTGACCTTTGCCGCTGGCGCCCAGCACGTTGGATCGCCAGAAGAACATATTGCGCGGCCAGTTGCTTGGGTTGTCCGGATCTTCACAGGCAAATTGCAGTTCTCCGGATTTCAACTTCTTGGGAATCGCCTCCAGCGGGGACTCGCCAGATTCGACGACCTCTCGGGCCACATCGAGAGGGTTGCTGGACAGTTGTGGTGCGGATGGCAGCCAGCCCATGCGCTCTGCGCGCACGTTGTAGTCGATAATCTCCCGGTTCCAGTCCCCCTCCGGTGCCAGCGGTGAAAGAATGTCGGAGGTTTTCAGGGACTCATAGCGCCACTGATCGGTGTGCGCATAGTAGAACGAGGTACTGTTCATCTGGCGCGGAGGTCTGTTCCAGTCCAGTGCAAATGCCAGCGGCAACCAGCCGGTTTGCGGGCGCAGTTTTTCCTGACCCACATAGTGGGCCCAGCCGCCGCCGGATTTGCCCATGCAACCGCACATGATCAGCAGCGAGATAATGCCGCGGTAGCTCATGTCCATGTGGTACCAGTGATTGAGCCCTGCACCCAGTATCACCATGGAGCGGCCTTCGGTGACTTCGGCATTGGTGGCGAATTCCCGCGCGACATGGATGATGTCATTCCGCTTTACGCCGCAGACAGTTTCTGCCCACGCCGGGGTAAACGGCACATCGTCGTCGTAGTCCTTGGCCACGTTGTCGCCACCGAATCCGCGATCAACGCCGTAATTGGCGAGATACAGATCGAATGTGGAGGCCACGTGGCAGGGGCCATCTTTGAGGTCAATTTTCTTGACCGGTATGGTGCGTGTGAGGACGGTGTCGTGGCCGGTGGCGACAAAGGTATCCGGGGCGTCGGCACCGAAGTAGGGGAAGGCGACTGCTGCGCGTTCATCGGAGAGTTCTTCCAGGCTCAGCAACAGCCGTGTGTCGCGGCCCTCGCTGTCTTTTTCTTCCAGGTTCCAGTTACCCTTCTCACCCCAGCGGTGGCCGGCGGTACCATTGGGGCAGATGATTCCCCCGCTGATTTCATCGTAGGCCACCGGTTTCCAGTCGGGGTTGTTCTCCTCACCCAGAGCGTTCGCAAAGTCAGCCGCCCGCACCAAACGGTCCGGTACCAGGCGTCCATCTTTTTCCACCAGTTTGACCAGGAAGGGCAGGTCGGTGAACTGACGGGCATAGTCGAGGAAATAGGGGACCTGACGCTTTACGTAGTATTCACTCAGTACTACATGGCCGAGAGCCATGGCCAGGGCAGCGTCTGTACCCTGCTTGGGGTGCATCCACAGGTCAGCGAACTTGCAGGCTTCACTGTAGTCCGGTGAAACCACCACGCTTTTAGTGCCCTTGTAGCGCACCTCGGAATAAAAATGTGCATCCGGTGTGCGTGTCTGTGGGACATTGGAGCCCCACACCAGCAGATAGCCGGAGTTGTACCAGTCGGCGCTCTCGGGTACGTCGGTCTGCTCTCCCCAGGTCTGCGGGGAGGAGGGGGGCAGGTCACAGTACCAGTCGTAAAAACTCAGCAGTACGCCCCCGAGCAGTGACAGGTAGCGGCTGCCGGCCGCATAGGACACCATCGACATGGCGGGAATCGGCGAGAAACCAGCCACCCGGTCAGGTCCGTATTTCTTGATGGTATAGGCGTTGGCGGCTGCGATCAGTTCGGTGACTTCGTCCCAGCCGATCCGCACAAAACCGCCACGGCCACGCCGGGAAACCCAGCTCTTACGTGTTTCCGTGTCTTCTACAATGGATTTCCACGCCGCGACCGGAGAGTTGCCTGCACGCGCCTTGCGCCAGGCCTCCACCAGCCTTGCCCGCACCAGTGGGTATTTCACCCGTGTGCCGGAATAAAGATACCAGCTGTAGCTGGCGCCCCTTGGGCAGCCGCGCGGTTCGTGGTTGGGCAGGTCCGGACGGGTGCGCGGATAATCTGTCTGCTGGGTTTCCCAGGTGACAATTCCGCCCTTCACATAAATCTTCCAGGAGCAGGAGCCCGTGCAATTAACGCCATGGGTGGAGCGCACGATCTTGTCGGCGGCCCAGCGCTTGCGATAGGCATCTTCCCAGTCGCGGGATTCTCCTGTGACCATGCCATGGCCGTCGGAGAAGGTTTCGGTACGTTGACGAAAAAAAGTGAGGCGGTCTAGGAAATGACTCATTTGCAAGTATCCCTGAGCACATGAGCTGATTGACTGTAGAACTCAAACATAGTTAAGAATTGGGCGGCAGCAAGTAGAGGCGGTGGATTTGTACGCGAAGAAAAATTTTTTCTTCAGGCAGACTTTTCCCGCGCTGATACACTAATTTCAGTTTAAACACCGAGTCCCGTCGCCTAAACGGTCATCGCCGCAAGGCAACGGGACCGTGGCCGGACTGGCCACCGGGGTGGTGTGGGAAACCGTGCCGCCTCCCCAAACTGGAAAGGCGTTTAATGTTACAAGACCGTTATGGGCGCAGGTTTTATTACCTCCGTTTATCTGTGACCGACATTTGTAACTTCCGCTGTAACTACTGTCTGCCCGATGGTTATCAGTGCGAGAAGTCGCTGTCACGGGAAAACCCACTCAGTGTCACCGAGGCGGGTACAGTCGTGCGCGCCTTTGCTTCCCTTGGCACGGAAAAAATCCGCCTGACCGGTGGCGAGCCATCGTTGCGCAAGGATCTTGCACAGTTAATCGAAACGGCTAAGTCCATCAGCGGAATTCGTCGCGTCGCGATTACCACCAATGGCTATAAGCTCCCCGGGGAAATCGACAGTTGGCAGGGTGCCGGGCTGGACCAACTTAACGTCAGTATCGATAGTCTCGACCCGCAACAGTTCAGGGCGATCACGGGTCACGACAAGCTGCAAACCATTCTGCGTGGCATCGACCGAGCGCTTGAACTGAATATTCCCACCAAGGTGAACGCTGTTTTGCTGAGGGAGCACAACCTCGGTACGTTCAACGAGTTTCTTGAATGGATCAGGAGCACGCCGGTTAGCCTGCGTTTCATTGAGTTGATGCGCACCGGCGACAATCGCGAATTTTTTGCCAGCAACCATGTTGCCGGCAGCGATATCGAAAACCGATTGCTGCGGGATGGCTGGTCACTGGTAGAACGCGAGCGGGACGCCGGTCCGGCAAAAGAATTCGCACACCCTGACTTCGCTGGCCGCATCGGTCTGATCATGCCCTACAGCAAGGATTTCTGCGCAACCTGTAATCGCTTGCGTATTTCCGCACAGGGCGCGCTGCACCTGTGCCTGTTTGCGGAGCAGGGCGTTGACCTTAGAGCTGCGATCGCCGCTGGGGATCACCTGGCGCTGGCGGAAAAAATCCGCGAAGCCGTGTGCGGTAAAAATGCCAGCCATCAGCTGCAAGATGGTTTTACCGGCGGTACGCGCAATTTATCCATGCTGGGGGGATGACGGTGTCATTGCCGCATGCAAGCTTTGGAGTGGTATTGGCTGGGGGGCGCTCCAGCCGTATGGGGCGAGATAAATCCCGGTTGCCTTTGCCCGGCGGGGAGCTCTTTCTTGAGCGTGCTATCGGCCTGTTGCGTGCGCTGCCACTGGCTGAGGTATTTGTCAGCGGAAACCATGCCGACGGCATACCCGACCTGATCCCCGGTAGGGGCCCTCTCGGCGGGCTATATTCTGTCACCAGTGTGATCGATACCGGCGCAGTGCTGGTGATACCCGTGGATATGCCGCTATTGAATGCCGAGCTTTTAACGCGGCTGCTCAGGGAAGGCGAAAGTAGTGGGTGTGCCTGTTACTTCGGCGACTTCTATTTTCCGTTTTGGTTGCCGCTCTCGTCAGAGGTTCGTGTATTCCTGCGCGCGGTCGTGGAAGGGCGGGGGCCTCGTTCTGTCGGTGCTCTGCTGCGGCATGTGGGGGCCAGGCAACTGCCGATGCCAGCCTGCCAACAGGTCTTTAACAATATCAATACCCCCGCTGAATACACGGCGAACTATCCCCAGGTGAACTATCCCAAGGCGAACTAGCCCCGGGTGAACTAAACCAGCAGTAATCGTTAATAACACACAATGGATGGATGCATTATGACCGGACATGCTGCCCAGGAATTTGAACCTCTCAGTATCGCGGTGTTGACTGTATCTGATACCCGCACGGAAGCCACCGACACCTCAGGTCAATATCTGGTAGAAGCACTTAAAGCCGAGGGGCACAACTTGGCGGACAAGCGCATTGTGGCGGATGACGTATATCGATTGCGCGCCACCGTATCGTGGTGGATTGCGGATGACTCCATTCAGGTGGTTTTGGTTACCGGAGGCACTGGCTTTACTGATCGGGATTCCACCCCGGAGGCGCTTGAGCCCCTGTTCGACAAGACGGTCGATGGCTTTGGTGAACTGTTCCGGCAGGTTTCACATCTGGAGATCGGCAGTTCAACGGTGCAGTCACGGGCACTTGCCGGGCTTGCCAATCACACGCTCATTTGCTGTATGCCAGGCTCCACCGGCGCCTGTCGAACCGCGTGGGAAAGCATTTTGCGCGAGCAGCTGGACGCACGTCACAGGCCATGCAATTTCGTGCCGCATATTCGACGCTCACAAGCAGCCTGTGTATCCAGAGGTTGAGCATAATGACCGGGTTAACGCATCTCAACGACCGTGGCGAAGCCAATATGGTGGATGTCACGGAGAAGTCCGTCAGGGAACGCAGCGCTCGCGCTGCCAGTTGCGTACGCTTGAATGACGAGGCTTTTTCACTATTGGTTGCCGGAAATATCAAGAAGGGAGATGCGCTGGCAGTCGCGCGTATTGCCGGGATTCATGCGGCTAAAAAAACTGCGGAACTCATTCCACTGTGCCACCCGCTGGCTCTGACCAAAGTGGAAGTGGATTTTGATCTAGACCCCGATGAGGGCTGTGTACAGATACAGACGTTCTGTCGCCTGGCCGGCCGCACAGGTGTCGAGATGGAAGCGCTGACGGCGGCCTCCATCGCCGCGCTGACTATTTATGATATGTGCAAGGCTGTAGACCCGGGCATGGAAATCGGCCCCACGCGACTGCTGGAAAAATCTGGTGGCAAGCGGGGGTACTGGGAGAGCGGGGTGAGTACCAAAATGGAGGTTGACCCGTGATCAAAGTCCTGTTTTTTGCCAGCCTGAGGCAACAGCTGGATACCGCCGAATATCAGCTGCAGAATTTTTCCGGCTCTGTACAGGACTTGCGTGCACATCTCGCCGAGTTGTTTCCCAGCTGGGAAGTGCACCTGCAGGCGGATAATGTGCAGGCAGCGATTAATCAGGAGATGGTCACTGGCAATGCGGCGGTCGCAGATGGTGATGAGGTCGCGTTTTTTCCACCAGTCACCGGAGGCTGATATGCATGGATACCATTGAAGTGCGTACAGCGGCAATATCTGTTACAGATGAATTTCAGGCGCTGCGAGAAGGTAATCGCAGCGATGGTGCCACGGCGATGTTTGTTGGCTCGGTACGTGACTTCAATGCCGGCGCTGGCGTGGACGGGCTGACGCTGGAGCACTATCCGGGCATGACCGAAAAGAGTCTGCAGCGTATTGTAGATAGCGCACGCGCCCGTTGGGATCTGGGGCGGGTACGAGTTATACATCGTGTCGGCGCCATGCAGGTGGAAGACAGCATTGTCTTTGTAGGTGTGACCTGTGCTCACCGACAGGCCGCATTTTCCGCTTGCCAGTACCTTATGGACCGCCTTAAAACCGAGGCGCCATTCTGGAAGCTGGAATCCAGAGAGACGGGAAAAGCCTGGGTTGCCGCAAGAGACAGCGACAGGCTGGAGTTGCAAAAGTGGTCTTGAAAAGGCTGCTGCTGGCCTGCCTTTGTCTTGCACCTGCTGTGCAGGCTGCCGCCTGTGAACTGCGCGTGGCGGTCGCTGCAAGTTTTCGTCCGGCGCTGGAAGTTCTACTGCCGGACTTTGAGTCCAGCGCCCGCTGTTCCGTTCGCATAGCCAGCGGCAGCTCCGGCGCACTGTATCAGCAGGCGTTACACGGCGCGCCTTTTGATCTGTTTCTCTCCGCCGACCGTGCACGGCCTGAGCTGCTTGAACAGCAGGGCCGGGTGCTGGCGGAAAGCCGCCAGACCTATGCATTGGGGTTGCTGGCCCTGTGGATGCCGGATGCCAGCAGGAAACCCGAAGAACTGTTGCGGGAGTGGAATGAGCGCATTGTGGTTGCTGACCCCAGAGTTGCACCATTTGGCGTTGCTGCCAGGCAAGCACTCGAGGGGCTGGGGTTGTGGGAGGGGAAACAGCAGCAGATAGCCCGTGCCCATAACGCCGGCCAGGCCTATCTGATGCTGGATACGGGGAATGCGCAGGTAGGTTTTGTCGCCGCCAGTCAGATAGTTTCTGGCGGGCGGGCAAGCTACTGGCTGGTCCCGCAGTCACTCTACCAGCCTATCGAACAGCAACTGGTGATTCTGCGGCAGAGTCAGCGCCCCCGTGAAGCAAAAGCGCTGGCGAATTACCTGTTGAGCCGCGCCGTCGGCAGGCAGTTGGCCCGCCTGGGCTACGGCGCGCAGCCACAGCAGCCGGAGCAGCCGGAGCAGCCGGAGCAGCCGGAGCAGCCACAGCGTCCAGCGGAGGGTATGTGACTATTGGTGCGGGGGAGTTTGAAGCGCTGTGGCTGACGCTGCGCCTCGCAACGGTAACCACGTTAGTGCTCTTTGTTGTCGGTGTACCCCTGGCCTGGAAGCTTTGTCGTTGGCAAAGCCGCTGGCGTCACAGTGTTGAAATACTGATCACCCTGCCATTGGTATTGCCTCCTACGGTATTGGGCTTTTATTTGTTGCTGTTGTTCTCGCCTAATTTTGCCTTGGGAGGATGGATTGCAGAAACTTTAGGACAGCCACTGGTTTTTTCTTTTGCTGGTCTTGTGGTCGCCTCGGTAATTTCCTCCCTGCCATTCATGGTGCAACCACTGATGGCTTCATTTAGCCAGAACGGCAGCCGACTCGCGACTGCGGCTTTGTCTCTCGGTATGCCACCGGTAGTTGCGGTGTTACGGGTTGTGTTGCCGGCTAGCCGGACTGCCATCGTCAGCGCCTGCGCCCTGACCTTTGCGCATACGATGGGGGAATTCGGCGTAGTGTTAATGATCGGTGGGGCCATTCCGGGTGAGACAGAAGTGGTATCCATTGCCTTATTCCAGCATGTGGAAGTGGCAAACTACGGTGCCGCCAACCGGCTGGCATTGGTATTGATTATCGTGACAACGGGGTTGCTACTGCTTGCCCGCTGGCTGGGGGCCGCGAAAAGTTCATCCTCTACAGAGGCTCGAACACTGGGTGTGGCGAACACATGAATATCTCATTGCCGCTTCCGCGGGAATGTTCGCATGCGGCGCAAGGGGCGGGTGTGGAGTCTGGCCTGTCGGTCGGGTTGCTTCGCACGGCAGTCAACCCGGAGACACCCTGGCAATTCGAGCTGCCAAAAACCGGGATCTTTGGCTTAACTGGCCCCTCTGGTGGTGGCAAGAGCACCCTGCTTGAGGCTTTGTCGGGTCATCGTTGCTGCTCAGGAATCGTCAAATTTTCTGGAACTGTTTGGCAGGATGGCAAGAAGAAGATTCCCTCTTATAAAAGAAACCTGACGCTCGGCTTTCAGGATGCCAGGCTCTTCAACGGCCAGACAGTCTCTGCGAACCTGGCGCTTGCGCATCGTTTCAGCCGCCGGCCTCTGAGTACTGACAATCGGCAACAGCTGACGGACGCTTTTGAGATTAGTGATCTATTGGCGAAACCTGTAGAGACACTTTCCGGCGGCGAGAGCCAAAGGGTCGCATTAGTGCGCCAGTTGTTCAGCAATGCCGCAGTGCAGTTTTTTGATGAGCCATTATCAGCGGTCGACCGCCCCAGGGTGCTTAGAAGGCTGATCCCCGTATTGAAGGCCTTCTGGTCCCAGAATCCATCGCTGGTATTGTGGGTGAGCCATGATCTTGATGAGATCCAATTGCTTTCCGGGAAATGTCTTTATATGGAGGCCGGAAAGTTAGACGGGCCAGATTCCACCACAGAAAAAGTGCAAAACCTGCACTCCGCGGGTTTTGTACAGGGAGTCAGCTGTCGCCTGCAGGCAAGGGTGATTTCATGTGAACATGGAATATTGACTCTGGCTCTGGGGCAGCATCGGCTCTACGCAGATCGGTTCATCACATCCTACAAACCTGAAGATGATGCTACGTTCCTCATTAACTCTGGGGAAGTTAGCCTCAGCATAGAGCGGCCTGGCCTTTCCAGTATCTTGAATTGCCTGCCGGTAAAGCTGTTGGGCATGGTGCCGATTACAGAGGGCAGAGTCCGGCTCAGAATTTCAGTCGCTGAGCAGGAGTTTTGTTGCGATATATCTCGACTATCCCAGCAGAGGCTCAATTTGCGCATAGGTGATCATTACTATGCGCAGTTCAAGGCCGGTAGTCTGGTGGGGCTTTAGGTTGCCGCTGAGAAATAACCGTGGAGAAATAACCATGATCAGCCCCAAAGAACGCATTCGCTATAGCCGCCAGATCATGTTGCCGCAGATGGGGGAGGGTGCACAGGCTAAACTGGCGAAAGCCAGAGTCATGGTGGTTGGGGTTGGAGGGCTGGGATGTCCGGTGGCGCTGTACCTGGCAACTGCGGGGGTTGGGACGTTGCATCTGGTCGATGGTGACAGTGTCGAGCTCTCCAATTTACAGCGCCAGGTGCTCTATAAAACCAATCATGTACATAAGCCTAAAGTAGTGATGGCGGCTCAACAGCTTCAGGCTGCCAACCCGGAAATGCGCATTGTTCCCCATCAAAGGAATGCCAGTGAGAAATGGCTTGCCACCAACATGGCCAGTATCGATCTGGTACTGGATTGCACGGATAACCAGAAGATTCGCAAGGTCATCAACCGGGTTTGCCAGCAAAACAAAGTCCCAGTAATTATGGCCTCGGTGCAGGGGTTTTCCGGGCAGTTAATCACGCTGGACTATCGTCTCCCAGATTCACCTTGCTACTCCTGTATTTTTCCCAATGCTGAGCAGCAGCAAGGAACGAGCTGTAACTCATCAGGTGTTATTGGCCCCGCACTTGGCGTTATCGGCAGTGCCCAAGCGCTTGAAGCGATAAAGTTGCTGGCCGGTTTAGCCCTCGGCAGCCTGAATACCTTACAACTCTTTGAAGGCGAGACTCTTGAGTGGCGCCGGCTATCGCTGGGTAGCCGGCGGTGTGAGACTTGTGCGGACCAGAAAGAGGGGGTTCATTGATACTGCCATTTGATATTAGCCCGCAGTCTTCAGGTGACCTTACCCCGCAGCTTTCAGGTGGCCTTACCCCAATAAAACGGGCATCCACAAAGCCCTGAACTTGCTCAAGGCCGGGAGCCAGAATGTTAGGCCAGGCCACCACAACAATCCCGTCATTTTTTCGAGCAATATGAGCAATATGACAAAGGAAGCATGCCCAGGCTTGCTGAGCTTTCGTGATTCGACGAGCCTCCAGACAAGTCATCATCCAATCCAAAAAGCTTACCCAGAGCGGCCCATACAGCTAAGCCACTAGCTAAGCCACTTGGGGCATGCCCTGAGGGCGGTGTTCAATGAATCGGCAGGACCGGCAAATAACTCAATCTACACAATGGGCAGAGCCGTCAGAGGTCTAACCTGGCAGGTTCAGCAGCTGAGATAGCTTTCGCTCACAGGCAGTTGGTGGGTTTTGGCAGCCCGGCGATTTTACTGGCGATACGGGCCGGGCTGGGGGGGAAGAGTTGCATCAGGTAGATGCTGCGGCCTTTTTCTGCCCCCAGCTGCTGGCCTACGTATTTGACCAGCGGGCGCATGGCGGGGGAGAGTTCGAACTGTCGGTAAAAGTCCTGCAGCAGGTTCAGTACTTGCCAGTGGGCCTCGGTGAGTTCAATGCCTTCGGCATTGGCCATGTATTCGGCTACTGCCGGGCTCCAGTCGTCCAGACGGCGAAGATAGCCCTCCTTGTCCAGGGGGATCTCGCGGCCATCGATCTGTACAGTTTCACTCATGTTCAAAACCAGCTGACGATGGGTGTGTGCTGTACACAGAGGGTAACCCAGTGATCGTCATCAATCTGCGGGATCTTCTCGGACACTGATACGCCTCGCGCCTTTGCATCGGCCTTGAGGCAGTAGGTCTCGGCCGGTATGGGCTTTTCCATTGGCAATGCCGCAGGGGTCATGCCTGCGGCATAAACGGCGTCCTCGATCAGCAGCAGTGCATCGCCCCCGGCCATGGCGGCGAGGCAGTCGTTCAATGCGCTGGAGCGGTAGGGGGATTGATTGACGATATGCAGGGCCATAGGGGGAAACTCGCTCAGAAGCTCAGTACATGCTGGTAGCGGGCGATCAGGGCGCCGGTATCCTCCACCAGCGTCAGCTCCAATCCCGGCAGTGCGATAGCGTCAACACCGATACCGCGCCGGTTCAGGCTCTGCTGGCAGATATGGATACGCTCAACCCCGAACAGGGGCAGGGCCTGCAGGTTGCGCAACAGGCTCTTCTGCTGGATTTCTTCCGGTGCCTGGTTATCCAGCAATTGGAAGATGCCGTCGCCGCTAAACAGCAGGTCGGGTATCTGGTCCATGGCGGCGCTGGCAAGGGCCGCTTCCAGTCCTTCGCGGGCAAGGGCGCTGCCATAGGGGGCGCGACGGCAGAGGATCAGTGTTTGTAGGCTCACGCCGGGCCTCCAAACGTCACCAACCGGTCCGAGTGCGCGCTGGCATCCGCCAGCTGGCCGAGGCCGCCGAGTTCAAAGCCCTCGGCGAGGTTGGCCGCAGGGCGCTCCAGGCGCTTTGCCTCGCTCTGGCTCAATACGCCGCGCCGCTGGGCTGCGGCAATGCACACCACCAGCTCCACTCCGGTTTCCCTTTGCAGCAGCTGCCAGGGCCTCAGGAGGTTCTGCTCGTCCTGAGGTGGCGCCGGCAATGCGCTGCCGTTATGCACACCGTCGGCATAGAAGAATACCCGCAGAAGCTGATGGCCCTGGCGCGCCACTGCCTGCGCAAACCGAAGGGCCGTGGCAGCAGATTCGCCGGCATGGGGGGCTGAGTAGACGACGAGGGAGAACTTCATCGGAGTCCGTAAAATTTGGGGGCAAAAAACTAAAATGCCCCGCTGAGCGGGGCATTGAACGTTCCGTTCTCTGCTTGGGATCAGTCGTCGGAAGCGAAGCCGATGATGTGCAGCAGAGCGGTGAACAGGTTCAGAATGTCCAGGTACAGCGCGGTGGTGGCCATCAGGTAGTTGGTCTCACCGCCGTTGATGATGCGGCTGGTGTCATACAGGATAAACCCGGAGAACAGCAGGGCGATCGCGCCGCTCAGTGCCACCTGTGCAACGGGCATATACACGCCGAAGAAGCCGGCGATCATCATGCCAATGGCGCAGACCAGTACCGCGATCAGGCCCACGAACAGGAAGCCGCCCATAAAGCTGAAGTCTTTGCGGGTGGTCAGTACATAAGCGGAGAGGGCGAAGAAGACCAGTGCGGTGGTGCCCAGTGCCTGCATGATGATCTGGCCGCCGCTGGCCATACCCAGGTAATGGTTCAGCAATGGGCCGAGTGAGGCGCCCAGCAGGCCGGTGAAGGCGAATACCACACCCACGCCGGCGGCGGAGTTGGCGGTGCGCGGGAGTACGAACCACACCAGGACGATGGCGGCGAGCGAGCAAATCAGGCCCATTCCACGGCCCATGCCGATCGCCATGGCGATACCGGCGGTGAACGCGCTGAACAGAACTGTCATGGCCAGCAAGGCGTAGGTGTTACGCAGTACTTTTGCCGACTCCGAGCGATCCACTGCGCGGGACTGTGTATAAACTTGCGGCTGCATTATTAGCGACTCCTGCTATTGAACGATTGAGATGAATCATATAGCTGCTGGATTCGACCATCAAGCCAGATAAAGGTTCATGGCCTTTCTAATCCCACAAACGGGCTATTCTGTGCTGCCAGCGTCATTCCCCTGGTTTTCCTGTGGTTTTTTCCGCGGGGGCAGTTGGATGTCGGCGACCAGCGGCAGGTGATCGGACGCGACCCGGGTCAGCTGGGTGTTGGGCACCTGAATTTTCCTTACGCGCAGCTGGCGGCTGGCAAAGACATAATCGATCCGCGCCTTGGGCATGCGGCTGAAGTAGGTGCCCAGGGGCCTGTGGCGAGGTGAATGCAACTGGGTGTCGCGCAGCTGTGCGCACACTTTTTTGTACTCGGCGGAATTGGGCAGGGCATTGAAGTCCCCGACGAGAATTTTCGCCCCAGTGCAGTCCGGGTGTCCGAGCCATTCAGGCCCCAGTAGAGCCTCCACCTGCGCCAGCCGCTCGGCTTTCTGCAGCCCCAGGTGGGTATTGAGAAGCTGTATCTTCTCGCCGTTCAGGTCTATCTCCACCCACAGGGCCCCCCTTGGCTCGTCGACTCTGGGCAGGAAGCGGTTACCGCTGCCCTCGGGGGGACCGGGCAGAATATCCCGTTTTACCAGCCGCATGGGCAGGCGGGAGAGAATGGCATCGCCGTAGCGTTCTTCCTCCAGGTGCAGTGCCGGGTGGAAGTGGAATTCCATTTTCAGCAAGTGGGCGATCTGCCCGGCCTGATCGATACCGCCGCTGCGCGGGCGGCTGACGTCCAGTTCCTGCAGGGCGACCACATCCGGCTGGTAGCGGGCGATAACCCGTGCGATACGTTCCGGCGCATAGCGGCCATCGAGCCCGCGACAGCTGTGCACGTTGTAGGTCATAACGCGAATGGTGCGCTCGGCGACGGGGCGCGGCGGTGGCGAGAGGGGCTGTGCCCGCTGCAGAAACGCCAGGGCTGTCTCGCGCAGATCCTCGGCGCGCCAGTAGCCCTTGCGCGGGGTGCGAATGTCCCCGGGCAGCAGGGCGAAGGCATGGGTCTCGTTGGGGCCCGGCCCGCCGTGACTGCCATTTTCCACGGCGAAGGTCATCGGCTCTTCCCCCGCGCACCAGCCGGACATGAGAAAGTCTCCGGAGTCCGGGTGGCGGACCAGTTTTTCCAGGTCGGCGGCGGTTTCATCCGGGAAGGGGTGGGCGTCGCCCATCAGCCGGTGCCCGTCTTTGGGCAGTTCCACCGGTCCGCTGCGGTGCCAGCCACGCACCGGTGCATTTTCCCCCTCGCCATCCTGATACAACACCAGCGGTACAAAGGCTTTCTCAACGATCAGTCGCGCCACTTCGGCGCGCTGCGCGGGTTTTACCGGCAGGTTGTAGAGCATTGCCAGCGGCCCAAGTCCGGTCACGGCCATCGGCGACTGTTCCTCAGACTTGTCGTTGCCATCATCGGGGATCAGCTTTTGAATCCACTCGCTGCCAAACAGCCTTGCCCGCTGCAGCTGGTGGCCCTGTTTACCCGCGCTGCGGTAGTGGTCGGTATCCGCGGGCAGCTCCGCCAGAGCGGCGCTGACGGCCTCGCCGATACCCCTGCCGTAGCGCGACTCGTAGGGTTCCGCATGCTCCTGTCCGTGGTCGGAAATGATCCACACATCGTACTGGCGCCGCTCGGAGCGGTGCGCGGCCCGCCAGATGCGCGCAATGGCATCGTCGATGCCTTTCAGCGTCCAGTGGGCGAAGGCGGAACTGGGTCCACGCCGATGCGACTGTTCGTCGTAGCCAAGCAGGTTGATGTAGATAATGGGCAGGCCGCGGGCGATATCGATTTTTACCCCGAAGGTAGACAGCTCCCGCATCAATATCGTGACGGCCACGCGGGTGGGAACAAACATCAGTTCCCGCCACAGATCCTGCCCGCCAACCACGCCGCGGATCGAGTCGATCAGGGCCAGAAAGGTCTCCACCACCAGCAGTGTGCCGGTGCGCACCAGCCCCCACAGGTTGCTTAACAGCAGCACGATCACGGTCCAGGGGCTGGCTTGCCGAAGCGCCGGCCCCCAACCGCGGGAGGCGGGGCAAAAGTGGGCTTCGCCATCACTGGTGCCGGCGCGGAACAGACTCAGGTAACTGCTGCCGCCGCGAAGGAGCGGCCGCTGGCCGGAATTGTCCAGCCGCTCCTCCACCTTGATGGCGGTCGATGGCTCGTACATGCGCACCAGCTCATTGGTGTCGCGCATCATGAAGCCGAAAGCGGGCACTACAGCGCGGACGCCATAGAAGAGTTCCGCCTGCACCGCCGGGGTCGTCGAGGGAACGCCGGGAAACAGGTGATGAAGGGCGTAGTGCTCCTTGCGGATCAACCGGCGCAGAAAAGGCATTTTGCGTTTGGCCAGCGCTTTTTCCAGCTGCGGGTAGGCGAGGCCATCCACCTGGATGATGATCAGCCCGTAGTCGTTGGGGTGGCTGTCGCTTCTCGGCAGCTTGAGCAGCCTGGCCATCCACTCACTGCGGGAGAACTTTCGCCGCCAGCGTCGCAGTGTGGTCTCGATCCGCGTCATCATGGCGGGAAGGACCGGGGTTGCGTGGCGTTAAATGCCGCGCCGGCGGCGCTGGTGACGCCTTCGAGAATATCCCACTGCGCGCCGATGAGGTTGCGCAGGCGCATCCACTGGGCATAGAGGGAATCGTCGATCATCCACTGCTGTTTGAGTAGTGGCTGGTACAGGGCCAGAGCCCTGTCGGCACACTTCTCCATGGAGAAGGTTTTTGCGGTCTGCAGTGCTGCATCGCGCAGCGCCTGCCGCTGCTCGGGTCCCTGCTGGTGGAGCCAGGCGATTGCGTCAACAAATTCAGCGGCGTTGGCGCTTTTTACCAGGCAGCCATTGATGCGGTCCTCGACCACCTCGCGGGTGCCGTTGGCGTCTAGGGCGATCACCGGCGTACCGCCAGCCATGGCCTCGGTCAGCACCATCCCCTGTGTCTCGCTGGTTGAGGCAAAAACAAAAGCGTCCATCGCCCGGTAGGCATTGCGCTGGGCCTCCCCCTGAAGCGTTCCCGGCGTGTGCAGGCGTTCAGCCAGGCCACGGGACTGGAACAGACTTTTGACGGCCTGCTCACTGGGCCCGCTGCCCACCAGCAGGAAGTGGCTGTTTTCCTCCTTCAGCATAAATTCCACCACCGCGCCGGCGAGAAAATCGAGGTTCTTCTCCGCTGCCAGCCGCCCCAGATGGCCAAGCAGAAAAGCGTCTTCCGGGATGCCGTATTGTCGCCGCGCGGCAAGGCCATCCGCTGGCTGGAACTGTTCGGCAGAAACCCCGGTGGGCAGTTCGGCAAGAGGGGAGGTCACGCCGCGGGAGCGCAGGAGTTCGGCGATGCTGCGGCTGGGCGCGAACACCAGGCTCGACAGGTTGGCGTAGCGGGTCGCCAGCTCGATTACAAAGCGCTTCAGCACCTGTGAATCCGCCGGTACATAGTGGGTATAGCGCTCATACAGGGTGTGATGGGTAAACACCAGCGGCAACTCCCGCGAGCGGGCCAGGCGCAGCGCCGTCATGCCCAGCAGGAAGGGGTGGTGGGAGTGCACTATGTCTGGCCGGAATGCATCGAGCTGTTCGGTGAGGTCGCCGGAAAAAGGCAGGGCAACCGAAAAATCACTGCCATTGAAGTTCTGCAGGGCGTGAATACGCAGCACGTTTTTTTCGTCCGGGTCGACATGCGCGAACGTCGGCGCCACCACCAATACTTTGTGCCCACGCCTGCGGTACTCCTCACTGAATGCCGCGACCGAGCGGGCCACGCCACCCACATGGGGCAGGTAGGTATTGGTGAACATGATGATATTCACAGCGCAGTCAGCTCCACACTGGTTTGCCCGTGTCGTACCTCCACCGCAGCGTATCCGAGGGCTCGCACGACCATCAAGGGCTCGCCGCGATACCAGTTGGCCTGCCAGGAAACCCTCGGTGAATCCCCGGGCTGAATTTCCAGTGACACCACGCCGAAGCGTGTCAGCGCCGGCCCGAAGCGAATGGGCTGCTCCGCCCCAGTATCTGCCAGCCATGCCGGGGGCAGGCCACTGGCGAGAACCAGAAGATCACCCTCCTCACGCACGAAACAATTGCGCTGCATGGCCACCCATTCCGCCGCCGCCCAAGCGTGCTGGCCGTCACCCATACAGCCGCCGAAGGAGTGCGGGTGGATGGCCTCCGGCCACTGGCCGGTGGGGGAGGCCAGCTTGGCCACACTGCGCATCAGCTCTAAGCAGCGCGCATCACCGGCTCTGAGCAGGACCTGGGCGATATGCAGAGTCAGATAGGCATTGATGCCCGAGTGGATCATGTCCTGAAAAAAACCACCACTGACGAAGCATTTCTCCATCAGGAATTCCGCCAGGTCCAGCAGTCGCGGGTCATGTTCAGGATAGAGCTGCAGGGGGTAGCCGGCGGCAATGGAGCCGATGGCCCCGGCATCCAGTCGTCGGTTGGGGGAGGCGGGCATGGCGGCGCGGCCCAGGCGCTCGGCGCAGGCGGCCAGGCTTGCGTCAATGGTGTTCTGGAAGTCCTCCGCCTGTGCGGCGAAGGTACAGGCCTCGTCACTCAATCCGAGTCTGTCGCACATTGCCGCCGCCGCACGCTGGCCCGCCACGCCCCAGAAATCATCCCAGTAATAGCAGTCATTGGGGCCCAGATGTTCGGCACTGAAGCCGGCCGGCAGCAGGCCGCCACAGCGGGAGCCATCTTTTTCTTGCCGCTTGTTGTGGATCCAGCGGGCGCCGCGCAGTACGGGTTCTTGCCAGGCAACCTTGAGCGGTTTGTTGGTCAGTTGGCCGAAGAGATTAAAAATCCACAGCGCTTCGCCGTTGGAGTCCCACTCGCCGTCCTGGGAATGAAAAAAGCCATCGCGCTTCTGTCGCTTGGGGAACTGATCCAGAGCCCGCTCAGCCCGATCGCTGAGCCCGGCATACAGCAGGGACTGGATCATAAAGGCGGCGTCGCGGAACCAGAAGCGCTTGTAGGTGTAGGGGCCGGGGTAAACGTCTTTGGGCGAATGCAGAATCAGGGTGCGAATCGCCGCGTCGTACATAAACTGCAGCTGCGCATCCGGCACCTGCAACCGGCAGTGGTCCTGCAGGCTTTCGCGCCAGCCGGGTGGCCGCGGTGATTCTGGCTGGCTGGTATTACGATGTCCGAGCTTCTGATGCCCGAGATATCGGTGCCCGGCGTTTAAGGGAATACTGACCGAGAGATTCAGCGGCTGCCCGGGTTCGGTGCGGAACATCGCCGCCGCCGTGGCCATCCCCACTTCGCACTCGGCATGGGTCTTGCCGCCGCTATCGTTGAGGTCGAGGTAAACATCTCCCTGGTGATAGTCCGATGCCAGGTGATGCTCCACGGGCCGGTCAAATTCCACCGCGGGCTGGTCTTCCACCAGCCATTGCCTGCGATTTTCATCCAGGCGCACCTTGTGCAGGAAACTGACCCCCTCCGGGTTGTAGGGGCGCAGGGAAACCACCAGCCAGCCAGCGGTGGGGCACTGCCCCTGCAGGTGCAGCCGGCACACACTGCCGCTGTTTGCGCGCTCGACCAAAACCGTCTGCTTGAGCTGCATTTCCTCCATGGCGCTCTCGGTAGTGACAGCGATGTTGTCAGCGCGAATATCCAGCTGCTGCTGGCAGTCTTTCAGCTTGGACGGAATCAGGATCTGCCCGCTTTCGCTCATCAGCCAGACATCGATAGACCATCCGTCATAGTGGGGTGTCAGCAGCCCGCGGGGGTCGACTATAGGCATTTCCTCCACGTCCGGCATACCCACGGCCGTCCAGTTGCGGTGGCTGAGGTTGCAGTGGGTGATGGAAAAGGCACGGGGAATGAAGGATTCATCGGCCGGGTCGAACTGCCGCTCTACCCAGTAAGGCCAGACCCAGTCGAGGTTGTGCTGGATCACCTTGCTGTTCATCAGCGCCCGGGCATGGAAAATCACCCCGGCGCGGAGAAGCTCAATGGGCTCCGCCACCTCCGAGGGCTGCGCGAAGCGCTGCAGTCTCGCCATCACGGAAAGCGGGTCCAGAAATCCATGCGAAGTGGCAAACTTGCGCACGAAAAAACGCCAGGGTAGCCATTTCATCCAGGGCATCACAGGTCCTCTTGGTCAATTTTTTCTGCCAGCGCGCGCCGCGCCATACGCGCCAGGCCGATCAGGGCGAGTACCGCCAGTACAAACCCCGTTCCGTAAAGCACCCACTGCACCGGCGTTCGCTCCGACCCAGCCTGTCCGAGCGTTGTCAGGTCCGCGGCGATAGAACCCACATACACACTGTTAATGGTGAGCGGAATGATTCCGATAAAATTGCCGATCACGAAATCCTTGAGGCGCACCGGAGTCAAACCAAAGAAATAATTGGAGAGCTTGAAGGGGAACAGCGGCACCATCCGCGTCATCATGATCATGCGCCAGCCCTCGCGGCGCATCACCTCGCCAAGGTTGGACGGGCGCACATGGGACATCAGCCAGCGCGAGGGGCGCTCGCCAAAAAGATAGCGGGCGATGAGGAAGGCGAGGGTGGCCCCCAGAGTCGTGCCGATCACCACAAATAAGGTCCCCTTGACCACACCAAAAACGAACCCGGCCCCCATGGTGAAGATCACCCCCGGGGCCAGCACCACCACCGCCAGCGCCATGATCAGGATAAACACAAGGCTGGCCTGCCAGCCTTGGCTCTCCAGCCACTGCAGCAGCCCGATCAGCTGGTCGTCAAGGTCGAAATAGAGCAACAGCCCGACCGCCAGCGTCACAACCAGCACGCAGCCTGCGAGAAACAATATGTATCTATGCTTTGCGGTCATTATTCGGCTTTGGAATGAGTCCTGGCGCTGAGTGTTTCGGGGTTGCCAACTAATAGACTAGCCAACCAATCGCAGCTCGTTGTATGAGGCGCAAGGGGATTGCATGGCAGAGTAGGGCATTGAGAGGCAATGGCTTGTAGGGGGGTGACCGGCTTTATCAATGAAGCTGTCGGGGCATTAAGGAGGATTGCGCACTTTAAGCGGTGGGTAGGCCAGATAGGTTTGGAGGCTGTAGGCTGTGACGGGATTGCAGCGTGGAGCGTGGTGATGCCGTATCAGCTATTCAGGCAGTGTCTGGAACGTCACAGCGCTTGCTCATCACCAGATGGTGTAGACACTGTGCAGATAGTGATCTGCTTGATACTGAATTGGGTGTCAGAATTGTACTCTGACCACAGTTTTCCTTGTGCGCTTTATGTGCGAAAATTGTCGCGAAGCGACCACGCATAAAGTGCGCAAAGTTAGGCGTCAGTCTGCAGCGCATTGTTAGAGGTTTTTCTCAGCGCGCATTGGTAGACCTACCTCTCGGGCCACCTTTTCAGCGAAGCTCAAGGCTTCGCTCTTCCCAGCGCTAGACCTTGGATATATGGCCAACAACATATTAATATCAAAACCACCAGAATAATCGTTAGTTGTATTTTTTCCAACTAAGTTAACCTCATAAAATCCCCGCGAGTGATCATCAGCAGAAGGACCGTGAGAATTCTCGATTACTCTTACATACTTATATAAACTCAATGGAATCTGTGCTTCCAACTCAATAAAGAACCATTTTTTAAAATTTATAACAGCTTTTTTTTCTGTATCTATGAATTTTTCAGCCTTACCAAAAAATGTGATCACGCCAATTGAAGTGATTATTAACCCTGCAGTCAAAAATCCCACACTCCCCGACGTGATCCCAGGAAGAAGAAAGCCTACGCCTCCGAACAGGATTGCAAATACGCCTAAAAACTTTGGCATCGAATTCTTCGCGGGATGATAAATTTTCATTTTTTGACAATTACGATTTCTAACGACTCAAACACAGTCTTGGTGAAGTTGGCGGATTTTTTGGAAAAAAAGGACAGCTTCACCTCCCGTGTTAGGCCGAAACCTAACTATATAGACTGTCTACTAAACGTGGTTAAGTCTTAAATCTAAAGTTAGCAATAACCGGCATTTTGTAGTGGTGTTAAAGCTGCGCCAGGCTCTTTTAGCACAGCTCTAACACCGCGGAAAAATGTCTGTGTTTATTGCCATTGTTATATTTAATCTTTTTTCAGCCGATCTATCCGGGATTTTATTGAGGTGTTATTTCTTAACTCTAATGACATTTCATACTCGTGAATTGCATTTTCAATGTCTTCTAATCCTTCGTAAGCAAGTCCCTTGTTATAATGTGCTGATGCTCTTAATAGTTTTACTTTCCCATCACTAGGAGTGCAGTCTCCTTAATAGCAAGGATGTTTTTCTGTATCTTTAATTTCACCATCAGAATATTCTAAAAGCTTATCTAGAAGTTGAATAGCTTCGCTTTTTTTCCATTCTTCAGATAGGCTAAGGATAAATTATTTGCATCTGATAGTTTTCTTTCGCCATTCATGGCAAATGCGTTCCAGTAATATATTTCAGCCAGGGCGTAATCTTTCTTATCATATGCCTTTTTAGCCAAATCCATGTATCCCCCAGAACTATTGTCTTTGCAGAACTCGCACTCAAAAGAGCTTCCATCAAAATACAACACATTGGCCGTATAAATTATATTTGTTCTATGACCGCCCCAAGTGTAATTGATTAACCTGTAATATCCGTTTTTCTTCTCAGCAGATGTATTAATTGCACCTCCATTTAGATTTCCTATATTCTTAAACCCATTTTCTTTGGACGAAACTATTGTAGTGACGGAGGTGCACCGTCTCCCCCAGTCAGCGGTAACATAGAACTCGCATTTCATATCGCCATTCAGATCTACAGGTTTAATTTCAATTTCAGGAGAGCAGTCTGGATAACCAAAATATTTTTCATTGATTTTTGCGATTTCTTCATCAGAAGCTGTACAGCTAGTATCTACATTTACTATCTTGGGATATTGATACGGAGCTGCAACAACAGCTGAAGCGAATAATAGAAATGCTAAATAATATAATTTCACTTAAATTTTTCTCCTCTAAATATAACGCCGCCAGCAGGGGCAGCTTACCTTGTGCGTGTTTTGCGCGAAAATGGGAGCGCAGCGACCTGCGTAAAATGCGCACAATGTAAGCTGTCCCGCGGAGGGCCGAAGGCCCGGAGCTTTACTGCCTGGCATTGTTATAAGCGACCTCCATGATGCACTCATTGGTTTCACTGACTTGGAAACCGCACGAAGCCCCCTTCACGCTACATTTGTACCTGACAATGAACACTTCATAGCCATTTTTATTACACTTTTCCGTAGCAATCTCAACCACGTAATCTGCTTCCTTACGTGAGATTCTCCAGATTTTATCTCCTAACCCTTTGGGTAGTGCGCGCAGTGGAATACCCGAAACCGAAACAGTGGCACCTTTATTAAAGTACTCAATGAGTTCATCAGACTGCTCCTTGGTTACCTCTCCCCTATGTATTGGAGATGCCTGGCCGGAAACTGAGAGAAAAATAATTGCTACAAACAGTGCTAGTGACTTCATGGTTTATAACATTTGTATCGTAGTCGTCAGGACTGATATCCCACTGACTCATATCCCAAAATAGATTTCCCACCAGAATGCGCTGAAAGTCCCGCTTGGTCAAGGCAGGGGTGAATTACACACGATTACGCTGCTGGAAATAGCAGTCGTCACGACGTCTAGCCATATGCAGAGGGCTAGGGCATAACCATCTGATTTGCAGCTGGTTTTTATCGGGCGTAAGTGGTTAGTCAGGATAACAGTCGCTAGGATTATTTTGTCTGAGAAATTGGTGTCAGCACAGTAAGTTTTTAACAGCGCACCCCCTCGACCAATATCCGATTTCAGATCGTGTATCCATCTTTATAACAATGCTGCAGGGCGGGTCGCTAAGCTTAAGTCTGTTGCGCTACATGTGCCCTTGGGGCTGCAGGAAAGAGCTGTATAGGTTTAATTTGGCAGCTTGCATGGAGTGCAAGCAGGGCTTGGGTCACAGTGCTAGCGGGTTATTCGGACTTTGCCGCCTCCGGCTCGGCTGAGAGGCGTTTTGCGGGGCTGCTTAGTACCCATATAAAAAAACCCGGCAATGAGCCGGGTTCTGTATATGGCGGTGGGGCAGGGATTCGAACCCTGGGACCTGTTACAGTCAACGGTTTTCAAGACCGCCGCTTTCGACCACTCAGCCACCCCACCAGATTGTCCGGCGCATTATACCGGTCGCTGTGACCGGTACAAGTGCGTCGGGGATTTTTTTAATGAGTTCAATGGGTTAGCCGCTTTTTTGAGCAAAATAGCGGCTAACCCCGACGGTCAACTAACCTCTGCGTCACTGGCGCTGTCATTGGCCTGTTCGGCCTGGCGGGCGACGCGGGGGTCGTTGGCCGGGCGTTTCAGGGGCCGTGGCTGATGCTGGATGTTGGCAGGCTGTGCCGTGTCCAGCGGGCGCAGTTCGCCGAGATCTCGGTGCTCGGTAATGATAACGAGTTCGAGCAGGGGCTTGGGATTGACGCGGGGGTCGTTCTTCGGCCGTGTTACTTCGCCCGCAGTACTCTCAGCATTGGCTGCGCTCTCGCTGGTCAGGGGCATGGCCTCTTCTGCGGCGACGTCCAGGGCAAACTCTTCGGCTTTGGTGTCGGCGTAAGCTGCCTCAGCCGTAGTGGTCTGCTGGGCCTCGGTTTTGGCCTCGACAGATGTCTCCGCGATAGAGGGTTCTGCCTGAGAGGGTGCTTCAGTTTGCGAAACCTGAGCTGCCTCTTGGGACTCAGTGGCAGTGGCTGTGTCTTGACCTGCAGGCTCTACAGATTCGACAGGCTCAGTGCGCGGAGTTTCCTCGTTGGCCGCTGCGGCTTTTTCTGCCTTGGGCTCAGCTTTTGGCTCTGGTTTGTATTCAGTTTGCTCCTTTTGCGCAACTGGCTGCGCTTCCTCGGCGCCGGCGGTTACCTTCTTAGCTGCCTGCGCTACGTCTGAGGGCGCAGATTCGGCTGCTGCCTGTTGCCCGCCTTCGGCCTGTGCGGTTTTCGGGGATTCCGCGGCGCTTTGCTGGCTGTCGCTGCTGCCGAGTTCCTTTTCGGCGGAGACTTTGGCTTCACTTTCGGCCTCGTCAATCGCTTCATTTACCTCGCGGTTCAGCTCCTCCTGGCTTTGGGCAACTGCTGCGGCCGCTGCGTTGCCACCACGGCGGCCACGCCGGCGCGGCTGCGGGCGGCCGCGGGCATCCCTTGGGCGGCGGGCTGGGCGCTGCTCATCGGAAGCTTCCGCAGTATCCTGCTCGACCTCCGCCGGGCTGCTCTCCAGGGTTTCGGTTGTGACGGATTGCTGGTCCTCGCGGCGGCGACGGCCTTCGCCACCGCGACGGCGGCGACGGCGGCGCTGGCCCTGAGACCTGTCGGCGTTAGCCTCGGTGGACTCTTCGCGCTTGTCCTCTTTGCGCTCTTCCTGCTTTTCCCCGCGCTTGTCGTCGCGGGTCAGTTCGCGCTTGTCGCTGTCATCGCGCGCTTCGCCACGCCCTTCGCCACGGCTGCGATTGCCGCGGTTGCCGCGGCCTCCCCGGCGCTGGTTGCGGTTGCGCTGTTGCTGGTAGTTTTTGCCACGGGCGTTGGACTTGCTGTGTTTCTTGTCGCTTTCTTCTTCGGAGCCGAATAGGGCGGCGATAGCGTTGAGCAGGCGCTTAAGTAGCCCTGGCTCGGCCTTGGCCTTGCTCTTGCCTTTTGCCTTCTTCTCTTTCTTTTCTTTCTTCTCCACAGGGGTGGGAGCCGGAGCTGTGTGGGCAATCTGCTGCACCGCCGGCTGGGCGATGGGGCGCAGAGGCTCTTCTTCCGCCTTGGAGGTGTCTTCTATGGTGCCTGAAATCTTGTAGGACGTTTCCAGGGTGGAGGCGTCATCATCACGCAGGCGCAGCACTTCGAAGTGTGGTGTCTCCAGCTCCGCGTTGGGAACGACTACGACGCGGGTCTTGTTGCGGGACTCAATCTGGGTGATTGCAGCACGCTTCTCGTTAAGCAGGTAGGTGGCGACGTTCACCGGGCAGATGGCCCGAATCTCGGCGCTGCGCTCCTTCTTGGCTTCTTCTTCCACCAGGCGCAGGATGGACAGAGCCAGGGATTTGGTGCCGCGAATGGTGCCCTGGCCGCTACAGCGCGGGCACACCCGGAAGGTGGTTTCACCGAGGGACGGACGCAGGCGCTGGCGCGACATCTCCAGCAGGCCGAAGCGTGAGATTCGGCCAATCTGTACCCGGGCACGGTCCATGCTCAGGGCTTTGTCCATGCGCTTTTCAACTTCGCGCTGGTTGGACTTGTTCTGCATGTCGATGAAGTCGATAACGACCAGGCCACCCATGTCGCGCAGGCGCAGCTGGCGGGCGATTTCGTCGGCGGCCTCCAGGTTGATATTGCGGGCGGTCTCCTCAATGTCGCCGCCTTTGGTGGCGCGGGAGGAGTTGATGTCGATAGAAACCAGGGCCTCGGTCACATCGATGACGATGGAACCGCCGGAAGGCAGCTTCACTTCGCGCTCGAAGGCAGTTTCGATCTGGCTCTCGATCTGGTAGCGGTTGAAAAGGGGAATGCTGTCCTCGTAGTACTTCACCTTGTTGGCGTACTGCGGGATAACCTGGCGAGCAAACTCAGCGGCCAGCTGGTAGGCGGCTTTGTCATCAACGATGACTTCGCCGATGTCATCACGCATATAGTCGCGAATCGCGCGGATGATGACGTTGCTCTCCTGGAACAGGAAGTGGGGAGCTTTGGAGTCGTCGGCCTCCTGCTTGATCTTGTCCCAGAGCTGCAGCAGGTAGTTGAGGTCCCACTGCAGTTCTTCGCCACTACGGCCGACACCGGCGGTGCGAACGATAATGCCCATGCCGGAGGGTACATCCACCTCAGACAGCGCATCGCGAAGCTCGGAGCGCTCGTCACCTTCGATGCGGCGGGAGATACCGCCGGCCCGTGGGTTGTTCGGCATCAGCACCATGTAGCGGCCGGCCAGGCTGATAAAGGTGGTGAGCGCAGCTCCTTTATTGCCGCGCTCTTCCTTATCTACCTGGACGATGACTTCCATCCCCTCTTTGATCACGTCTTTGATTTTGACGCGACCGTCGATGTCTTTGGGCTGCTTAAGGAAGTATTCGCGGGAGATTTCCTTCAAAGGCAGGAAGCCGTGGCGCTCCTCGCCGTAATCCACGAAGGCGGCTTCGAGAGAGGGTTCTACGCGGGTGATTTTGCCTTTGTAGATGTTCGCCTTTTTCTGTTGGCGGGTGCGGTTCTCGATGTCCAGATCGTAGAGCCACTGGCCATCGACCAGGGCAACGCGCAACTCTTCTGGTTGAGTTGCGTTGATCAGCATTCTCTTCATGCGTGTCGTAAGTCCTTGCTTTGCGCCAAGGTAAGACACTGAAATTCGCAGGCTTCTTGTAACCCCGCACCAGGGGCGCGGGGCGGGCAGGGACAGGCCCGTTTCCGTCCTCGGCCAATGGCTGACGGAATCCTGGCAGTCTCACTGCTGTAACTCCGGGCGTGTGCGACATCGCTACGCCCTTGGGTACCTTTAGCACCAGTGTGTCAGTACTACCCGGTTTCGCTCCAACTTCTCGGAGGGGTTACTCCCGGGCGCCGCCCTTAAATCTTGGTAATCCGGGCGGCGAGGTTTACGTCCTTGCAAGGCTCTGTTCCGGCTGGCTTTGGGCCGGGGCTTCTGGTCCAGTATTTTGTGTCACCGGAAGGCGTGTTACCGATGCGTTCCGGGTTGCCAGTGCGGTCGCTGGCATCTGTCGACAGAGCGGGACGTAAGTAATTGAGTCTTTAATTCAAGCGCTGCGGGCTTCAGCCCGTCTTACCTTCGCATACTAACCCGCCGTAAAGCGGGGCCTTGTGGCCGGCGAGGTGCTCCGAAATCTTCTCGTCGGAGTGACCTGACCGGCAGAGTTTTGTTGATGACGCGCTATTGGCGCTCACCGGCCGATTGGCGGTATTTTCTCTGGAACGATGCCTGTGGCTAAACTCTTAATGCCGCACATCGCCGAAAACCAGCCCAATTCAGGCCGGCCGAATATAGCACGGGGCTGGGCGCGCTTCAATTAGGCGGCTGCTGCCGGTATCATTCCTCGATGAGAAGTAAACACCCCCCCAGTCGGTCCGCCAGGACCGCCGAGCCCCATACCCGTGCGGAACCCGCCACCTCCAGTGTCCAGTTATTGACTGTTCCAGAGGAGCTGGCCGGCCAGCGGATCGATAATTTCCTGCAGGCGCGCCTGAAAGGTGTGCCGCGCTCGCGCATTTACCGGATTCTCCGCAAGGGGGAGGTGCGTGTGAACAAAGGGCGCATTAAGGCCGAGTACAAGCTGCAGGCGGGCGATGTGGTGCGGGTGCCGCCGATCCGCACCGCTGAGCAGGCGCCAGCCCCTGTGGTGGGTGATCAGCTGCGCCGGCTGGTGGAGGCGTCCATACTCTATGACGATGGCGGCCTGCTGGTGATCAATAAGCCCGCCGGGCTTGCAGTTCATGGTGGCAGCGGTGTGCGCCTCGGGCTGATTGAGATTTTGCGCCAGATGTTTCCTTCCAGTCCATTTATGGAGCTGGTGCACCGGCTGGATCGGGATACCAGTGGGGCGATTTTTGTTGCCCGCAAGCGCTCCGTGTTAAAGCACGTGCAATCAGAGCTTCGGGCTGGGCGTATGGAGAAGTCCTACCTGGCTCTGGCGGCGGGGAAGTGGCCCCGGGGCAGGCGCACGGTGGAGGCGCCGCTAAAAAAGAACACCCTTAAAAGCGGCGAGCGCATGGTTTCCGTCAATCCGGAGGGCAAGGCGAGTGAAACCCGTTTTCAGGTTGTTGAGCGTTTTTCCGGTGCCACACTGGTGGCCGCTGAGCCAGTGACCGGTCGTACACATCAGATCCGGGTGCATGCGCAGTTTGTCGGCTGCCCGTTGGCGGGTGACGCCAAGTATGCAACCGATGAAATCAATCGGGCTTTTCGGGATGTGGGTCTGAAAAGGCTGTTTCTGCACTCCGCAGTTGTCGGCTGCTCCTTGCCTGACGGCAAGCGGGTCAGGGTGGAGGCTCCTCTCCCTGGGGACCTCGAGGCGGCGCTGTCGGCCCTGCGTGCCGGCGCGCAAGTGCAGGGGTAGGGTTTTGTGTGAGCGGGTGGGTGGCGCTGATTGGCGCTTGATACGCTGTCCCGGTGGGGGCAGCTTGGTGATGAGGTCAGGCAGATGCTGGTGATTCTCGACTGGGACGGTACCGTCTGTAATTCCGAAGCGCGTATCGTGTCGTGTATCCAGCGTGCGGCGGACCGTGTGGGGTTGCCGGTTCTTCACCCTGAAGTGATCGGAAACATTATCGGCCTGGGCTTGCCTGAAGCAATCAGCACGCTGTTCCCGGAGGCTTCCATGGGGCAGCGGGACAGCATGCGCCAGCTCTATGCGGAGGAGTGGATGGCTGCCCGCTCCGAGCCTCTGCCCCTGTTCGATGGTGTGCTGGAAACTCTGGACAGTCTGCAGACGGCCGGGCATCAGCTCGCAGTGGCAACTGGCAAGAGTCGGCGCGGCCTCAATCGGGAGTTTCTGGATCACGGGCTCGGCGGCCTGTTTGTCGCCAGTCGCTGTGCCGATGAGACGGCGTCTAAACCGCATCCGCGTATGTTGCAGGAGCTGCTTGGGGAAACGGGGGTGTCGGTGTCGGAAGCGGTCATGGTGGGGGATACCGTCTATGACCTGCAGATGGCCGCGGCTCTGGAAATGGCGGCCATTGGCGTGAGTTACGGAGTTCATCATCCGGAGCGCCTGGAGGCCTGCAAGCCACACGCTGTGATCGATCATTTCTCCGAGCTGCTGAACTGGCCGCCTCTGGTGCCCTGATGCCAGGCTGGCGGATGTCTGGCTGAATTGGCGGTCGGGCTTTTGGGGGCGAGGCTTGGATGCCCCTGACTGCGCTCAATGTCTTCGGCCTCCTTTAATGTCTTTTCAGTTCCCTTCCAGTGGGCTCACTCCAAATTCCTGCAGCAGGCTGATCAGTCGAATTAATGGGAGGCCTATTAATGAGTTGTAGTCTGATCCTTCCATTTTTTCGAAAAGAGTGATCCCCAGGCCTTCCACCTTGAAGGAGCCGGCACAGTCGAAGGGCTGCTCCCTCTGCAAATAATTCAGGATCTGTGACTGTGACAGCTTGCGGAAGAGTACGGTGAACGGCTCGACCTCCGTGCGCTGGGTGCCGCTTGCGGTGTCCAGCACGCTGACGCCTGTGTGGAAGGTTACCCGCTTGCCGCTGCAGGCGCTCAGCTGTGCCTGGGCATTGTGCAGGTTGCCGGGCTTGCCTTGTGCCTGGCCGTCGAGCTCCGCCACCTGGTCTGAACCGATAATCAGGGCATTCGGGAATTGGTCGCTGAGGGCGCGGGCCTTTTCGCTGGCGAGACGTCGGGCGAGAGCCGAGGGGGTCTCGCCGGGTTGTGCCCCTTCATTTATATGGGGGCTGGCTGATGTGAACGTCAGTCCTAGCTGCTGAAGCAGCTGGCGGCGGTAAGGGGAGCTGGAGGCTAGAATCAGGGAGCGGGGCATGGCGTTCTCTTGCTGTGGTTGCCGGAATCGGGCCATTTCGGGGGCAATGTAGCCGCGGATGAATTGTTTTGACAAGGGTATGGCGAGTCCATAGAATTGCGCGCTTATGTCGATACCCCCAGTGTTCGCGCTGTACCAAGAGGTGCTGCTGGCCACTCAGAGGGGCCCTTACCGCTGGTATTCAGGGAGGCTCTGAGAATGGTGCAAAGTAGTAGGCAGCAGGTGGATGCCATCCCCAAAATCGTGGACGCCCGCAAGCTGGTCCAGCGAGAGCAGCAGCTCTCGGGTTCGGTTCCCGCTGAGGCTCTCGAGAGATTGGCGGCGGTGGTTGAATCTGTTGATGATGGCGTTCAGGTCGAGCTGAGTTTTGGTCGCGACCTGAATAGGCACATGGTGGTTGAAGGTAGGGTGCGCTGCGATGTTCAGCTTCTCTGCCAGCGCTGCCTCAAGCCGATGCCTGAATCTGTTGATGCTGGTGTGCACTGGGGAATTGTTTGGTCCGAGGAGCAGGGCAAGTCACTCTCCAAGGATCTTGACCCTGTGATACAGGAAGGCGATGAGCTCAACCTGTACCAGGTTCTGGAAGATGAGATTTTGCTCAACCTGCCCATGGTGGCTTATCACGAAGAGGAGTGTGTCCCCCGGGACAAATTCCAGTTTGGTGATGCATCCATGGAGGAGGGAGAGCAGCGGGAAAACCCCTTTAAAGTGCTGGAACAGTTGAAGGGTTCGTCGGGTAAATCCTAGTGTTTGCCGACGGGTTGGGCTCGCCGGTAGGCGCCCCGGTTCCAGTGTAATTAGTTTATTTTAGGAGCAAGCCATGGCTGTTCAGCAAAACAAAAAGACTCGTTCCCGTCGCGGTATGCGTCGTTCCCACGATGCTCTGGGCGCGGGCGCGACTCTGTCCGTCGATCCGACTACCGGCGAAAAGCATCGTCGCCACCACGTGACCAAGGACGGTTTCTACCGTGGTCGCAAGGTGATCGATGTCGGCGGCTCTGAAGAAGAGTAAAGTTTGTCCAGCCAATTGCGATTGGCCGTGGATGCGATGGGCGGGGACTTAGGTCCCCGCTCTGTCGTTCCGGCCTGCATAAGATTTCTCCAGCGGTTCCCCCAGGCAACGCTGAAGCTTTTTGGTCCTCAGACCCAGCTTCAGGATCTGCTCCGTGAATTCCATTCCTCCCCTGTAATAGAGCGGCTCGAGGTCGTACCCTGCGAGCAGGTCGTGACCCAGCAATGTAATCCAGTGCAGGCCCTTCGCCGCAAGCGCGAATCCTCCATGGCGCGCGCCCTTCAGGCCGTTGCGGCGGGGGAGGCGGATGCCATGGTGACCGCCGGCAACACCGGCGCACTGCTGGCGCTCGGGCGCAGCATTCTCGGCACTGTCGAAGGGGTGCGCCGTCCAGCTTTGGGTAAATCCCTGCCGGCGGAAACCGGCTCCTGCTTCTTGCTTGATCTGGGCGCAAATATTGATTGCTCTGCCGAGGACCTGCTGCAGTTTGCCCGCATGGGTATCGAGGCCCAGCGGGTCCATACCGGCAAGCGGCAGCTTAAGGTTGCGCTGCTCAATATTGGCGCTGAGCCACACAAGGGGACCGAAGAGGTTCGGCGTGCCGCTGAACTCTTCAAGGCGCAGCCGGACATTGATTACTTCGGCTTCGTTGAGGGTCACGATATCTTCACCGGTGTGGTGGATGTTGTGGTCTGTGATGGATTGATGGGGAATGTGGCGATGAAATCCGCCGAGGGCGTGATTAGACTGATGGGTCAAAAAGCGTTCACCATTGAGAGAAAGAGTTCTTTTAAGCGGTTTTTTGGCCAATTGGCCATAAAATTGTTGCGAAAATGGCGTACACAGGTAGAACCCGCTCGCTATAATGGCGCCAGCTTTTTGGGGGTCAAAGGCAATGTGATCAAGAGCCATGGAGGCGCCAGCAGTGAGGCGTTTTACCGGGCCATGATCACCGCCAAAGAGTGTGCCGAAGCTGATCTCGCCAGCCGATTGAGTAAGGCCTTGGCGGTATCGCACGGTTAGCGTGAATAAGCCCCCGGTTTCGCCAATCAGGTTTAAGGATGTCCCATGACCAGTGCTCGGCTTGCATTTGTCTTTCCTGGCCAGGGTTCGCAGCAGATCGGCATGCTCGCGGATGCGGCCAAAGATTTTTCCGAAGTCTCGACTGCATTTGCAGAAGCTTCCGAGGTGCTGGGTTATGACCTCTGGGATCTCTGTCAGAATGGCCAGCAGCAGGATATCAATCTCACCGAGCGTACCCAGCCGCTATTGCTGACAGCCAGCGTCGCGCTCTATCGCGCGTGGGTTGCCCGGGCTGGCGCTGTACCGGCTCGGATGGCCGGGCACAGTCTGGGTGAGTGGTCTGCGCTGGTATGCTCCGGTACCCTGGCTTTTGCCGATGCCGTACGCCTTGTGCGTGAGCGCGGCCGCCTGATGCAGGAAGCGGTCCCGGCGGGTGAGGGGGCCATGGCCGCCGTCATCGGTCTCGATGACGCCGCCGTGGAAGCCGCCTGTGCGGATGCGGCGCAAGGTGAGGTGGTTGCCGCAGTCAATTACAACTCCCCCGGTCAGGTGGTGATCGCAGGCAGCGCGGCGGCTGTGGCTCGGGCAATTGATGGGTGCAAGGCGGCGGGCGCCAAGCGGGCGCTGCCATTGCCGGTCAGCGCACCTTTCCATACCGAGCTGATGCGCCCCGCGGCAGATAAACTTGCGCCGCAGATTGAGGCCACAGAGTTCAAATCCCCCGCTATCCCCGTTGTGCACAATGTGCATGCGAAAACCGAATCCGATCCCGTCGCAATCAAGCAGTTGATGGTCGAGCAGATCTACAGTCCCGTTCGCTGGACAGCTTGCGTGCAGGCGATGGTTGCCGACGGTGTTGATACGCTGGTCGAGTGTGGTCCCGGCAAGGTGCTTGCCGGACTGTCGAAGCGAATCGATCGCACGCTGACCACCTATAACATCGAATCACCGGAGCAGCTGCAGGAAGCGCTGCAGGCGACCGCAGAATAATTCCGCCTTAGCGGCAATGGGAGAAACAATGACGATGATGACCTCTTTGAAAGGCCGTGTAGCGCTGGTAACCGGCGCCAGCCGCGGTATTGGTGCCGCCATTGCCGATATGCTGGGCGAGCAGGGTGCCACGGTAATTGGTACCGCTACCAGCGAATCCGGTGCGGAAAAAATCACTCAGCGTTTTGCTGAGAAGGGTATTGCCGGTAGTGGTCGAGTGCTGGATGTGACCAGTGCCGAAAGCCTTGCGGACCTGCTGGGCGCGGTGAAAGGTGAGTTCGGTGCGCCAACCATCCTGGTCAACAATGCCGGCATCACCAAGGATAACCTGCTGATGCGCATGAAAGACGACGAGTGGGCATCGGTCCTTGAGACCAACCTGACCGCCGTTTATCGCGTGAGCAAAGCCTGCCTGCGGGATATGACCAAGGCGCGCTGGGGCCGCATTATTAATATCAGCTCGGTGGTAGGCAGCATGGGTAATGCGGGCCAAGCCAACTATGCGGCCACCAAAGCCGGTGTTGCCGGCTTCAGCCGCTCGCTGGCGGCAGAGATCGGCTCCCGTGGCATTACTGTCAATACGGTGGCTCCGGGCTTTATCGATACGGATATGACCAAGGTACTGCCGGAAGAGCAGCGTGAAGCCCTTATGGGCAAGATTCCCCTTGGCCGCCTCGGCGCGCCGGAGGAAATCGCCTCTGTTGTTGCTTTTTTGGCCAGCGATGCGGGCGGCTATGTCACCGGTGAGACCATTCATGTAAATGGTGGCATGTATATGGCTTGAGCCTCTCCCCGGAAAGGTTGCCTAAGTCATTGATGAGTAAGGTTTTTTAAGAGTTGCAGATGGCCGTGTGAGGCGATGCATTACATCCCGAAAAAATCAGGGTACAATGCCGCCTCGCATTATCCAGAAGCTGTGTGAGCCGGTCGTTAATTTTTTTGTCAAAAACATTAAGAAAGCATTGGCGACCAAAACAGATTTTTATCCACTAGGAGTTAAATTGAATCATGAGCAGCATTGAAGAGCGCGTAAAAAAGATCGTTGCTGAACAGCTGGGCGTTAAGGAAGAAGATGTAAAGCCTGAAGCCTCATTTGTTGAAGATCTTGGCGCTGACTCTCTCGACACAGTTGAGTTGGTAATGGCTCTCGAAGAGGAATTCGAAACCGAAATTCCCGATGAAGAAGCTGAAAAAATTACAACTGTCCAGCTGGCCATTGATTACATCAAGGAAAACCTTGGTTAATCCCCGCTGGGAAGTTCAGGCTGCGGGTTGATATATCGGATATAGCACCCGCAACCGAGTGTACTGCGAGAGCCGTCCTATGTTACATAGAACGGCTTTCGTTTTATTGGCGCCAAGCGAAAATTACTGCACTATGGCGCAAGGCCCGGCTCTGCCGGTAGTTATTATTGGTGTAGTGCATTGTAGATATTCGGGGGAAGACGAGTGTCGCGTAGAAGAGTAGTCGTTACCGGAATGGGAATGGTGAGCCCGCTGGGGAACACTGTAGAGGAGACCTGGTCCGGAATCCTCGCTGGCACCAGTGGTGCCGCGCCAATCGAATCGTTTGATGTGTCCGCTTTTTCCACGCGTTTTGCGGCCACGGTGAAGGGGTTTGACCCCACGCCGTATATGGCAGCCAAAGAAGCCCGCAAAATGGACATGTTCCTGCAGTATGGGATGGTGGCTGCCATTCAGGCGGTGGAAGACAGTGCGCTGCAGGTCACCGATGAAAATGCGCCCCGTGTCGGTGCCTGCATTGGTTCCGGCATGGGTGGTATTGCCGCGATCGAAGAGAATGCGATGCTGATCGCGGAAAAAGGCCCTCGCCGGGTGTCGCCGTTTTTTGTCCCCGGGGCCATTATCAATATGGTTTCCGGCAATATCTCGATCAAGTACGGTATGAAGGGCCCCAATCTCTCCACGACTACCGCCTGTACCACCGGTACCCATGCCATTGGCCTGGGTCTGCGCACTATCCAGTATGGCGATGCCGATGTGATGGTCTGCGGCGGTGCTGAAATGGTCACTACACCGGTTGGGCTGGGCGGCTTCTGTGCTGCTCGGGCACTCTCTACCCGCAACGATGATCCGCAAGCGGCCAGCCGTCCTTGGGACCGGGATCGGGATGGTTTCGTGCTGGGGGAGGGGGCTGCAGTGCTCGTTCTCGAGGAGTATGAACACGCGAAAGCCCGCGGCGCCAAGATTCTTGCCGAACTGAGCGGTTTCGGCATGAGCGGCGATGCCTACCATATGACTTCACCGCCAGAAAACGGCGCTGGCGCTGCGCTGTCGATGCGCAACGCCCTCAAGGATGCGCAGCTAGGGTCTGATGGTATCCAGTACATCAATGCGCACGGGACCTCGACCCCGCTCGGCGACAAGGCGGAAATCCAGGCTGTGCGTTCCGTGTTTGGAGCTGACCTGGAGGGGCTTGCAGTGAGTTCAACCAAGTCCATGACCGGCCATCTGCTGGGAGCGGCTGGTGCCATTGAGGCGATTTTCTCGGTGTTGGCGATTCGCGATCAGGTGGCGCCGCCCACCATCAACCTTGAAAATCCCGATGAAGCCTGTGCCGATGTCAACCTGGTGCCCGGTGAGGCCCAGAAGCGGACCATTGATGCCGTGCTGTCCAATTCTTTTGGCTTTGGTGGCACCAACGGCTCGCTGATCTTCAAGCGCGTCTGATCTGCAGTGCCCGCCTTTATGGGCGGGCGCTCTTTCCAGGTCCTTGCGCATGGATTTCCCCCTGTTGTTTGTTCGTGGCCAGAGTGTCCCGGTTCTTCTCCCGGATGCCGTGATAGATTCTGGCCCCACCCCCGGCCTCTTGGAAACCATGCGCGGAGCTGCCGGCAGGGTGCCCCTCTGGCCTTACCACCGTGCCCGTCTTTTACGCGCCGGGCGGGTGGCGGCGGCATTGCTGGAGGAGATCGAGTCTTTCCTCTCGGCGATTCTGCCCTCTCTCAACGAGCGCTGCCTGCGCCTGCGCCTGCGCTTGGGGCACCTGCAGTTTGACGAGCCCCCTCACTGGGATCTCTCTATCGAACCCTTGTCTGCACCTGTAGCCATGGATAACGGCATTACCCTGCATCTTTGCCAGACACGGTTGCCGAAAATGGATGGCCCCAATCCGGGCTGCAAAGAACTGGCTCGCTCGAGATATAATCGCGCCATGAGCGAGCTGCCAGTCAGCGACCTGCTGCACGATGGACTGTTGCTGGACGAGCAAGGTGATCTGGTGGAGACCTTGCGCTGCAATCTATTGCTCCGGTTCGCCGGGCGCTGGCACACGCCAGATTTGTCCCGCTGTGGTGTGCGGGGGGTGATGCGTGACTGGCTGGCCGAGCGAACCCCCATTGATGAGTGCCCTCTCAATCTCACTTCCCTGACATCTGCAGAGGAGGTGGCGGTCTGCAACAGTGTCAGGGGGGTGCTGCCAGTGCGCGCTCTTGCGGGTATAAAGGTCTGGCACCCGGGGCCGCAGGTTAAACATTTACAGAATTTGGTGGCTGAAGAGTTGTGGTAGAGAAGAAAAAAACCAAAGTGAATAAGCTCGGCAGGAAATTCCTGTTCGGAGGCTTGTTGTTATTTGTTGTCGCTACTGCTGTGGCCTTTATCGCCGTGCAAAAAAGTCTGCTTCAGCCACTTTCCGTTGAGGACGGCGGCCTGCGCTTCCAGGTGGAGAGCGGGGGCAACCTGTCGCGGGTTTTAAGGGATCTTGAGCAGCAAGGTGCTGTGAAATTGCCTCGTCTGGTACTGCTTTATGCCTATTGGCGCGAGCAGACAGCGATCCATGCCGGTGAGTATCTATTGCCGCAGGGCACCAATGCGATGGATCTGGTGGATCGCCTCCACCGTGGCGATGTGACCCGCTACCGCGTGACCCTCGTTGAGGGCTGGACCGCGCGCGAGGCTCTGGAGCAGATCCGCGCTGGGCGCAATATCGTGCAGACTGACGCTGGCAAGTCCATTGAGGCGGCAGCTGCCGCCTTGGGACTGGAGGCGACGAATCTCGAGGGCTGGATATTCCCGGATACCTATATTTACCGTTCGGGCACTACGGATATCGAACTGATGAAACAGGCCCATGAACGGATGCGCAATGTGCTCAACGAGGAATGGCAGCAGCGCAGCGAGCCGCTACCGTTCGATACGCCCGAGGAGGCGCTGGTTCTCGCCTCGCTGATTGAAAAGGAGACCGGTCAGCCTTCTGAACGCGATGAAATCGCCGGTGTGTTCGTACGCCGTCTCCGCAAAGGGATGCGGCTGCAGACGGACCCGACCGTGATTTATGGGCTTGGTGAGGGCTTTGACGGCAATCTTCGCCGCCATCACCTGCGTCAGGCCACTCCCTACAACACCTATGTGATCAAGGGGTTGCCGCCAACCCCGATAGCATTGCCGGGGCGCGAGGCGATTCGCGCAGCACTCAACCCCAAGGACGGCGATACGCTCTATTTTGTCGCCAAAGGCAATGGTTATCACCATTTCTCCGCGACTCTGGATGAGCACAACCGTGCGGTCAGGGAATACCAGTTGAAGCGCCGTGCGGATTACCGCTCCAGCCCCGCCGGAGGCAGAGAGTGAGTATGGCGCGGGGAAGATTTATTACTCTCGAGGGCGGGGAGGGCGTCGGCAAGTCCACTAATCTGCTTTTCATCACCGATTGGATGCGCTCCCGCGGTATCGAGTTTGTGCAGACCCGAGAGCCCGGTGGCACCCCCCTGGCGGAGCAGTTACGAGCCCTGCTGCTGGAACATCGCGAGGAAACGGTAGATCCAACGGCGGAGCTGCTGATGGTTTTTGCCGCCCGCGCCCAGCACCTGGCCGAGGTCATCCGTCCGGCACTGGCTCGTGGGGCCTGGGTCATCTGTGATCGTTTTACCGATGCCACCTACGCCTATCAGGGTGGCGGACGCGGCCTGGATCTCAGCCTCATTGCACAGCTGGAGCAGACCGTTCAGGGGCCACTGAGGCCCGATCGAGTGCTGCTACTGGATCTCGACCCCGCGCAGGGGCTCGCCAGGGCGGCGACCACCGGTGCCGCGGATCGGTTTGAGAGTGAGAGACTCGACTTTTTCCAAAAAGTCCGCGAAGCCTATCTGGCAAGGGCTGACGCAGATCCGGGTCGCTATGCGGTACTCGATGCGGCGCGCCCTCTTGCGGAGGTTCAGCAGCGCCTCGAGGTTGAACTGCAAAGCCTGCTCGGCTAGCGCCGGGCCAACCATATTTTTCAGTGCTGCCAATGGCAGTATTTTGCAACCCATAGGGCATTCAGTCTCGTGTCACAATCTGATCCTCTGCACGCTGCCATTCCTTCGCCACTGCCCTGGCAGCGCGAGGCGTGGACTCGCCTCGGCGGCCAGTGGCATGCCGGGCGCTGCCCTCATGCGCTGCTTCTGAGTGGCCAGCCGGGGCTGGGTAAGCGGCGCTTTGCCGAGGCGTTCGTGGCGATGGTGCTCTGTGATGCGCCCCGCCAGGGGCTCGCCTGTGGAGACTGCCGGGGTTGCAAGCTCTGGCGAGCCGGATCGCACCCGGACTTTCTGCGCGTTCAGCCGGAGAAGGACGGCGGGCCGCTGAAGGTGGAACAGATTCGTCAGCTCGGCGGCTTTGTCGGGCGAACCAGCGGCAGGGAGGGGGCCAGGGTGGTATGGCTGGCTCCGGCCGAGGCGATGAATGTCAATGCGGCCAACGCCTTGCTAAAGAACCTCGAAGAACCCGCATCGTCGGTTATTTTTCTGCTGATCAGTGATGCCCCCTCGGGTCTGTTGCCTACCATTCGCAGCCGCTGCCAGACGGTGGCGTTTCCGGCGCCCAGTGAAGAGTCCGCATTGCAGTGGCTGAAAGATGGCGGCTTGCAGGGCAGTGCCGCGCGCAGTGCCCTCACTGTAGCGGGCGGGGCGCCGCTCAGGGCGCTGGCTCTGGCGGAACCGGAATCCCTCGAGCTGCGGCAGCAGTTTCTCGCCGATCTCGCGCAGCTCTCGCAGGGGAGCAGCTCAGCGGTGACCCTGGCCGGGCGATGGGAGTCGCCGGGGGAGGGCTGTGACTTAACCGAACTGCTGCTGTACTGGCAGCAGTGGGTGGTACAGCTGCTTAAGGCCCGCAGCAGCGATACCGGGGTGGATGAGCAGGTTGGTGTCTTCCTGCAGAGATTACCCGGCGAGGGTGGGGAGGCGGTCAGGCCGTTATTTCTTTTCTACGACCAGCTGCTCCAGGCCCGCCAGGCCCTGTCCAGTGGTGCCAACCCGAACCGGCGCCTGCTGATCGAGGAGTTGTTAATACGCTGGTCACGGCTCTATCGGTGAGTCACCAGTGATCTCTGGCAGTCAGTCAGCTCTGGCAGTTCTGTGTCTGTGTCACTACAGAAGTCGCTATAAGAAGTGCTACAGAAGCCGCTATGCAAGTCGCTATAGCTATAGAGAGCGCGAGGTTGGCTTTCAGCTCAGCAGCCTGTGGCGATCGCGAGTACCTGAAGAGTACCTGAAGAGTATCTGAAGAGTGCCTGAAGAGTACCTCAAGGGCACCTCAAGTGCTGATGGCTACGCTGGCTTGCTGGCATGGTGACAGCTCAAGACCTGAAGTCCGCATCTGGACACGGTCTCTGCGCTCGGATAACTTAACGGCAATAACAAAACAACGAGGTCAGGCCATGAAAGGCATGGGGGGCGGAGCCCGAAACGGTATCCTATCGCTGAAGATTCAGGACAAGTCCGTGCTGTACGCGGCCTATATGCCGTTTGTGAAGAATGGTGGTCTTTTCATCAGCACTGACAAGGCCTATAACCTCGGTGACGAGGTGTTTCTCCTGCTCAGCCTGATGGACGAGCCTGACAAAGTGCCGATAGCCGGCAAAGTGGTCTGGATCACGCCCGCTGGAGCTCAGGGCAACCGCACACCGGGCATCGGCGTCCAGTTCGGCGATAAGGACAATATCGCCCAGGCCAAGATCGAGACTCTCCTGGCTGGCTCCCTGGAGTCCAGCCGGCCGACGCATACGCTGTAATTCTCTCCTGAAATTGAGGTAACCAAGTGTCATCTGATTCCAGCCAGCCGCAAGCTGACGTCCCATCGGCAGCAGGCGATAGGCCTCCGCAGCTTGTGGATTCTCACTGTCACCTGGACCGTTTAAAGCTGGATCAGTTTGATGGCGACCTGGATGCTGCCCTGGACTTCGCCAGGGGCCGGGGAGTCAGCAAGTTCCTGTGTGTGGGAATCAGTCTCGACAATGTGGATAGCGTTGTCTCCATTGCCGCCCGGCATAGCGATGTTGTCTGTTCCGTTGGGGTACACCCACTGGACGTGGATTCCGGCCTGGCGGATGTCGAAAAACTGCTGACTCTCGCCGATATGCCGGGAGTGGTTGCCCTCGGGGAAACCGGGCTCGATTACTACTACAGCACCGACTCCCGCGAAGTGCAGCAGCGGAGCTTTATCGCCCACCTGCAGGCCGCAGCCACAGCCGGTCTGCCGGTGATTGTGCATACCCGGGATGCCCGTGCAGACACCATCGACCTGATCCGTGCCCATGGCAGCCGAGAGCATGCCGGCGTGCTGCACTGCTTTACCGAGAGCTGGGAAATGGCCAAGGCTGCGCTGGACCTCAACTATTACATCTCGCTCTCCGGTATCGTCACCTTTAAAAACGCGCAGGAGCTGCGTGACGTGGCGAGTAAATTGCCTTTGGATCGGCTGCTGGTGGAAACCGATTCCCCCTATCTTGCCCCGGTGCCATACCGGGGCAAGCCGAACATTCCGGCCTACGTGCGCGAGGTGGCGGAGTTTATAGCCGAGCTGCGAGGCATCCCCTACGGGCAGCTCGCCGAAATCACAACTGAAAATTTCTATCGACTTTTCCCCCGCGCGAAGTGATGCGCGCACAGGTGTTCCCATGATGAAACAACAATTGCAGGTGATGCTGCAGCTGCAGGATGAGATTAACTCCGTGGTCAACAGCGACTGGCGCGGACAGCAGTTCCCCTGGTATCGCGCCATCTGGGTGGAGAGTGCCGAGCTGCTGGATCATTACGGCTGGAAGTGGTGGAAGAAGCAGAGCCCTGAAATGGACCAGGTCAAGCTGGAGCTGGTGGATATCTGGCATTTCGGCCTCAGTCTTGAGCTTCAGCATGGTGCTCCCGCTGCTGTTGCCGAGCGTATGCTGGCAGAGCTTGATACTGTGCCCCCGGCAGCCGGAGATTTCCGCGAGCACCTGGAGGCCTTCACACTGAACACGCTGGCAAGCCGCAGCTTCGACCTCGGCGGTTTTGCCCAGCTTATGGCCGATGTGGAGCTGAATTTTGCCGAGCTTTACCAGCGTTATGTAGGCAAGAATGTGCTCAACCGCTTCCGGCAGGATAACGGCTACAAAGATGGCAGCTATGTAAAAAACTGGCAGGGGCGGGAAGACAACGAACATCTGGCCGAACTTTCCCGCGCACTGGACAGTGCCGCCGCGGATTACAGCGAGCAACTGTATCTGGCACTTGAGGCACGATATCGGTCGATGGCAGTGGCCTGACAGCCCGACCAGCCCGGGTTTCCGCGTGTTCCCGGGCCTGTCTTCCGCACCACAAGACGCTAGGTGAAATTTGCCCGTAAGTCTCTATAATGCAGGCCGCTCACTAACTAGGGAGAACTAAAGTGAAAGCACCTGTTCGAGTTGCTGTTACCGGCGCCGCCGGCCAGATCAGTTATTCTCTGCTGTTTCGAATCGCATCTGGTGAGATGCTGGGTAAAGATCAGCCGGTTATCCTGCAGCTGCTGGAGATTACCCCGGCGCTGGAAGCTCTGAAAGGCGTGGCTATGGAGCTGGAGGACTGTGCCTTCCCGCTGCTCGCCGGAATCGTTCAGAGTGATGACGCCACTGTCGCATTCAAGGATGCGGATTATGCGTTGCTGGTTGGCGCCCGTCCTCGTGGCCCGGGCATGGAGCGTAAGGATCTGCTGGAAGCCAACGCGGCTATTTTCTCCGCGCAGGGCAAAGCTCTGAACGATGTCGCCTCCCGCGATGTGAAAGTCCTGGTAGTGGGCAACCCGGCCAATACCAACGCACTGATCGCCCAGCGCAATGCGCCGGACCTGGATCCCCGCAACTTCACCGCCATGACTCGCCTCGACCACAATCGTGCCCTGTCTCAGCTGGCCAACAAGACCGACTCCTCCGTCAATGACATTACCCACATGACCATTTGGGGTAACCACTCTTCCACCCAGTACCCAGACCTGCACCAGGTTAAGGTTAAGGGCGAAAGCGCGATGGGTAAGGTGGAGCAGGACTGGTACGAGAACGACTTTATCCCAACCGTGCAGCAGCGCGGAGCGGCAATCATCAAGGCTCGCGGTGCTTCTTCCGCTGCCTCTGCCGCTAATGCCGCCATTGACCATATGCGCGATTGGGCGCTGGGCACCGCCGAAGGTGACTGGACCAGCATGGCTGTATACAGCGACGGCTCCTATGGCATTCAGGAAGGTTTGATCTACTCCTTCCCTTGCACCTGCAAGGGTGGGGATTGGACCATCGTTCAGGGCGTGGACATCAATGACTTCTCCCGTGAGAAGATGGCCGCGACCGAGAAGGAACTGGCAGAAGAACGCGATGCGGTAGCTCACCTGCTGCCATAAGCGAAGTTCGCTGAAGCCGATGAAAACCCGCGCCTGCCGCGGGTTTTTTTATATCTGAAACCCCCGAGTTGTGCAGGCTGCCCCTGTATTACTCGCCCGTCTGGCGCTAAGCCTGGCCATAGACTGCAGCAGTTATCAGTATTCCGGCTTTCAATTAGGCGCTTTCAGCCCGGGCTCCCAGATAGGAGCCGTAGTTGGGAAAAGGCAGGAGTGGACCTAAGGGGGGGGGTAGGGAAGGGTAACGCCGATGCTCGGTTATGCCGCCCGGTCGTGCCTTGAGGAGGCGCCTCTCAAAAAACCCGGTGGCGCAATTTTTAACCAGCCTTGTGCCTGTCTACAATGAAGAAACCAGTCCACCGGGTTGCACTGTTATGGTTACCGAAGTCGGCCGCGTATCCCGCAAGAATGCCTGCATCCTGCTTGCTCCAAACCAGTCACTTTCGCTATCCGGGAATTTGTGGGTGTTTGTATCCCTGGTTGCTGTATCTCTGGGTATCAGTATCGCCTTCGCTTTCGCTGGTGCCTGGATGGTGTTGCCGTTTGCTGGTCTTGAGGTGCTGTTGCTTGGCATTCTCCTGGCTTATGTGTACATGCAGGGTACCCGGCGGGAGGTCATCCGTATCAGCGGTGAGCGCGTAGTACTGGACTGTTGCCGTGGCCACCGCCAGGAGAGCTTTTACCATCGCGAGTTCGCTCGCGACAGCCTTTCTGTGTTGGTGCGGATGGGCAGCAGTGCCACAGAACCCGCCTCTGTATGCCTCACCGGGCCTGAGGGTTGTTTGGAAGTTGGTGGTTTTCTGACCGATGGCGAGCGTGCCGCGCTGGTGCGGAAGCTTGGCGACTGTGGAATTATTGCGCGCCGTGAAGCCGGCTATAAGGTTCAGGATTTTTAGCCCGGTTCGTACAGGGCCAGCGTCTGCTTCGAATACCGGGGGCTGCAAGGGATTTTTCAGGGCGTTCCAGAGCTTCTTAGAGCTTCCCAGGGCGTAAAGTGAGCGAAGTTACCCTGAACAAGGGAAGCGGCTCAATAAGGAGGCTTTTAGGGCGAGGTTTAACTTATTTTTTAGCGTTAGCGTTAGCGATAGAGTTAGTTGTTAGCCTTTGTCCTTAGTCCGCATGTGCACTGCTTTTGGCTGCGATTCTGCGGGGTATTGATAAGCGCAGCAATGGTAACGGTAATAGCAATATCGAATACAGATCGGCAGAATGCCGGCCTTACGCATTAAAGTATCCAGAGGGGGTAATCATGTCATTTCCGAAGATTGGCAATCTCGCGCCGGCTTTCACGCTGACTAACCAGAAAGGTGAAAAAGTCAGCCTGAAAGAGTTTCGCGGCAGCAAAAATGTTGTGCTGTATTTCTATCCCAAGGCCTTAACCCCCGGTTGCACAACCCAGGCCTGTGGTATTCGCGATGCCGCCAAGGAATTCTCAGAACTCGATACCGTGGTTCTCGGGGTTAGCCCTGACCCCGAGGCCAAGCTGCAGAAGTTTATCGACAAGTATGAGCTGAATTTTGACCTTTTGTCCGATGAAGGTCACAAGATCGCCGACAAGTATGGTTGTTGGGGACTGAAGAAGTTCATGGGGCGCGAGTTCATGGGGTTGCTGCGCACGACTTTTATCATCGACAAGGAGGGGCGCCTGCGGCATATCATCGACAAGGTGAAGACCAAAACACACCATGATGATGTCTTGAACTGGATAGGTGAGAACCTGTCCTGATGCGGATAGTGCGCTATAGCGGCCTCATGGCCGCTTCGATGCGTTCAATGCAGCAGCTTCCATTTTTTGACGCGCTAGTCATTTTTCTGTCAAAATCCAAAAAAAATTTGCTGTCGTCCCTTGCATTATCGAATCTTAGTCTATACTCGGTGGTGTGAAGGAAAGGTGCGCCGATACAGAGTTGTATCCTCAGGGACGTGGTCGGCGTTATTTGTTTGAAAATCATACAGCTCTGTAGCAAGCATTCTATGTCGGTATTCGGTGTATCCCGGCACCCGGGTAGTAGCCCGCTCTACAAGAAGTAAACGGGGCAGGTTGAGGAAAAGGGGTTCGCAGGAAGCGGACAAAGAATAACAACTGCGGCTCATGGAACTTAAAAGGAGCAGCTCATGAACCAGATTCAGCCAGATCAGGATTCCCTCAAGGAAGATAAGCCTCTTCAGCAGGCGAGGCTCTCCGGCGATCCAAACATTCTTAACCAGTTGCTCGCGCCACCGGAAGCAACCAGTTTCGGCATCGCTGCGCGAGTAATCGATGTGCTAGAGCAGAGAATCGGCAAGGCGTCACTGGCCATTCGCCCGGTGGCATCGGACCTGAGTATGTCGACGCGCACACTGCAGCGTCGCTTACAGGAGCACAACCTCAGCTTCGCAGCTCTGCGGGACCACGTGCGCTTTCGTCACGCGGTGCACTTCCTCAAAGACACAGCCCTCAGCGTTGATGGCATCTCGCGTATCCTCGATTTTTCGGATCGCACCAGCTTCACCAGCGCCTTCAAGCGCTGGACCGGTATGTCTCCAACCGGTTATCGCCGGCAGGTACGTCAGCGCTTTTAATCTGAGGGGGCCGGTGCTGTAGTTCGCCGGCCCCATAGATTGCCTACGCCCTTTAAACCCGTTAGAGTTGGCCCCAATTTATTGGCTGACTTCTTGAGGTTTTGCATGAACTTTTTCATTCCCGCCGCAGTAGCACAGGAAGCCGCGCCGGCCCCTCAGGGTAACCCGATGGTTACACTGATAATGTTTGCCGGCCTGTTTGCTTTCATGTGGTTTTTCATTATTCGCCCGCAGCGTAAGCGTCAAAAAGAGCACCAGGAGCTGGTCGGCGCTCTGAAGAAGGGCGATGAGGTGGTGATGACCAGTGGAATGCTGGGCCGCATCGAAAAGGTGGATGACGATTACATCGTCCTTGAGGTGGCGGACAACACCCAGTTGCGTTTCCAGAAGGTCGCCGTGCACGCAATCCTTCCCAAGGGAACCATTAAAAAGATCTGATCAGGATCTGAGCAACCGGTAAGACCGGAAGCAGAGAAACCCGGCGACAGCCGGGTTTTTTATGTGCCATGAAATGACGGGCCTCTACTCCAAAAGGGAATCACGATGCCGATTGACTACCCCAGCAGAATCCCTCTCGCGAGACTGCCGACACCGCTGCAGCCACTTGATCGCCTTACGGAGAAATATTCCACCCCCCATGGGGGGCCGAGGCTGTGGGTAAAACGGGACGATCTCACCGAGTCGGGGATGTCGGGCAACAAGCTTCGCAAGCTGGAGTTTATTGCCGGGGCCGCACGCGAAGGGGGCTGCGACACGCTGATCACCTGTGGTGGCATTCAATCCAATCATTGTCGCACCACGGCGCTGGTGGGTGCCCGGCTGGGCATGCGCGTGCAGCTTATCCTGCGTGGCGAGCACAGTGGCACTTCTGACGGCAACCTGCTGGTCGATCAGCTCGCGGGCGCCTCCTGTGCATTTTACTCCCCGCGGGAGTACTTTTCGCGACAGGCTGAACTATTTGACTACTGGCGGGATTTTTACCAACAAAGGGGCCACCGCGCACTTTGTATCCCCACGGGGGCAAGCGATGGGCTCGGCATCTGGGGCTATATTTCCGGTGCCGAAGAATTGCTCGGCGATTGCCGCGAAGCCGGGTTTGAGCCGGGTCAGATTGTCTGTGCTACTGGCAGTGGGGGAACACAGGCTGGCCTGACCCTGGGTTGTTACCTGCTGGGAGCAAGCACTCGGGTCACAGGGTTTGCCGTCTGCGACAGCGCGGAATATTTTCAGGAAAAAGTCCGGCAGGATGTTGCCGAGTGGGCAGATGGCCGTGAGGGTGGCGTGGACCCAGCGGCACTGGACGTCAATGTCAACGCGGACTACATCGGACCGGGTTATGCCATTGCGGAAGAGCCGGTCTACCGCACCATCGCCGAGGTGGCGAACCTGGAGGGGATATTGCTGGACCCCGTCTATACTGGCAAGGCGTTCCATGGATTGCTGCAGGAGTTGCACCGCGGCAGCTACCAGGGTTGCGAAAACCTGGTGTTCGTTCATACCGGCGGGCACTTCGGCCTATTCCCCCATCGCGAGCATTTTGGGTTTCTGCAGTGAGGCTCAGCCTTACTGTTATAAATACCCTGAAGCTGCTAACCTGCGGCGCAAAATTGACAGGATTTTCTGTCTGTAAAACAAGCAAAATGAATAAAGGTAGTGGGGGTCAGCTTGGAATCCTTTAATAACATTCTTTTGTCGCTGGATGGGATGCTGGGGTCTGCCTGGTGGTTTCCCTATCTGCTGTTGGGTGTCGGTGTTTTCTTCACCCTGTACCTGGGCTTCCCGCAGCTGCGATATTTTGGTCATGCCATCAAAATTCTGCAGGGCAAGTATGACAAGCCCGGTGACCCCGGTGATACCTCCCATTTTCAAGCACTCTCTACCGCACTTTCCGGCACCGTCGGAACCGGCAATATCGGCGGTGTTGGCCTGGCAATCTTTCTGGGGGGGCCGGCGGCGCTCTTCTGGATGTGGGTGACAGCCTTCCTGGGCATGACAACCAAGTTTGTCGAGGTGACCCTGTCGCACAAGTACCGCATCAAGGCTGCCGATGGTTACTATGCGGGCGGGCCCATGTTTTATATGGAGCGCCGGCTGAATATGAAGTGGCTGGCGGTGATGTTCGCCATTGCCACCGTGATCTGTTCCTTTGGTACCGGCAGCCTGCCGCAGGTCAACAATATCGCTCAGGCGATGCACGATACTTTCGGCATCAATAAGGCATTGACCGGAGGTGTGCTCGCTATTCTGCTGGGTTTGGTGATTATTGGCGGCATTAGCCGAATTGCCAAGGTGACTTCCACGATCGTGCCAGTGATGGCGGTGATCTATGTTATCGGTGCCCTGGCGGTCATCCTGTATAACTACGAGAATATTATTCCGTCATTTGTGGCCGTTTTCAGTGATGCCTTCAATGGCTCCTCGGCGGTGGGCGGCTTCCTCGGTGCCAGCTTTGCCTATGCGTTTAACCGCGGTGTTAACCGTGGCCTTTTCTCCAATGAGGCAGGTCAGGGTTCAGCCCCGATCGCGCACGCCGCAGCCCGAGCCGATGAGCCGGTTTCAGAAGGTATGGTGTCTCTGCTGGAGCCGTTCATCGACACCATCATCATCTGTACGCTGACAGGCCTGGTGATTCTTTCCTCCGGTGCCTGGACCGAAAAGCACATGAACCGTTTCGAGCGTGCTGACTTGGTCGCGCTCGCTGGGGATTACACCGATGAAAATCCGGAGCACGTTGCTCAGCTGTTCAACTTCCTGAGCGGCGGTGAGAGCAAGATTGAACGCTTTACCGGCACTATTGTTGTTGCTGACGGCCGCGCCCTGAATGAGGATGAATACACCCTGATCAATGCGCGCTCTGTTGCTGAAGATGTCGTATACCGTGTTGCCGGTGATGATTTCAGCGGAACGCTCAAGGTGGTGGATGGTCGATTCCTCAATGAGGATATCAATATCTGGGGCAACTCTCTTGTCCACTCCGTGGCGCTGACCAACATCGCTTTCCAGCGCGGCTTCTTCGGTGATTACGGTAGCCTGATTGTGACGCTGGGCATCCTGATGTTTGCCTTCTCCACGGCAATTGCGTGGTCCTACTATGGTGACCGCTCGATGATCTATCTGTTTGGTCCCAAGTCGGTTATGCCGTACCGGTTGGTCTATGTGGTGGCGTTCTTCTGGGCGGCTATTGAGGACACGACTGTGATCTGGAACCTGTCCGCGGTTGCGATCGTGATTATGACTCTGCCCAACCTCTTTGGTATCACTATCCTCGCTCGTGAAATGAAAGACACGGTGAAGGAATATTGGAGCGATCCCAGCCACAAGTAATCTCCCGGCTGTATGCCGGTGGTTAACCGCCGGCACAGTTTATTGATAAAGCGTTTGGTGAGGTTTTCGAGATTGCCGAGCAATGTGCAGGCCCTGTTCCCAGCTCCATGCTGACCACGCAGGGAAGGGTTTAGTTGGCAACCCGGTTCGCGGGCTGGGTCCTCTCCAACTCTTTGCTCGTGAATGAGCCGGGAGGGCGGACATCCAATTATTGGCAAGGCGCTCGTGTTACCCGGTGAATAGGCCAAGCTGGTGGGATTGATCCCCTGCTTGAAAGAAGTGTCAAAGTACGATCCGCGAAAAATAAAAAAAGGCAGCCAGGGCTGCCTTTTTTATTTTTGAAAAGTTATTTGCCGATCAGACATTCAGCAGCAGGTATTCCCGCTCCCAGGAGCTGATCACGCGGTTGAACTCTTCATACTCATCGCGCTTGATGGCGCTCCATGCGCGTACGAACTTCGCGCCAAACATTTCCTCGGCCTCTTTGCATTCCAGAAGCAGGCTAAGGGCATGCTCCTGTGTGCGCGGCAGGCTGATGGGCTCGGAGGAGCAGTCGCCCTCGTAGGGAGGGGTGGGCTCGATTTCATTGATCATGCCCAGATAGCCGCAGGCGAGGGAGGTGGCAATGGCCAGGTAGGGGTTGCAGTCAGCACCTGGGAAGCGGTTCTCGAGCCGTTTTGCCTGTGGCGAACTGTCCGGCACGCGCAGCCCGGTGGTGCGGTTGTCGTAGCCCCAGTGCAGGCTCGTGGGTGCGGCAATCTCCGGTGTAAAACGCCGGTAGGAATTTACATTGGGCGCAAAGAAGCTGATAAAGCCCGGGGTGTACTTCTGCATGCCGCCGATAAAGTGCTTGAAGCGCTTATTCTCGCGGCCATCTTCATCGACAAAGATGTTTTTGCCAGTCTTGCTGTCAACGATGCTCTGGTGAATATGCAGGGCGCTGCCGGGCTCCTCCTCCATGGGTTTGGCCATGAAAGTGGCATAGATGCCATGCCGCAGTGCGGTCTCGCGCACTGTGCGCTTGAAGGTAAACACCTGGTCGGCAAGCTTGAGAGCGTCACCGTGCAGGAAGTTGATTTCCATCTGCGCAGTGCCGGACTCATGAATCAGGGTGTCTACGTCCAGGCCCTGTGCCTCGGAGAAGTCGTACATGTCCTCGATGATGGCTTCGTACTCGTTGGCCGCATCAATACTGTAGGACTGGCGTGTCTTTTCGGTACGGCCCGAGCGGCCAACCGGTGCGGACAGCTTTTCATCGGGATCCAGATTGCGCTTGATGAGATAGAACTCCACCTCAGGTGCGACAATCGGTGTCCAGCCCATGGCTTCATATTTTGCCAGTACAAACTTGAGAATGTTGCGTGTACTGATAGGGTGGGGCTGGCCATCCCGGGTATAGCAGTCGTGAATGATCTGCGCGGTCGGTTCGTTGGCCCACGGGTTGAGGCGGATGGAGTCCGGGTCGGGTACCAGCAGCATATCGGTATCTGCCGGGTCAACGAGTTCGTTGTGTTCGTCTACATAATCGCCGGTGACAGTCTGAACCAGGATGCTCTCGGGTAGCCGGCTGTCCTGGGTAAGGAACTTGTCGGTGGGGGTAAATTTGCCCCTCGCGTTGCCGGACATATCGGGCACCAGACACTCCACTTCGGAGATGTTATGTTCCGCGAGCCACTTTGTAATCTTGTCCATTTTACACCTTGGTGAAAGGAATCCCCCTTTTGGGGTGTTTGATTATACCTCCGGATCAGAAGGTGCCGTCGCTGCCGCCTTGCGGTGCCGACACCTATTTTTAGTGTGCATTGTGCCCGATCCGGGGGCAATCTAGTGCAGTAACCAGATTGCAGGCTTTGATTATGGCAATAAACCGAATTATTATTCAATTATAAATTGAACTATTATTCGGTTTTTAGGCCGCTATCTGAGCCTAATGCAGTTGGAGAAGAAATAATGAGAAACGACGGTACGGTCAGCAAACTGGTCGGGCACACCGACTCCTATTACGCAGTCAGTGCAAACGCCGCGCCGCTGCATCCCCAGCTTGAGGGCACGGTGGAGGCCGATGTCTGTGTGATTGGGGCCGGTTATACCGGTCTGTCGTCTGCGCTGCATCTGGCGGAGCGCGGCTACAAAGTCGTGGTGCTCGAGGCCGAGCGCGTTGGCTGGGGCGCATCCGGTCGCAATGGTGGCCACGTCGGTGTGGGCCAGCGCAAGGGGCAGGAAGACCTGGAGAAGATGCTGGGGTTCGATACCGCCAAGCAGCTCTGGGATATGGGTGTCGAGGCTGTACAGCTGGTGGAGTCTCTGATTGCAAAGCACGATATCCAGTGCGATCTAAAACGCGGCATCATGCACCTGGCAGCCAAGCGCAGCCATAACGGCGGCCTCGAGCGCGAGGTGGAGATGCTGCGCGAGCGTTATGGCTACGAGCAGATGCGCTATGCGGGTGAGGAGGAAGCCCGCAGTCTGGTGGGTTCCGATCGCTATTACGGCGCACAGATCGATAGCGGCTCCCTGCATCTTCACCCGCTGAACTACGCGCTGGGCCTCGCGGATGCCGCGGCGGCTGCCGGGGTTCAGTTCTACGAGCACAGCCGGGTCACCAGTTATCGCGGCGGTTCGCCCTGCGTGGTTGAAACGGCAAAAGGCCAGGTCAAGGCGGGTAGTGTGGTTCTGGCCTGCAACGGCTACCTGGGCAACCTCGAGCCTCGCATGGCCGGCAAGATCATGCCGATCAACAATTTCGTACTGGCCACCGAGCCATTGTCTGACAGCCTCGCCAAAGAACTGATTGCCAACGACCACGCCCTGCAGGACACTCTGTTCGTAATCGACTATTGGAAGCTGTCTGGAGATAACCGCTTGATCTTTGGTGGTGGCGAGAATTACACATCGCGCTTCCCGCAGGATATTCGCAGCTTTGTCCGCAAGTACATGTTGCGGGTTTACCCTCAGCTGGCGGATACCCGCATCGAATACGGGTGGGGCGGTACGCTGGCTATCACCCTGAATCGTATGCCGCACCTGGGGCGCTTGGAGCCGAATATCTATTACAGCCAGGGATACTCTGGTCACGGGGTGCCGACGGCCACATTTGCTGGTAAATTGATCGCCGAAGTGGTGGCGGGCACTGAAGAGCGCTTTGATGTGCTGGCAAAAATCCCAACGCCGAGCTTCCCTGGTGGCACACTCCTGCGCTGGCCGGGGCTCGTGGCGGGAATGCTCTACTACAGCATCAAGGACAAATTGGGTACCTGATCTGGAGGCAAACCGGTGTCAGGGCAACAGAATCCACTGAACCTTAAAGAGAATTTGAATAATCATTCGGTTTGTGGGATAACAAGGGTGCAAGTTTATCATTGGGTGCTGCCATCAGCGGTATCGGGTGAGCAACCCTGCATAAAAACAACACGGGGACGACCATGCCTGTAAACGAAAAAAACGTGTACACCAAAAAGAACGCCTTGGCCTCGGCTGTGGGTGCCGCAGTTATCGCGGTGAGCGCTGGCGCCAGTGCTGCGCAGATCGAGGAAGTGACGGTTACCGCGCAGATGCGCGCCGAGTCACTCAAGGATGTGCCGATGGCGGTTAGCGCCTTTACTGGTGAGACCATCAAAAACGGCAACATGAGCGACTTCAAGGATCTGTTCGCCCTCACGCCCGGTGTTTCCGGCGAGACCAATGACTCCTTCTTTGACGCCGTTTCTGTTCGCGGCGTCAACAACAATAGTTTCGGCAGCGGCAGCGACCCGGCACTGGGGATTTTCCTCGACGGCGTTTACCAGAGCCGTACCGGTGCTACCCCCAGCATGTACGATCTTGACCGCGTAGAAGTGGTCAAGGGCCCGCAGGGCACTCTGTTCGGTCGCAACACGGCTTCCGGTGCCATCTCCATGACCACCCGCAAGCCTGGCGATACCCTGGCCGGCGATATTTCCGTGGGTGCCGGCCAGTATGGTCGCACCGAGTTTGAAGGCGGGTTGGACTTGCCGCTCACAGAAGACCTCTCTGTGCGCTTTGCCGGCAAGCACTTCCAGGAAGATGGTCATGTAGAGAACCTGTTCGGTGGCCGCGATCTGGGCGCCAGTGAACTGAGCGCCATGCGCATCACCACTGTTTACGATGGCTTTGACAACACCACCGTCACCCTGATGGCCCAGTACGAAGACCGCGTCAGCGATGGCACCATCTATCGCGCTTTCGACAATGATGCAGGTTACAACTACGAAATTCGGGAAGGTGATTACGATCAGGTCTACAACGATCAGATTGGTAAGGACGAATCCGAGATCGGTGATGTAATCCTGACCATTGAGCACGAGCTGGCAAGTGGCGCCACCCTGGCCTCTATCACCGGTTACAAAACGCATAACTACACGTACATCGAAGATTTCGACGGGTCCGAGCATCCCATTGATACCTATGTGCGTGATCAGACCGGCAACTTGTTCAGCCAGGAGTTCCGCCTGACGTCCAACAACTCCGGTCCGTTTAACTACGTGCTGGGCGCCTCCTACTATAATGAGGAAGTCAATGCCGACTTCGCCGGCATCGACAACGAAGACTTTATCTGTGACGGCATTTACGCCGACGAGTATGATGGAGGGCTGGACAGCTTCGTTACCTGTGACGCCTTGCCCCAGGATGTACTGGATGATGCGTTCGGCTTCGAAGGCGATCCCTGGGAGTACGCCCCGGATGGCCTCTCCATTGAGGCTTCAGATACCGTAGGCGAGTATTCCGGCTGGGGTGTGTTTGCCAATACCACTTATGATCTGACTGAATCCACCAGCCTGGGCCTTGGTGTTCGCTACACCGAAGACGAAAAACAGTACAGTGTGGATTCTCCCTGGCCTGACACCTGGACCGGTGGCTGGAACTACCAGTCCATGTACACCAATGGCCCGATTGTGGCGGACAATACCTGGGACAACCTGTCCGGCCGTGCCACTCTGACCCATATCTTCAGTGACGAGCTGACCGCTTACGCCAGTGTTGCCACGGGTTACAAGTCCGGTGGTTTTGACTACCTGTCTTACCACATCACCGATCCGGCCTACGGTACGACGGAAGACAGCCAAGGCGACTGGCTGGACGAGCAGGGCTACGAGGTGGACTCCAGCAATGCCGAGCCTGCCCGCTTCGACGAGGAAACCGTGCTGTCTTACGAGCTGGGCCTGAAAGCTCGCCTGCTGGACAACCGTTTGGCGCTGAACGCGGCCGCTTTCCAGTACACCTACGAAGACCTGCAGCAGGCGTTTTTCGTCGGCGCGGCAGCCATTACCCGCAATGTGGGTGAGTCTCAGGGCCAGGGCCTCGAGCTGGATGCCCGCTGGCTGCTGACCGACAACCTGGACCTGTACCTGGGTATGGCCTGGCTGGATACCGAGTTTTCCGGCGCACCCGTGGAGTTCTGTGAATCCTGCGACGGCAACGAGATGGCGTTTTCGCCGGAATTCTCCTCTGCCGCCGTGCTGACCTACACCCGTTCTACCGGCCTGGGCGAGCTTTCTGTCTCCGGTGAGTACACCTATACAGGTGAGCAGTGGTCCGACCTTGAAAATACCGATGATGTGAAGCTGGATGCGCGCAATGTGGTCAATATGCGTGTGGCTCTCACCGCCCCGAGCGAAAGCTGGACTGCGGGTATCTATGCGGAAAACCTGACTGGCGAGGAGTACTACCACTGGGGTTACTCAGAGGCTCTGTACAATCTGCCGGCCACCAAGACTGATCCGTCCCGCGGGCGGGTGGTTGGTGTCAACCTGGACTACCGTTTCTAAAAATGGTTGCTTCCTGAAAAAAAACCGGTGCCCTGCGCCGGTTTTTTTTTGCTTTCAATTAATCCGCTACGCAGAGTAGTCAAAAACAATAATAGGTAGTGAATGATGATAAAATGGCGGAAACATGGAGGGGGAAGGGCATAATGGAAACCGGCCAGAAAAAACGTAAAAGCCAGCTGGCACCCCGGCGTGAGCCTGTGCAGGCGCGAGCCCGTGAGCGCACCCGGCAGATACTCGATACCACCGGACGGTTATTGGAAGAAGTGGGGCTCGACGATCTGACCACGATCCTGATCGCCAAGGAGATCGGTGTTTCCGTTGGGTCTCTTTATCATTATTTTCCCAATAAGCACGCCATTCTCTACGCAATGGGGGAGCAGTGGCTCTCCAGCATGACGGCAGCGCTTGAGGAACTCGCCGAAGCCGACCTCGAGAACATGACTTTGGAGGCATTTATTGCCGAGTTGCTGGAGCGCCTGCTTGGGGTGTATCGGGAGCAGCGCGGCCTTTTGCCGCTGGTGCAGGCCATGTGGGGCATCCCGGAATTGCACGAGCTGGATGCCCGCCATGATGAGCTGGTTATCCGGCACCTCACCAAGATGTTCCGCCGGCTCAAGTTCCTCTGCCCACCCAATGAGATGAATCGACTTGCGCGGGTAACCCTCGAGACTTTCCACGCTGTCTTCCTCGTCATCGTCAACCAGCAGGGTACCCGCGCACTGCGTTCCCGCGTCGACTTACAGCAAATGCTGCTGACGTTACTGGTTCGCAACCGCAATGAAGAAAAACCTTCCGGGCTTGATGACGTGGAGGCCCCCTGACATGCAGCTCGCCCATAAGCTGGTGATCGCCATTTCCTCACGCGCCCTGTTTGACCTCAGGGAAAGCCATCAGGTTTTCGAGGAGCAGGGGCTTGAGGCGTTCTCGTCTTACCAGATTGAGCGGGAAAATGATGTTCTACCGAAGGGGGATGCTTTCCCTCTGGTGGAGAAGTTTCTGCAGATCAACCAGCGCCTTGAAGGAGAACCCAAGGTCGAGGTCATACTGCTCTCTCGCAACAGTGCCGATACCGGCCTGCGGGTTTTTAATTCCATTGAACACTATGGACTGACAATTACCCGTGCGGCTTTCTGCAACGGTGAGAGCCCCTATCGCTACATTGCCCCGTTCGGCTGCGACCTGTTTCTATCCAGTGATGGCCGCGATGTTCGTCACGCGCTGGAGCAGGGCGTGGCAGCGGCGACCCTCATTGCTGGTGGTTCAAGGCAGCGGGCGGACGATACCCTGCGCTTTGCCTTCGATGGTGATGCGGTGCTGTTTTCCGATGAGGCGGAACAGGTCTTCAAGCGACAGGGCCTGGAGGCCTTCACCGCTTCCGAGCGCGCATCTGCCCAACAGCCCCTTGGGGGCGGACCCTTCAAGGGGTTTCTGGAGGCCTTGCAGCGTCTTCAGGCGGAATTTGACCCTGACAGTTGCCCGATCCGAACTGCCCTGGTCACCGCCCGCTCCGCTCCAGCCCATGAACGGGTGATTCGCACGCTCAGGGCGTGGAATATCCGCCTCGATGAATCCATCTTCCTTGGTGGTCTGCCGAAGGGGGAGTTTTTGCGGGCATTCGGTGCCGATGTTTTCTTTGACGATCAGCCCACCCACTGCGCTTCGGCGGCTGAACATGTGGCTACAGGCCATGTGCCCCACGGCATCGCCAACGAGGAGTCTGCCTGAGGCGGCCTAACCGTGATTTTGCTGGCGCAAAAATTCCTGAATCAGCCAATTCTTCTACTTGGCTCCCCTAAGCCCCGACTGCTATTCTGTTCTCGCATAACTTGATGGTGTTTTTATAACTCCGCACCCAGGTGCGGGTACCAGTTGCCGAAGAGACAGGGAGAATCCATGAAGCTGCAGCAGTTGCGTTATATCTGGGAGGTGGCACACCACGACCTTAATGTCTCGGCAACCGCACAGAGCCTGTTTACCTCCCAGCCAGGAATCAGCAAGCAGATCCGCCTGCTGGAGGATGAGCTCGGTGTCGAAATCTTCGCCCGCAGCGGCAAGCACCTCACCCGGGTAACGCCAGCCGGCGAGGCCATTCTGAAAACCGCCGGTGAAATTCTGCGCAAGGTGGATAACATCCGGCAGGTTGCCCAGGAGTTCAGTAACGATCAGAAGGGCAGTCTCTCCATTGCGACAACCCATACCCAGGCGCGCTATGCGCTGCCACCGGTCATCAAGTCTTTTATCAGCCGCTACCCGGAAGTTTCCCTGCATATGCACCAGGGCACGCCGATGCAGATATCCGAAATGGCCGCCGATGGTACCGCAGATTTTGCCATTGCCACCGAAGCGCTGGAGTTGTTCAGTGACTTGGTGATGATGCCGGTCTACCGCTGGAACCGCTGCTTACTGGTACCCAAGGATCACCCCCTGTGTCAGGTGAGCAAGCTGACTTTGGAAGAGGTAGCTCAATTCCCCATCGTCACCTATGTATTTGGTTTCACCGGTCGTTCGAAGCTGGATGAGGCTTTTCTGGAGCGCGGGCTGTCTCCCAAGGTGGTGTTCACGGCGGCGGATGCGGATGTGATCAAAACCTATGTGCGGCTTGGCCTTGGTATCGGTATTGTGGCAGACATGGCGGTGGACGAGGCGGATGAGGATCTCGTCGCGCTGGATGCCAGCAGCCTTTTCGAGTCCAGTGTTACCAAGATCGGCTTTCGCAAGGGGATATTCCTGCGCGGTTTTATGTACGAGTTTATTCAGCAATTCGCCCCACATCTCACCCGTGAACTGGTTGATCAGGCCGCTCACGTCTCGTCGCGGGCGGAACTTGACGAGCTTTTTGCCGGGCTGGAGCTTCCTGTTTACTGATGATGCAGGCTCATTGGCCGGGCTTGTGGGTTCACCGCGTAGAGCCGTGTGGAGGTTTCGGGGGGACTAAATCCAGCGGTGCAGCCCGTGGTGCAGGCCCGCTGCCTGCACCGGCTCTTTAGGGGGATCTGTGAGGGGAGTCTAAACGAGGGACTTAAGCGGAAAGCGGGCGCAACACCTCTTTCACAAACTTGAAATACACGGTGTATACCCGCGGCTCCTGGCCTTCTTCTTCAACCAGGAAGAAAGGCGCCCTGTTGACCTGATGCTCCCGCGCCAACGCAAGACCGGGACTGTCACTATCCCGCTCATCGGCGATGATGGTTTCATCGATCAGCCGCAGCTGATCATTCTCCCGCAGTTTCTCTTCCACATCCCGGCACTTGGCGCAGGGGCTGCCGTCCGCGAGAATCTTCTTGACCAGGGTAATGCGCATTTTTTAAATCCTTCAGCGACTACGGGGGCCGTCACGCTTTAGAGGCGGCTCCTCCTTTTGCGGCACAATCTAGCAAGGCTCAAGCCCGCCGTGAAATACCAATGGGGGATATTTCTATAACTGAAAGAGTGGTTGCGCGCTGCGGCGGTCGCACGCAGTTCACACAGCCCAAATAGGTATTACCCCGTGTGTTGCGTGGGGTTCTGATGAAAATTTTCCAGTGTTGAGAGCAGCAGGCCGACTTTGCTGAGACATTCTCGATACTCCGCAGCCGGGTTGGAATCTGCCACGATACCGCCACCTGCGGCGCAGGTCAGTTGCTCGCCGTCGGCGGAAAAAGTGCGGATGGCAATATTACTGTCCGCCCGCCCGCAGCTACTCAGGTAGCCGATACTGCCGCAGTAAAGGCCGCGGGGGCTGAGTTCCTGCTCGCGGATAATCTCCATCGCACGACGCTTGGGGGTTCCGGTGATTGAGCCGCCGGGAAAGCAGGCCTGCAGCAGTTCGGCAAATCCGCATTCTTCGGGCAGTTCGCCGGTGACGGTGCTGACCAGGTGGTGAACATTGGCAAAGCTTGCCAGCTCAAACAGATTGGGCACACGCACACTGCCTCGCTGGCAGCACTTGCCGAGATCGTTGCGCAAAAGGTCGACGATCATCAGGTTTTCTGCGCGGTCTTTCTCGCTTCGCTGCAGGGCGGCGGCAACTTGCCTGTCCTCGGCAGCATCGTCCACCCGCGGTGCGGTGCCCTTGATGGGCTGGGTCTGTACATGGCTGCCATCCGCGGAAATAAACCGCTCCGGAGACAGGCTCAGCACATGGCCGCCGTTGGGAATGCCCATGAATGCGGAGTAGGGGCCGGCGACGGTGCTGCGCAATGCCAGATAGGCCTGAAACAGGTCACCTTCGTAGCTGGCGGCAAAGCGCTGAGTGAAGTTGGCCTGGTAGATGTCTCCGGCTTTGATGTAGTCGAGTACACGCTCTACACGTTGCTCGTAATCCCCCTGGCTCATTTCGTGGGCAAAGGGTTTCAGCAGGCGAAATCTCGCCCCCCTGGGCGCAGTCTGCCAGCGAACGGCGGTGAAGCGTGCAATCAGGTCGGCAACCTGAACAGGGGTGGATGCAGGGTGAAAGACCAGGTGGGTCGCCTGCAACTGGTGATCCACGATCAGTGCCCAGGTATAGAGCCCAAAGAAACCGGCAGGCAGTGGCGTCGGGCGCACATCCGCTGGCAGGAAGTTGCCCGCCATACCCAGCTCATAGCCGGCATAGCCCATGACCCCGCCGCAAAAGGGTAATTGTGCATCGCGATCCACCTGGCTCAGCTCACACCACAAGTCGTCGATTGACTCAAAAGGGGCCGGGCTGTCGGCTGTCAGCTCCAGAGTGTTGATGGGATCGGCGCTGATAATATCGTAGCGGCCACCGGGCGCCACCGGGCGCCCGCTGTCAAGCCATACAGGCGCAGGAAGGTCCGCGATAGCCTGGAAGGCTGCCGGCGTGTTTAGGGAGTAGGGGAGGGATACGATCTGTAAAGACTTCATTCCAGCTTCGTTTACACCTGCCGCCGGCAACGGTTTACCGGCGGTTTTCCTGAGAAGGATAAAAGGCGGCTACTTTAACCGATACGGCGCTCAATACCAGCCTGTGACATCAATCGTGTCGCCAGCTCCTCCACAGAAAGCTGGGTTGCGTTCAGGCACGGGATCTGCGCCCGTCTCAGCATCTGTTCAACCTGCCGGACTTCAAATTCACACTGCTCCAAAGAAGCGTAGCGGCTATTGGCGCGGCGCTCCTGACGGATGCTCATCAGGCGCTCCGGGTCAATGGTGAGGCCGAACAGCTTGTGGCGATAGGGGCGCAGGATCTTCGGCAGTGTGGTGGAATCCATATCCTCTTCGGTGATGGGGTAATTCGCTGCGCGCAGGCCAAACTGCAATGCCAGGTAGAGACAGGTGGGTGTTTTTCCGGAGCGGGAAACGCCGACAAGTATGAGGTCGGCGCGGTCGAATTCCCTCACGCGGCGGCCGTCGTCATTATCCATGGCGAAATGTACGGCTTCTATGCGCTCGCTGTAGCGGCGATCATCGGCGATGCCATGGGAGACGTTGACACTCTGGGCGGGGTCGCGGCCGAAGAGATTCGCCAGTGGTGTCAGGTAATTCTCGAAGACATCCAGCATCAGTGCTGAACTCTGATGTAGCTGCCGGCGGATCTCGTTAGAGACAATACTGGTGATGATAATGGGCTGCAGCCCCGACTCCACTGCTGCCTGCTCGATGCGCTTTAACACCAGCTGCAGCTTTTCCGCCGAGTCGACATAGGGAATGGTGACCTGTTCTACCTGCTGATCCCGAAACTGTGCCAGCAGGCTGTGGCCAATGGCCTCTACCGTCAAGCCGGTGCCGTCTGAGATGAAAAATGCCGTGCGTTTGTCTTTTGCCATGATCCCGCTTTCCAATTTTGAACCCGGTCAGGCAGGCTGAAGAGCTGCGCCCACCTCTGTTGTAGAAAAACTACATTTTCAGCGATTTTTACCGGGTATTTTTTACAAAATGCATCCTTATAATCAGCGCCAGATTTCCAGCAGCTGAGGGCAACCGCGTGACGAACTTCACCATCGAATTCGCACAGTTGGGTATGGGCGACGTCGACAAGGTCGGCGGCAAGAACGCATCATTGGGTGAAATGATTTCTTCACTCGCCGGTGCCGGAGTTCATGTTCCCGGTGGCTTTGCCACCACCGCCGAGGCCTTCCGTGCCTTCCTGGCCCACGAGGGGCTCGAGCAGCGTATCGCCGACCGGTTGCAGACGCTCGATGTTGCCGATGTTACCGCATTGGCGGCCGCCGGACAGGAAATCCGCCAGTGGATTATCGATACTCCATTCCCCGAGGAGCTGGATAAAGAGATCCGGGCCGGCTACGAGGCGCTGGGTGGCGGTCAAACTGCGGTGGCAGTGCGATCCTCCGCAACCGCGGAAGACCTTCCCGATGCCTCATTTGCCGGTCAGCAGGAGACTTTCCTGAATATTCGCGGTATCGATGCGGTGCTGCAGGCGGTGAAAGAAGTCTTCGCCTCCCTCTATAACGATCGCGCCATTGCCTACCGGGTACACACCGGCTACGCCCATGCCGGCGTGGCACTTTCCGCGGGCATCCAGCACATGGTACGCAGCGAAACTGGTGCGGCAGGGGTCATGTTTACCCTGGATACCGAGAGCGGTTTCCGCGATGTGGTGTTCATTACCTCGTCCTATGGCTTGGGCGAGACAGTGGTGCAGGGCGCGGTTAACCCGGACGAATTCTACCTTTACAAGCCCGCCCTCGAGGCCGGCCGCCCCGCCATCCTGCGCCGCAATCGCGGCAGCAAGGCGATCAAGATGGTTTACGACGGCAACGGCGATTGCGGCCGTTCCGTTAAGACTGTGCCGGTGGCCGAGGAAGACTCCCAGCGTTTCTCCCTCACCGACGAGGAATTGACCAGCCTTGCCAAGCAGGCCTGCCTGATTGAGGCCCACTACGGCCGCCCCATGGATATTGAATGGGCCAAGGACGGTGACACCGGTGCACTGTTTATTGTGCAGGCGCGCCCGGAGACTGTGCGTTCCCGCGACCAGGGAACCAGCCTGGAGCGCTACCACCTGCGTGAGCGGGGCGAAGTGCTCTGTGAGGGCCGCGCCATTGGTCAGCGTATTGGCGCCGGCAAGGTGCGCGTGCTGGAGTCCGTGGAAGACATGGCCTCAATGCAGGACGGCGAGGTTCTGGTAACGGATATGACCGACCCGGACTGGGAGCCGGTACTGAAAAAGGCCAGCGCGATTGTCACCAACCGTGGCGGTCGCACCTGTCACGCCGCCATCATTGCCCGCGAGCTGGGCATCCCGGCGGTAGTGGGCTGCGGTGATGCCACCGACAAGCTCGCCACCGGCACTCCGGTAACCGTCTCCTGTGCCGAGGGCGATACCGGTTTTGTGATGGCCGGCGAACTGGACTTCGAGCGCGAAGAAACCGAAGTCAGCGACATGCCCGATCTGCCATTCAAGATCATGTTGAATGTGGGCAACCCCGATCGGGCGTTTGCGTTCAGTCACCTGCCCAACCAGGGTGTGGGGCTGGCGCGGTTGGAGTTCATCCTCAACCGCATGATCGGCATCCACCCCAAGGCATTGCTGGAACTGGACACACTGCCGGATGAACTGCAGCAGAGCATCCGCAAGCGTATCGGCGGTTACGCCTCTCCGGAGGACTTTATTGTCGAAAAGCTGGTTGAGGGAATCTCAACCCTGGCAGCGGCTTTTGCTCCCAATCGGGTCATTGTGCGTCTGTCCGATTTCAAATCTAACGAGTATGCGCACCTGCTGGGTGGCCAGCTGTATGAGCCCAGTGAAGAAAACCCCATGCTCGGTTTCCGCGGTGCGGCCCGTTACCGCTCCAAGGATTTCCGCCAGTGTTTCGCTCTGGAGTGCAAGGCGCTCAAGAAAGTGCGCGATGAGATGGGCCTGACCAATGTAGAAATCATGGTCCCGTTCGTGCGCACGCCGGATGAGGCCGCGGAGGTCATTCAGCTGCTGGCCGACAATGGCCTCAAGCGTGGCGAGGCCGGTCTCAAGATCATCATGATGTGCGAGCTGCCCTCCAATGCGTTGCTGGCCGAGGAGTTCCTGGAGCATTTCGATGGTTTCTCCATCGGCTCAAACGATCTCACCCAGTTGACTCTGGGGCTGGATCGGGATTCCGGCCTGGTTGCCGACCTGTTCGACGAGCGCAATCCAGCGGTCAAGGTGCTCCTCTCCCGGGCCATTCAGGCCTGCCGGAAAGCGGGCAAGTACGTGGGTATCTGCGGGCAAGGGCCCTCGGACCACAAGGACTTTGCGCGCTGGTTGATGGATGAGGGCATCGATAGTGTTTCACTGAACCCGGATACGGCAGTGGACACCTGGCTGTTCCTCGCCAACCAGGAAATCTGAGTCTGAAAAAGCGGCCCGCAGGGGCCGCTTTTTTTTGCCTGCTGCTCCCCGGGCATTGTTTACCGTGATCAACCCCTCACCAAAGTTCACTTTTCATCACCTCATCACCTCATCACCTCATCACCTCATCACCTCATCACCTCATCACGCCAAGTTCTGCCGAGCGCTTATCTCCCTCACTTTCGCACGCCAAGTGAATTTTTTACCTGATTAAGCTTTTGTCGGGTAAGAAGAATTTGGTCTAAGCGCGGGATTTTGTGGCCATAAAATCTAAAAAGCTCCTCCATGCCCAGGTTTTTATGGGAGCGGACTTAAGAGAACAGTAATGATTTTTCCACTGGAATTTCAGCTAGGACTGTTCAGGGAGACTTTCTGGTGTGCTCAAAGCTGAACCCGATACACAGTCATGCCCGAGACACAGCCGCGGCTGTTGCCCGGTAGAGAGAGCACTCATCATCCGCTACCGATTCTCTCCTGGGCCATTTTGGAGCCGTGCCCTGAGACGAGTGAGGTAGACCATGCAAGCGATCAGATTGAGTTTTCAGCAGTGGTATTTGACGGTTTTGATGTTCTGTCTGCTCGCTTTGCTCGCCTCCGAACGCGCCGAGGCCAACACCCGGGGCGTTAACTGGTTTGATGAGAATGCCGCTGCCAACACTTCCGGAGCGACTTCGATTCACATCAATCTCAGTGAGCAGCGCGCATACTTTTACAAGGGCGGAAGACTGGTCGGTGTTTCTAAGGTTTCTTCCGGAAAGCCGGGTTATAGCACCAGACCGGGACACTTTCGGGTGCTGTCGAAACACCCAAACCATCGCTCCAGCATCTACGGTAGCTTTGTCGACAGGCAGACCGGGCGCGTGGTGAAGGCCGATGTGAACACTCGCAGGGATCGGCGCCCCCCTGGCACCTATTATCGTGGCGCCAAGATGAATCACTATATCCGCTTCAACGGCGGCATAGGGTTGCACGCGTCCGGGCATGTGCCGGACTACCCGGCTTCCCACGGCTGCGTTCGCATGCCACCACATATGGCTGAAAAATTTTACCGTTATGCCCGCGTTGGCACACCGGTAAAGGTCAGCTGGTAAAGATGAGCTGCTAAAGATGAGCTGGTAATGGCTGGGCTGAATGATCAAACCGGATGGGTTTAACGGCCAAAGTTCAGCTGCTCAGGACAACCCCCCTTTACCGTCGCTGACGCTTTATCAATAGCGCCTCTCGCTGGCTTGACCTTCCGTTAGCGCTTAACGCCTTAGCGGCAGGATTATCAAAGTGGTGAATACCGGCCATTTCTTGCCAGCCAGTATTACAACGCTAGAATCAGCTTGGCTATATTTGGGCATATTGGCACGTATAAAATTGGCGTATTAGGCCGAATATTTACCTCGTTGCGGTTTAGGCCCACCTGCTTATGAAAGCAACAGCCGGTTGAAATATTTGTTTTTGATGGTTTCAACCGGACAAGAACAAATTAAGACGCAAGAACAATACCAGTAGCAGATAAAAGGCAGCAGAGATGATCAGCACTCCGGATATATGTGATGCCCATGGTGACAAGGTTCGGGTTCTCGAACCCATGATGATTAATTTTGGTGGCAGGGAGAGTTTCGGGGGCCAGATTGTCACCATCAAGTGCTTCGAGGATAACTCCTTGGTCCGCGAGCTGGTGGCGGAACCCGGACAGGGCAGGGTGCTGGTGGTGGATGCCGGAGGCTCCATGCGTCGAGCCTGCCTCGGGGATATGCTGGCAGAAAAGGCCTGTAAAAATGGCTGGGAGGGAATCCTGATGTACGGCTGTATTCGGGATGTTGACGAGATCGGCCAACTGGATATCGGTGTGCAGGCGCTGGGAGCGCACCCGATGAAGACCGAGAAGAAAGGCATTGGCGAGCGCGATATTGCCGTGCACTTCGGCGGCGTGACTTTTACGCCCGGTGAGTTCGTCTATGCGGACAACAACGGGGTCATCGTTGCCCGCGAATCACTAATCTAAAATGCCGCCTCCGATCATGGGGGCGCCCCCTTACCTAAAAGCGGTTACGAACCACCGGGTGGTGGTTTGTTTATTTTTAGTCTCCCCGCTGCGTTCCGCATGTCTTGTCTTCAGGCCCTCTCTTCACGCCCTGTCTCCCGGGTTTTGCCACTCCCAGGTATGGCTGTCCACGCCGGGCGGGCGCCCCCTGAGCAACCTAAGGCACTATTCCTGAGCGCTACCCGCAGTCTGCAGCGACGATGGGTTTATACGCCTCCGGCCGCTGTCAGCCGCCAGCGATGTACCGCCCCGAACCTCAGTACTGTTGGTGGGGAGGCTGCCCCGCCAATCCTCCACTCCGTGACCGGGCCGACGACCATTGCCCACCTCTGTCGCCTATTATTTGAGCTGAATACGATCTCTACTCTGTGACGATTTTGAGCCTGGTATTCATTGCCCGTCACTTCCCAGGCGGCACAAATCGCGCAACATACACACGCAACGCGGGGGCCTTGCATATGAGTGATCTGCGCAAAAGATGGCTGACCGGTCCGCTTCTAAATCTGATCAAAAAGGTTTTACCGCCCATTTCCGAGACTGAACGGGAAGCCATGGAGGCCGGTGAGGTCTGGTGGGATGCCCAGCTACTCTCAGGCAAGCCCGACTGGGACCAACTGCTCAATATGGGGCCGCCTCAGCTGACCGATGAGGAGCAGGCTTTTATCGGCGGTCCGGTGGAAAAGCTCTGCCAGATGATCGATGACTGGCAGATCAGCTTTGAAGATCGCTGTATACCCGACGAGGTGTGGGCATTCCTGAAGCAGGAGCGCTTCTTCGGCATCATCATCCCCAAGGAGTATGGCGGCCTCGGTTTTTCCCCCACCGCCCATGCGGATATCGTCACTAAAATCTCGACTCGCAGCACCAGTGTTGCCGTGACAGTCATGGTCCCCAATTCGCTTGGCCCGGGCGAGCTGCTGATGGCCCATGGCACCGATGAGCAGAAGAAACACTATCTGCCGCGCCTGGCCGATGGACGTGAGATTCCCTGCTTTGGCCTGACCGGTGTCGAAGCCGGTTCAGACGCCGCTTCCATGACCGATACCGGAGTCGTCTGTTATGGCGACTATAAAGGCGAGAAGACACTGGGTATGCGGGTCAACTGGCACAAGCGCTACATCACCCTCGGCCCGGTGGCGACGATTCTCGGTCTGGCTTTCAAACTCTACGACCCGGACCACCTGCTCGGTGAGCGGGAGGAACTCGGGTTCACCGTTGCCCTGGTGCCCACCGACACCGCAGGGGTAACCATCGGCCAGCGCCACCTGCCGGCCATGCAGGCATTCCAGAATGGCCCCAACTGGGGTAAGGATGTGTTTATTCCAATGGAGTGGATTATCGGCGGGCAGGAAAATGTCGGTCGTGGCTGGCATATGCTGATGAGCGCACTGGCGGCGGGGCGGGGGATTTCCCTGCCTTCACTCTCCACCGGTGGCGCCAAGATGGCGGCACGGATGACCGGAGCCTATGCCCGAATTCGCGAGCAATTCAGTATCCCGATTGGCCGCTTCGAGGGGGTGCAGCGACGGCTGGCAGAGATCGCCGGCATTGCCTATGTGCTCGACAGCGCCCACAAGACGACGACTCGCGCCCTGGATAAAGGGCACAAGCCAGCGGTGGTTTCGGCGATCATGAAGGCCCACGCCACCTATGGCCTCAGGGACGCCATTAACGATGCGATGGATATCCATGCCGGCAAGGCAATCATGGACGGGCCCCTGAATTACCTGGGTAACGTCTACCGGGCCGTGCCGGTTGCCATTACCGTGGAGGGGGCGAATATTCTCACCCGCAGCCTGATGATTTTCGGTCAGGGGGCTATTCGCTGCCACCCGTATCTTCTCGATGAAATGATGGCGGCGGAAAACCCCGACGCCGAAGCCGGCGTAGAAGCGCTGGACAAGCTGCTGCCCAAGCACCTGCTGTTTCAGATTAAAACGCTCCTGCGGGGTGTGTTCCATGGCTGGACCGTGGGTATTTTCGCCAGCAGCCCCAAGGGGGGCGGCCACGCCGCCAAGTACTATCGGCAGCTCAACCGCTACTCCGCCGTGCTGACCCTGGCGACGGAAATATCACTGATGTCCCTTGGCGGCGAGCTGAAGCGCAAGGAGCTGATCTCCGCACGCCTCGGCGACGTTCTCAGCCAGTTATACCTGTTGAGCTGTACCCTCAAACGCTTCAAGGATGATGGCGCCCCGGAGGGGGATCGTCCGCTGCTGGATTTTGCCATGCGGGCGGGCCTGCACAAGGTAGAGACCAGCCTGCTGGAGGTTTACCAGAACTTCCCGCGGCGTTTTCTCGGTCACCTGATGCACTTCCTCACCATGCCTTGGGGACACAGTGTACACACCGCATCAGACCGCCAGGCCAGGGAGTGCGCGGAACTGCTGATGAAGCCCTCCGAGAGTCGCGACCGTCTCACCAAGGGGGTATTTCTGGGCAATCCCGGTGATGGGGTCGACCTGGTCGAGCAGGCTTTTCGCAAGGTATGCGCCAGTGAGGCTGCGCGGGATAAGCTCAAAAAGGGCGGTATTCGCCTGTTGAGCCACGACACCATCAAGGAGGGGCTCGAGCGCAAGCTCATCAGTGATGAAGAGGCGGATGAACTGCGCGATGTGGCCGATGCGGTTTACATGGCAATTCAGGTAGACCACTTCGATGACCTTGGCAGCAAGTGTGCGGGCAAGGGCAAGTGAAACTGACTGAGGCAAGCAGCGATGGGAAATGGCGAGAGTGCGCAACCCCAGCGTTTTGACAGTGCGGAAGCCTGTGCAGATGCGGTGATCGCGGAGGTCGGCAAAAATATCGTTCTCGGCCTGCCGCTGGGCATTGGCAAGGCGAACCATTTTGCCAATGCTCTTTACGCCAGGGCAGAGCAGGACCCTTCGATATCTCTGACGATTTTCACTGCGCTGACTCTGGAACTGCCGCGAGGGCACAGCGCTATCGAGCGCCGCTTTATCCAGCCCCTGCTGGACCGGCTTTACCCCGACTACATCGACCTTGCCTATACGGCAGCCCGGCGCAATCACTGTCTGCCGGACAATATCGAGATTTGCGAGTTTTTCCTGCTCACCGGCGCGTACCTGAATAACCCGGTGGTGCAGCGGGATTATGTGAGCTCGAATTACACTCATGTGCCCCGCGACCTGATGGATCGTGGAGTCAATGTGATCGCGCAGGTGGTGTCTCCCGCTAAAGACGGCCAGCGCTTCAGCCTGAGCAGTAATCCCGACCTCACCTTGCCGCTGCTGAAGCTGGCCCGCGAGCAGTGCGATCAGCGGGTTTTTCTGGTCGGTGAGAGCAACCCGCAAATGCCATATATGCCGGGAGATTCGGAACTGGCGCGGGAGCAGTTCGACTTTCTGCTGGAGGGAAAAGATTTCGATACGGCATTGTTTGCCGCACCCTCTCCGCCAATCGGTTTAACTGAATACGCCCAGGCATTTCATATCGCCAGCCTGATCAGGGATGGCGGTACCTTGCAGGTGGGCATCGGCGCATTGAGTGATGCCATCTGCCATGTGCTCGGGTTGCGGCATAGCCACAATCCAGACTACCGGGAAATGCTGCGGGATCTCACCGCAGATGACTCGTTGCAGTTCCGCGAACGGCTTCCGCTGGAAGAGGGACGCTTCGAGCGTGGACTTTACGGGGCCAGCGAAATGGTTCCGCCGGGATTTTTACACCTGCGGCACCTCGATATTTTGCGGCGTGAGGTCTATGCGGACGCGGCGCTGCAAAAGCTGATCAACCAGGGGGAAATCACCACGAAGGTCACGGGGGACACCCTCCTTGCCCTTGCGCGCTGCGGCAGAATCAGCAGCCCCCTGACCCGTGAGGATACCGAGTTTTTACAGAAGTTCGGCATCATTGACCCCAGCTATTCATGGCGCGGTCACCGCCTGCTGAGCCCTGAAGGTGAACAGGAAGACTGTGACCTGAACAGCGAGAGCGGGCGCCGGCGGCTTTTGGGTGCCTGCGCCAACCAGCCTCTCGATGGCGGAATCTGGCTGCACGGGGGGTTTTATCTCGGCCCCGCGTTTATGTACCAGGAATTGCGCGAGATGCCAGCGGCAGAGCTTGCGGGCATCAATATGACGGCGATCGATTACATCAATGACCTGCAGGAAGAGCGGGAGCTGAAAGTCGCCCAACGTCAGGAGGCCCGTTTTGTGAACTCCGGAATGATGGTCACCCTTGGCGGTGCCGTGGTTTCGGATGGCCTTGGGCAGGGGCAGGTGGTCAGTGGCGTCGGTGGGCAATATAACTTTGTCGCCCAGGCCCATGAACTAAAAGACGGCCGCTCCATCATTGCCGTGCCCAGCACCCGCATCAGCGGCGGTGAGGTCCAGAGTAATATCGTCTGGGAATTCCCCCACACGACGATTCCCAGACACCTGCGGGATATTGTCGTCACCGAATACGGTGCAGCGGATCTGCGCGGCAAGACCGACCGCAATGTGATGGTGGCGATGCTGGCCATCTGCGACTCCCGTTTTCAGGAAGCGCTGCTGGCTAAAGCCAAGGCCGCCGGAAAAATCGAACCGGATTACACGATTCCGCCGGAGTTTACCCGCAATACCCCAACTCGCATCCATGCCGTGTTCAGTGACCGGCAGCGCCTATCCCTGCTGCCTTACTATCCGCTGGGCAGCGATTTCACCGATGAGGAGGCCATGCTGGCCATAGCCCTGAAGCGGCTCAAGGGCCACAGCCGCAAGTGGTGGAAGATGTTGCCGTTGATTCTGGCGGGGCGAGCTGCCTACCGGGATCGCTCGGAGCGTGCGGCCTATGTCCATCGCTGCCTGCAAAGAATGGGCTTTGAGGGTACCGACACCTTCGAGCATCGCCTCGAAAGCTATGCCGTGGCCGGCGCCGTAAGGAAATTCGTAGACCTGCGCAGGCCCCTTCGCCCCCTTCGCGGGAGTTGCCCCGGCAAATGAATTGGCGCCGCGCAGATCGAAATGATTGAGACCAGCGAGGCTCAGAAAACTCAGTCAAATCGGAAAGCGCAATAGCCGGGGCTGTGTGAAACCCGTTTAGTGCGAAGCCTGAATCGCCGTGAGGGCGATGGTGTAGACGATATCGTCCACCAGCGCGCCGCGGGAGAGGTCATTCACCGGTTTACTCAGCCCCTGCAGCATGGGGCCGATGCTGACCAGTTCGGCGCTGCGCTGCACCGCCTTGTAGGTGGTATTGCCGGTGTTGAGGTCGGGGAAGATGAACACGGTTGCGCGGCCGGCAACCGGGCTGCCCGGCGCCTTGGCCTCGGCCACGGTTTCCATGATCGCGGCGTCATACTGTAACGGCCCATCAATGACCAGGTCGGGCCTCTTTTCCTTGGCGATGCGCGTGGCTTCCCGCACTTTCTCCACGTCCGAGCCCGAACCGGAACTGCCGGTGGAATAACTGATCATTGCCACCCGCGGCTCTATGCCGAAGGCCTGTGCGGAATCCGCAGACTGAATGGCAATGGCCGCGAGCTCCTCTGCGTTGGGATCGGGATTGATGGCGCAATCCCCATAGACCAGCACCTGATCGGGAAGAAGCATGAAAAACACCGAGGAAACCAGCGGGCTTCCCGGTGCCGTGCGGATAAGCTGCAGGGCGGGGCGGATGGTGTTGGCGGTGGTGTGTACCGCGCCGGAAACCAGTCCATCGACTTCCCCCTCGGCAAGCATCATGGTGCCGAGTACCACATTGTCCTGCAGCTGCTCCCGGGCAACCACCTCGGTCAGCCCCTTTTTCTGGCGCAGCGTCACCATTGGTTGCACGTAGCTTTCCCGCACATCTTTCGGCTCGATAATTTCGACTTTATCGGTCAGGTGTACACCCTGCTGCTCCGCGACCCGGCGTATGTCCTGCGGGTCTCCCAGCAACACCGGCCGGGCGATGCCTCTTTCGGCGCAGATCATCGCCGCGCGAATAGTGCGCGGTTCGTCGCCTTCCGGCAGGACGATGCGCTTGTTGGCCTGTCGGGCCAGTTCGGTGAGCTGGTAACGGAATGCCGGTGGCGAGAGACGTTTCGGTCGCGCTGAAGCGACACTGAGGGATTGCACCCACTGATGGTCCAGATGCCCGGCGATAAAGTCCTGCACCCGCTCGATACGTTCGCGATCGTCGGTGGGGGTTCTGGTATTGAAAGTTTGCAGGCGCATGGCTGTCTGCCAGGTATTGCTCTGCACCAGAATCACCGGCAGGCCGGTTTCCAGCGCCGGAGTACAGAGCTTGCGTACCATCGGCTGCAGGCTGTAACCACCGGTCAGCAGCAGGCAGCCAATCTTGACGCCGTTCATCGCCGCCAGGCAGGCGGCGACAATCACATCGGAGCGGTCTCCCGAGGTGACCAGCATGGCGCCAGGCTCGAAACGGTAGACCATATTGCCCAGAGAGCGGGAGCAGAAGGTGATGCTGTGCAGCCGGCGACTCTCCAGCTCTCCCTCGCTGATGATCTCTGCATTGAAGTGCCGGGCCAGGTCGACCGCGCGGGGGGACAGTAAATCCGCATTCCAGGGAATACAGCCCACAATACGCAGCGGACTTCTGCCATAGAGTGACAGAATATCCAGCTGGCTGTTGCGTCGCGAGGCATGGGCGAAGACCCCGTTGATATCCGCACCCGGCGCATCGGGCATCTCCGCTGGCGCACCGACTTTGTTGATGATGCAACCAACGATCTGCGAGGACTTGTCGCCACCAAAGACCGCCTTGGCAAACTCCAGGCGTTCGCGCAGTTGCTGGGTTGAATCGCGGTTTGGGCAGACGACGAACACCACTTCCGCATCCAGTGTCTTGGCAACCTGATGGTTCAACTGGTTGACGAACTGGCTGTCGGTTGCCGGCAGCACTCCCTCGATGAGTACCACGTCGGCGGTTTTTGACCCTTCTCGATACCGCGCCAGGATTTCCTCCAGCAGCTCCGAAAACTTGCCGCTGGAAATCATCGAGTCGGCATACTCGGGGCTGAAGCTGTCGAGAATATCCAGGTCGGAAGCATTGCGGAGCATCTCGGTAGATCGCTCGCTGCCGCCATCGGTAATGGCGGGCTCAGTCACGGGCTTGAAAAATGTCACGCTCACCCCGTTGCGTTCCAGGGCCCGAATAATACCCAGGCTCACAGAGGTGATGCCGACCTGTGCACTGAGTGGAACCAGCATAATGGTGCGGGACATCAGCGAAGTCCTCCGGTAACAATGGCCGCGGCATCCCGGGCGATGATCCATTCCTCATTGGTGGGAACCACCAGCGCCACTGGGGTTCCAGAGCGGCTGATAGGCCCCTCGGCCCCGAAGCGCGTTGCTTCGTTTTGCTCACGGTCGAGCTCATAGGACAGGGCGCCGAGCCAGTGCATGGTCCGCTCGCGTATCCAGCTGGAGTTTTCGCCGATGCCGCCGGTAAACACCAGCGCGTGTACATGCCGAAGGGGCAGGGTGTAGGCGGCGATATACTTGGCCAGGCGGTAACAGAAGATTTCCAGCGCCAGCTTTGCGCCGTGATGGCCTTGCGCCGCCGCCTGTTCCAGTTCCCGGCAGTCGTTACTGAGTTCGGATATCCCCAGCAGGCCGCTTTCCCGGTTTAATAAATTCTTGAGCTTGTCAGTTGAGTGATTGAGGCTCTCGGCAAGGTGAATCAATACGCCCGGGTCCAGGTCTCCGCAGCGCGTCCCCATCACCAGCCCCTCGAGCGGGGTCATCCCCATACTGGTATCCACACTGGCTCCGCCTTGCACCGCTGTGATCGATGCCCCATTGCCCAGATGCGCGGTGATGGTGTTGGTCTCAGCCAGAGGGCGCCCCAGCAACAGTGCGGCGCGCTCGCTGACAAACTGATGACTGGTGCCGTGCATGCCATAGCGACGAATGCGCTGGTCGCGGTAGAGCGAATAGGGCAATGCATAGAGATAGGCGTGCTCCGGCAGGCTCTGGTGAAATGCGGTATCGAATACGGCGACCTGTGGCAGTTGTGGGAATTCATCCATGGCCGCCCGAATGCCTTTCAGTGCCGGTGGGTTATGCAATGGGGCGAGAGAGGCGCATTGGTCGATTGTGTTGATGACCTGCTGATCTATCAGCACGGAGCTGGAAAAGTATTCCCCTCCGTGTACCACGCGATGTCCTACGGCAATCAGCTCCTCGCTCAGTACCGGTAGCTCGCCAAGAATCTGCTCCACCAGTATCTCGATCACGCTGTGGTGCGAAGCACCGGCATCCAGGCGGCAATCCTGCTCAACCCCGTCGTGTACCCACTCCATCCGCGGTGAGGCGCTGCCGAGTGCCTCGCCGATTCCGCTCAGCTGCTCTTTGCCGCTTAGCGGATCGACGATGGCAAATTTCAACGAGGAGCTGCCGGTGTTGATAATCAGAACTTGACTGCTATGGCTCATGGTTACCGCTGTTTAACAGACCCATGTCATAAGGCTAGACGCTTTAACACGATTGCAGTGGATGCGAATGGGAAGTTGCTCTGGGCCGTTGATATACGCTTTTGATATGGGCGCAGGGAGAGGGTCGCAGGGAGAGGGTCGCAGGGAGAGGGTCGCAGGGAGAGGGTCGCAGGGAGAGGGGAGAGAAACGGGGACTAGAGCGCGAAAAAAAGGCCGCGGTGCGGCCTGAAAGCGTGAAGTGAATTGTCTGAGGTGGTCGAGGCAGCCCCTGGTGCTGGCTTGCTTCGACCACCGGATAAGGCGGATTGTGCTTCGCCTTATCCTCTCAGCGGCTGATGAGACAGTGGATCAGCCGAACTGGTTCATGGTGTTGTCTTTGCCCGCGGCTTTCAGTGCGGCCTCACCGGCAAAGTATTCCTTGTGGTCATCGCCCATGTCGGAGCCAGCCATGTTCTGGTGCTTGACGCAGGCAATCCCCTGACGGATTTCCTTGCGCTGTACGCCCTCAACGTAGCCGAGCATGCCCTTATCGCCGAAGTACTCCTTGGCCAGGTTGTCGGTAGACAGGGCCGCGGTGTGGTAGGTCGGCAGGGTGATGAGGTGGTGGAAGATTCCCGCATCGCGGGCCGCGTCCATCTGGAAGGTACGGATCTTGTCATCCGCAGCCTTGGACAGCTCGGAATCGTCGTACTCGGCACTCATCAGGTTGTCGCGGTCGTATGCGGAAACATCCTTGCCTTCTTCCTTCCAGGCATCGAATACCTGCTGGCGGAAGTTCAGGGTCCAGTTGAAGGACGGGCTGTTGTTGTACACCAGCTTGGCGTCGGGAACCTGCTTGCGGATTTCGTTCATCATTCCGCCGATCTGGCCAACGTGCGGCTTCTCGGTTTCAATCCAGATCAGGTCGGCGCCATTCTGCAGGGAGGTGACGCTGTCGAGTACGCAGCGCGCTTCACCGGTACCCTTGCGGAACTGGAACAGGTTGGAAGCCAGGCGCTTGGGACGCAGCAGCTTGCCATCGCGATTGATGATGACATCGCCGTTGGCGAGATCGCCCGGGGCCACTTCCTCGCAATCCAGGAAGGAGTTGTACTGGTCGCCCAGGTCGCCCGGCTCTTTGGTGACGGCGATCTGCTTGGTCAGGCCGGCGCCGAGGGAGTCGGTACGCGCAACGATCACGCCGTTATCAACTCCCAGCTCGAGGAAGGCATAGCGCACCGCGCGAATCTTGGCCAGGAAGTCTTCATGGGGAACGGTTACTTTACCGTCCTGGTGGCCACACTGCTTCTCGTCGGAAACCTGGTTTTCGATCTGGATACAGCAGGCACCGGCTTCGATCATTTTTTTGGCCAGCAGGTAAGTCGCTTCCGCGTTGCCGAAACCGGCATCAATATCGGCGATGATCGGCACGATATGGGTGACATGGTTGTCGATTTTGTCGATCACGGCGGCTTCAGCGGCCTTGTCGCCAGCTTCGCGGGCGGCATCCAGCTCGCGGAACAGGCCACCCAGCTCGCGGGCATCCGCCTGGCGCAGGAAGGTGTACAGCTCTTCAATCAGGCCGGAAACCGCGGTTTTTTCGTGCATGGACTGATCGGGCAGGGGACCGAACTCGCTGCGCAGGGCGGCAACCATCCAGCCGGACAGGTACAGGTAGCGGCGATCGGTTTTACCCTCGAAATGCTTTTTGATGGAGATCATCTTCTGCTGGCCGATAAAACCGTGCCAGCAACCCAGGGACTGGGTGTACTTGCTGCTGTCCTGATCGTAGGCCGCCATGTCCTTGCGCATAATATCGGCGGTGTACTTGGCGATATCCAGACCGTTCTTGAACTTGTTCTGCAGGCGCATGCGCGCAACAGACTCAGGGTTGATGGCGTTCCATGAGCTGCCGTTGGCCTTGCAGAGCTCCGCTGCTTTTTCGATTTCCTGGGCGTAGGTTGACATGACTGGTTTCCTCGAAAAGGTTACTGCATTTATGTGTTGAGAATCCTAATGTGGATGGCATAATTTGGCTAATTTATTGCCATTATTTCCGCTATCAGTCAGATGAATAACAAATGAACCTAGAAAGAGCCGATCTGAACCTGCTGGTCTACCTCGATGTGCTTCTGCGGGAGCGCAACGTGACCCGGGCCGCAAACTATCTGGGGCTGTCACAGCCCGCCATGAGTAACGGCCTGAAGCGCTTGCGCGAACTGTTTGACGATCCACTGCTGGTGCGCACCCGCGAGGGCATGATGCCCACTGAGCGCGCGCTGGAGTTACAGCCGATGGTGCGCGAGGCCCTGGCCTCTATTGATCGCGTGATCCAGCCCAATCGGGATTTCAAGCCAGCAGATACGCGGCGAACCTTTCGCATCATGGCCAGCGACTACGCCGAGTCCACCCTGATTCCTCCGCTGCTGAAGCAGTTGCGGGAGCAGGCTCCCGGTATCAGTCTCGACATCATGACACCAAGCGATGTGAGCTTTGTTGATGTAGAACAGGGAAAGGTGGATATGGTCATCAACCGCTTTGACAGCATGCCGCAAAGCTTTCACCAGGCCACCGTGTGGCGGGACAGCTTTTCCTGCGTGATGCGGGCGGACAACCCCATCCTCACAGACTACAGCCTGGCCAGCTATCTGCGCGCCCAGCATATCTGGGTCAGCAAGACCGGCATGGGGGTCGGTGTCGGGGTAAACCCGGAGGATGTGCAGCGGCTCGGCTGGGTGGATGAGGCCATCGGGCGCCTGGGGGAGAAGCGCGATATCTCCGTTTTCACACGCCACTATCAGGTGGCCATGCTGCTGGCAGAGCAGAGCGACTTGATTGTCACAGTGCCCACCCGCCTGGCACAGCTGGCCGAGGGTAACGCCCGCATCGTGCGCCGTGACCCGCCCCTGGAGATTCCGCCACTGGAACTTAAGATGGCCTGGAGCCCGCTGCTGCAGCAGAGCGCGCCGCACCGCTGGCTGCGCCGGCTGATCCTGGATATCGGGCGCCAACTTTAATGCGTGAACCTTGACTGCCACGGCTTCAGGGAACGCTTTGCCGTGAGCCGCGAGCTCAACACTCATTGGGAACAGAGCTTGGGCATATAGAGAGCGGCAATGCGCGGGGATATTCTGGAGTGTATCGCCATATTTTCAGGCTGCACCAGTATATTTTCTGTGAATGCTGGAAATAGCGCCTATAGATTGGTGTTATGATCCGGCGACCGTTTAAAATCCCGCAACAAGATTTAACAACCTATTCAGCAAGAGGCTTGGATATGACGGAGCGAGTCCAAATCGGAAAACTGCAGGTGGCCAAAGTTCTGCAGGAACTGGTCAACAAGGAAATCATTCCGGGGACCGGTGTTAGCGAAGAGCGCTTCTGGAGCGAATTTGAAAGCATTGTCTCCGATCTGGCACCCATCAACCGCCAGCTGCTGGAAAAGCGCGACCAGATCCAGGCCCGCATCGATGAGTGGCACCGGCAGAACCCGGGGGCCTACCGCGACCTCGACCGCTACAAGTCATTTCTGAAAGAAATTGGCTACCTGCTGGACGCGCCGGAAGATTTCACCGTGGAAACGCAAAACGTCGACGAGGAGATCGCCACTATGGCCGGACCACAATTGGTGGTGCCGGTTATGAATGCCCGTTACGCCCTCAATGCCGCCAATGCCCGCTGGGGCAGCCTTTATGATGCGCTGTATGGCACCGACGTCATCAGCGAGGAGGGCGGTGCGGAGAAGGGTTCCGGCTACAACCCCGCCCGCGGCGCCAAGGTGATTGCCTTCGCCCGTCAGTTCCTGGACGAGGCTGCTCCACTTACCCAGGGCAGCCATGTGGATGCGGAGGAGTACCGGGTCAACGGTCAGCTGGTGGAAGTGCAGCTGAACAACGGCAAGATCGCCACCCTCAAGAGCCGCGGCCAGTTCCTCGGTTTTCGTGGCGACAACTGCAACCCGGAAGCCATCCTCCTGCAGAACAACGGCCTGCGCTTTGAGGTTCAGATTGATCGTGAGAGCCCGATTGGCAAAACCGATGGCGCCGGAGTCAAAGACATTCTGATGGAAGCGGCACTGACCACCATCATGGACTGCGAGGATTCGGTTGCAGCGGTGGACGCCGAGGACAAGGTGCTGGTGTACCGCAACTGGCTCGGCCTGATGAAGGGTGACCTGCAGGAGTCGCTGGAGAAGGGCGGTAAAACCGTGATCCGCACGCTCAATGCAGACCGCACCTATATCGACCGGGAGGGCGAGCCGCTGACCTTGCCGGGGCGCAGTCTGATGTTCGTGCGCAACGTCGGTCACCTGATGACCAATGAGGCGGTTCTGGATGCGCAGGGCAATGAGGTCCCGGAGGGGATTCTCGACGGCATGATCACCAGTCTTATCGCGCTGCATGACCTGCGCGCCAGTGGCGACATCCGCAATTCCCGCGCCGGCAGCGTGTATATCGTCAAGCCAAAGATGCACGGGCCAGAGGAAGTGGCCTTCGCCAATACACTGTTCGATCGCATCGAAGATGCCCTGGGCATGGACCGCAACACCCTGAAAATGGGCATCATGGATGAGGAACGCCGTACCACCGTGAACCTGAAAGGCTGTATCGAGGCGGCCAAAGCGCGGGTGGTGTTTATCAATACCGGCTTCCTGGATCGCACCGGCGATGAGATTCACACCTCCATGCTGGCGGGCCCGATGATTCGTAAGGGTGAAATGAAACAATCCGCCTGGATCAGCGCCTATGAAAACTGGAATGTGGATGTAGGCCTGGCGGCGGGACTCAAGGGGCGCGCCCAGATTGGCAAAGGCATGTGGCCGATGCCCGACCGCATGGCGGAAATGATGGAGGCCAAGATCGGTCACCCCATGGCGGGCGCCAATACCGCCTGGGTGCCATCACCCACGGCCGCCACCCTGCACGCGCTGCATTACCATAAAGTGAATGTAGCCGAGCGGCAGGACCAGTTGGCGGGCCGCGAACCGGCAAAACTCGATGACATTCTGACGGTGCCGGTGGCCGAGAAGCCGCAGTGGACCGCCGAGGAAATCCAGTGGGAACTGGACAACAATGCTCAGGGAATCCTCGGCTATGTGGTGCGCTGGGTGGAGCAGGGCGTGGGTTGCTCCAAGGTGCCGGATATCAATGATGTCGGGCTGATGGAAGATCGCGCCACCCTGCGTATCTCCTCGCAGCATATTGCCAACTGGCTGCAGCAGGGCATCGTCACTCGAGAGCAGGTGATGGAAACCCTGCAGCGCATGGCAGCGGTGGTTGACCGGCAAAACGCGGGCGATGCGGCGTATCGGCCGATGGCGCCGGACTTTGACAGCAGTATCGCGTTCCAGGCCGCCTGCGAACTGGTGTTCGAGGGCGCGGCACAGCCGAATGGTTACACCGAGCCGGTGCTCCACCGCCGCCGCCGCGAGTTCAAGGCCAGGCAAGCCGGTTAGGAGTCAGCTCCCTGGGAGCAGGGGGCCCGGTGACAAGCACCTGAGGACAAGCGACCCGGGGACAAGCGACCCGGGGACAAGCGATCCGGGGACAAGCGATCTAGCGGCAAGGCATCCGGGCCTGAGGCACTTGAAAGCGAGAGGCCCGGGCCTCCGCTGCTCTAGCGCAAAAGGCTGGGGGCGGGGGTCAGACCACCAGCCGGCGCAGGCTGGCATCCCGCACCGCGAGGGGCCAGTCCTCCTCGAAGGCGTCCCGCAACTGCCTGACTCGCACGCGATCATCGACATGATAGAAGCCGAGCCACTGCTCCCGGTCTTCCCGCAGCAGCGACAATCGATCGTCACCGATGACGAATTCATTGCTGGGTGTGTGCGGCGTTGGCTGCAATTTTTTGAGCTCTATATGGGAGGCCAGGCGCTGAATCAGCGGCAGCAGACGGTGGTGCTGCCGCAGCATCGGTTCGCTGTCACGGATCAAGATGCGCACGCGGGTATTGCGGCTGCGCCTGGCAAACTGAGACACCGCCTCCACAACGGCTTGCCGGTGATAGAGATCCCTGTCCAGCTGATGGGAGAAGATACACACTTCCCGCCTGGCATTTGCGAACAGATCGAGCAGTGCTTTTTCAAACCCGTCCAATTGCTCCAGAGGCAGGCGCAATCCGCTAGCCGGCTCACCACTCTCATTGATCTCGTGGTCAATTTCCATCAAATCGACGCTCCATCTTGATGTGCGGGATCCCCGCCTCCTCAAATTCATCGCCGACAACCTGAAATCCGCACCTGACGTAAAAATCGCGGGCGTGACACTGTGCGTGCAGGTACACCTGCCGAAGGCCTATTGAGCGGGCATGTGCGCAGAGGGTTTCCAGCAGTTTTTTGCCGATTCCCCGGCCGCGATAAGGACTCAGGACCGCCATGCGACCAATCTTGCCGCTGCGGGTCAGCCGCCCGGTGGCAACCGGCTCTCCCTGCAGTCTCACAAGAAAATGCGTCGCACTGGTTTCCTGATCATCCCACTCGATGGCGGGGTCAACCTTCTGTTCACGGATGAATACGGCCTCGCGCACCCGGCGGATTGAAGTCCGCTCCCGCTCCCAGTCTGCGATGGCAATGTCTACGGGCTCCATTCAACAGGTCCCTCAAAAAACCCTCAAAAACTTTCTAACATACTCTGTCAAAAATTCTCTCAGAAGTCCTCGGGTGGATAGATCAGTGTGCCCTGGCTGACCAGCGTATCGATAAGCCCGTTTTCGGCGGCGATTTCCGGGTAGGCTTCCACATCCTCCAGCGTCAGGCAGCGCTCGGCGCAGAAGTCCATGGCGAAGCCGGTATTGACAGGCAGTGCCTCACCGTCGACAAACAAGGTGCCCGGGTCGCTGGTGAACGCACAGCGGGAGGCCGGATTGAGAACCAGCGTCGCGCCCTGATCCAACTGCTCACGCCAATCGGATGCCTCGCCCGCATCCAGCTCAACGGTTTCCGGATACTTGGCTTCGGTCATTACCGCGCCCAGCCACTGGGCTATGTGCTGCGGCTGGTCGATCCATGTGCGCAGCTGTTCCCGCAGGCGGTTGACGGCTTCCGGGTCTATTTCGTCCGGGTTGGCCACCGGCGACAGGCCGGCATCGGTGTAACGGGTATGCTCGGGAAGGTTTGCGGCCAGTTCCGAGGCCAGGTCTTCGAGGATATGCCTGGCGGACGGCGCCCGGAAACCCACGGAAATAGTGGTGCAGGCCCCATCGGCGACACCCCAGTGACTGTACTGGGGTGGCAGATAGAGCATGTCGCCCGGCTCCAGCAGCCAGCTGTTTTCCGCTTCAAACTCACGCAGGATATTCAGCCGGGTTCCCTCCAGGCGGGGGCTGTCGTCATTGGCTTTGGGCCCCTGCTGCCAGAGGCGCTTGCCCTCGGCCTGCAGCAGGAATACGTCGTAGTGATCGAAATGCGGCCCGACGCTGCCCTGATCGGCTGCGTAACTGATCATCACGTCATCCAGGCGCCACTCCGGCAGGAAGCGGAAGTAACGCTTCAGGTCGGCGATCTCACCCACCCACTGATCGACAGCCTGCACCAGCAGTGTCCAGTGGCTGGCGGGCAGGGCGAGAAACTCCTCTTCAGTAAAGGGCCCCTGGCGCAGCTCCCAGGGCCCCTCGTCTCCGTGCTCCAGCACCAGTCGGGATTCCACAGCTTCCTCCAGTGCCATTCCCGCCAGTTCCTCACCGGAAATCGGCGCGACGAAATCGGGAAAGGCGTTACGGATCAGCAGTGGCTTCTGTTGCCAGTACTCCTTGAGAAATTGCTCGATCGGCATTTCCCCGAGGTGAGTGAGAGGTCTGTTCATGTGGTTGACGGTGCTCACAGCGTTGAGAAAAAGGGTGAAAAGGATTTGGGGCCCGTATCAGGTCAAGGCAGCCAGCCAATAACAGCGTAGACCGAAGCAGATGGCCGTAGGCTTAGGCTCTTCAGGCCAAAAAAGATTGGCAGCAACCCTAACAGACGCAGAGGGAGAGGGTGGGAAAGAAGGCGGGGCCTTGCGGCCGCCGCCCTGCGCACTCGGGCGCCACTCAGATGTTCTGGGCCTGCTCCACGGCATTGCCAATGTAGGAGGCGGGCGTCAGGGCGTGAAGCGCTTTCTTCGCCGCCTCCGGGATTTCCAGGCCATCGATAAATGTTTTCAGGGTTTCCTGGTTGATACCCTGTCCGCGGGTGAGGGCCTTCAGCTTTTCGTAAGGCTCCTCGATGTTATAGCGGCGCATTACCGTCTGAATCGGTTCCGCCAGTACTTCCCAGGCGTTGTCCAGGTCTTCGCTTAGGCGGGCGCGGTTAATCTCAAGTTTGCTCAGGCCCTTCAGCGTGGCCGCGTAAGCGATTACGGAATAGCCGGCGCCGACCCCCATGTTACGCAGCACGGTGGAGTCGGTAAGGTCGCGCTGCCAGCGGGAAACCGGCAGTTTAGCGGCCAGGTGCTGGAATACCGCATTGGCCAGGCCCAGGTTGCCTTCGGAGTTCTCGAAGTCGATGGGGTTGACCTTGTGGGGCATGGTTGAGGAGCCTACTTCACCGGCAATGACTTTCTGCTTGAAGTAGCCGAGAGAAATGTAGCCCCAGATATCCCGGTCGAAATCGATCAGGATGGTATTGAAGCGGGCGATGGCATCGAACAGTTCGGCAATGTAATCGTGCGGTTCTATCTGGGTAGTGTAGGGGTTCCAGCTCAGGCCCAGGGAGGTAACGAAGGCTTCGGCATTGGCAGCCCAGTCGACCTCCGGGTAGGCGGAAAGATGCGCGTTGTAGTTGCCGACCGCACCATTGATTTTACCCAGCAGCTCAACCTCGTGAATCTGCTTTACCTGCCGGCGCAGACGCGCCACCACGTTGGCCAGCTCTTTGCCCACGGTGGTGGGGCTGGCGGTCTGGCCGTGGGTGCGGGACAGCATCGGCACGTCCGCGAAACTTTTTGCCAGTTCGGCGATTTCGCTGATGATCTGATTCATCGCCGGCAACAACACCTGGTCGCGGCCGGAGCGCAGCATCAGGGCGTGTGACAGGTTGTTGATATCCTCGGAGGTGCAGGCGAAGTGGATAAACTCACTGACTGCGGCCAGCTGTGCATTGCCGCTGACTTTTTCCTTGAGGAAATATTCCACCGCCTTCACATCGTGGTTGGTGGTGCGCTCGATATCCTTGATGCGCTGGGCATCCTCCAGTGAGAACTTTGCCACGATATCGTCCAGCAGCTGGCTGGCGCCGGCATCGAATGCGGGCACCTCGGTAATTTCAGGATGCTTGGAGAGTTTTTGCAGCCAGCGCACCTCCACCTCGACGCGGGCCCGGATCAGGCCGTACTCGCTGAAGATTTCACGCAGCGGTGCGGTTTTGCTCTCATAACGCCCATCAATTGGGGAAACCGCGGTGAGGGCGGATAGCTCGACAGTCATGGATATTCTCCGAAAATCAGATATTGGGTGATTCTAGTTCCGCGATGAGCGCCTCAGTCGCGGCCAGTAGTTTCTTGCGCTGGAAGATCAGGTGCAGCCGACTGCCTCCCAGTTGCCGCCAGAGGGTCGCAGCACGCACTCCTGCGAAAAGCATGGTGCGGATCTGGTTCGCGATCCGCTGCTGCTGCAGAAAATTGAAGTCACCGAGCACCTGAATGCGGAAACGGAAGGTGCTCAGCGTATCGCTGTAAATGCTGGCGAGGTTGGAAAATACATTCTCGTGGGTAGGGGAGAAGTGCTCCGCCTGTACTCTGGCCTTTTCCAGCCGCGCACCGATAATCGCAAGCAGATCGGCGCTCTTGCCCAGCTGCCGCTGCAGGTAAATGATGGAGAGTACGTAGCGCAGACAGTCGGCGTACTCCGGGTGGCGGCGGGTCTTCAACAGTTGCCGGGCGACTCGCAATCCGGGCAAAACTTTCTCGGCCCCGCCAAACACATCCTCTGTTCGCGCAGGGTTCAGCTGGAAGAGGCTGTGTATTGCGGTCTCCAGCTCATCCTGCGGAGCCGTTCCAGTTTTGGCCAGGCGCTCAACCAGCACAGCTGCCTGGAATATGCCCGCGAGGGCTAATGCCTGTTCCCGCCACTTGCTCAAGCTGTCTCCTTATCTTCTCGCTCGGGTTTAGCCGGTTTTGGCTGTTTCCGGTTTGCGGAGCTGCCGCTGTCGTTCAGCGGTTAACTTCAACACCGACGCCAGTGGCCCGCTCAATCACTGCGCCACCGAGGCACACTTCACCATCGTAGAGCACCAGCGACTGGCCTGGCGTTATGGCCCGCTGTGGATCATCGAAGGACACCGTAAGGCTTCCATCGGTAGCAACCTGAACTTCGCAGTCCTGGTCCGCTTGCCGGTAGCGCGTCTTGGCGCGGGCGCGGAACCGCTCGCCGGGTACGGCCCCATTGATCCAGTGGGTCTGGCTCGCTTCCAGTCCGGTGGCGTAGAGCAGGGGGTGGTGAGCGCCCTGGGCGACTATCAGCACGTTGCGCGCCAGGTCCTTGCCCACCACATACCAGGGCTGATCGCCGGCACCTTTGACTCCGCCGATTCCAAGCCCCTGCCGCTGGCCGATGGTGTGGTACATCAAGCCGGCATGGCGCCCCATCACTTCACCTTCCGGGGTTTCCATATCCCCAGGCTGGGCGGGCAGGTACTGCTCGAGGAAGTCCTTGAAGCGGCGTTCGCCGATAAAGCAGATCCCGGTACTGTCTTTCTTGTCGTGGGTGATAAAGCCGTTTTCACCGGCGATACGGCGCACTTCCGGCTTTTCCAGCTCACCCAGAGGGAAAAGCGAGCGCGCGAATTCGGCCTCGCCCACCGCATGCAGGAAGTAGCTCTGATCCTTGTTGTTATCGAGCCCCTTCAATAAATAGGTGTGGCCGTCCATATCCCTGCGCCGGGCATAATGCCCGGTGGCAATCAGGTCGGCACCGAGCATCTCCGCATATTCGAGGAAGACCTTGAATTTGATTTCCCGGTTGCAGAGGATGTCGGGGTTCGGAGTGCGTCCGGCTTTATATTCCGCCAAAAAGTACTCGAAGACATGATCCCAGTACTCGGCGGCGAAATTGGCGGTATGCAGCTTGATCCCCAGCCGCTTGCAAACCGCTTCCGCATCGGCAAGATCGGCCTTGGCGGTGCAGTATTCCGTGCCGTCGTCCTCGTCCCAGTTCTTCATAAACAGCCCTTCCACCTGGTAGCCCTGCTGGATCAGCAACAGAGCGGCAACGGAAGAGTCGACACCGCCGGACATACCGACGATGACACGCTTTTCACTGGGGTTGGAATTGGTAGCTGACATAAAGAGAGTCAATCGGGATTGGCACAACTATAAAAATGGGGGCGAATTTTACCCGTGATTGGCCTCCGGCACCAACTTATCCGGCCGCCTAACCGCCCGATCATTCATTCGAGCGTTATCAGGCCCGAAATTGGCGCCAGGTTCGAAGTTGCGAGTTGACTACCTGGGACGCGAGCGCCTTCGGCCGCCGGCGGGCTTCCTGGGCGCCAGCGGGGAATGCACCTCGGTGACTGAATAACTGCCGGGCATGAGCTCACCGAGACGCCAGTTACCGATGGAGACTCTGATCAGCCGCAGGGTGGGGAGGCCCACAGCCGCAGTCATGCGTCGAACCTGGCGGTTGCGCCCCTCTGTAATGCTCAGCTGCAACCAGGAAGTGGGCACATTCTTGCGCTCCCGGATAGGTGGGTGTCGAGGCCAGAGCTTCGGAGCGGCAAGAGTGCCAGCTTTGGCCGGTGCGGTTCTTCCATCCTTGAGGTCAACACCGGCGCGCAACTTTGCCAGCGCCTCCCCGTGGATCTCCCCCTCTACCTGCACCCAATAGGTCTTTGCCAGCTTCTGGCTGGGATGGCTGATCTGGTGTTGCAGGCGACCGTCGTCGGTGAGGAGGAGGAGCCCTTCGGAGTCGAAGTCGAGCCTGCCCGCGGGGTAGACGCCGGGGATGTCGATAAACTCGGCGAGGGTGGGGCGGCCATCACCATCAGTAAATTGGCTCAACACGCCATAAGGCTTATTGAAGAGGATGATTTTGCTCAAAAAGGCTCCGCTCGATGGTGGCTGGGGGACAGAATCCACGTGCGTGAAGCGGTTTTCGCGAGGCTTCAGCAGGGTCGGCATTGTAATGCAACTACAAAAACGGGTGGATGCTGTTATAATCCCGCCGTTTTTCATCCCGCCCCGCTGGATTTGGGGTAGGGTCAGGCAACAGCAAACCTAAATAAGACACAGGTTTTGGGAGTTTAAGCAATATGGGTCATATCCAGGTGCCGGCAGACGGCCAGAAAGTCACAGTCAATTCCGACGGTTCGCTGACCGTTCCTAATCGCCCCATCATACCCTTCATCGAGGGTGATGGTATCGGCGTGGATATCACTCCTGTAATGCGCAAGGTTATCGACGCTGCTGTTGAAAAAGCTTTCGGCGGTGAAAAAGCCATCTCCTGGATGGAAGTCTACTGCGGTGAGAAGGCGGCCGAGACCTACGCTGGCGACTGGTTCCCGGCAGAAACTCTGGAAGCCCTGAAAGAGTACTCCGTCGGCATCAAGGGCCCGCTGACCACCCCGGTGGGCGGTGGCTTCCGCTCCCTGAACGTGGCCCTGCGCCAGGAGCTCGACCTCTATGTATGTCAGCGCCCGGTGCGCTGGTTCACCGGCGTTCCCTCCCCGGTCAAAGAGCCGAACAAGGTGGACATGGTGATCTTCCGTGAGAACTCCGAAGACATCTACGCCGGCATCGAGTGGAAAGCGGATACTGATGATGCCAAGAAAGTCATCAAGTTCCTGCAGGAGGAAATGGGTGTTAAGAAGATCCGTTTCCCGGAGCACTGCGGTATCGGCATCAAGCCGGTTTCCGAAGAGGGCACCAAGCGCCTGGTTCGCAAGGCCATTCAGTATGCCGTAGATCAGGATCGCGACTCTGTGACCCTGGTGCACAAGGGCAACATCATGAAGTTCACCGAAGGCGCATTCGCAGACTGGGGTTATGAGCTGGCTCGTGACGAGTTCGGCGCTCAGCCTCTGGACGGCGGCCCCTGGCACAGCTTCAAGAATCCGAACACCGGCAAAGAGATCATCATCAAGGATGTTATCGCCGATGCCATGCTGCAGCAGGTACTGTTGCGCGCAGACGAGTACGACGTTATTGCCACTCTGAACCTGAATGGCGACTACCTGTCCGACGCTCTGGCTGCACAGGTTGGCGGTATTGGTATCGCGCCGGGCGCGAACATTTCCGACGAGGTTGCCCTGTTTGAGGCTACTCACGGTACTGCACCCAAGTATGCGGGCCAGAACAAGGTAAACCCGGGCTCCCTGATCCTCTCCGCCGAAATGATGCTCCGCCATCTGGGCTGGAACGAAGCGGCAGACCTGGTTATCAAGGGTATGGAAGGCGCCATTGAGGCCAAGACCGTAACCTACGATTTCGAGCGCCTGATGGATGGTGCCGAGCTGAAATCCTGCTCTGAGTTTGGCGACGAAGTTATCAAGCACATGGCCTGATAATCTCGCACAGGGAGGGGGTCCCCTCCCGAGCCAACAAAAAAGCCCCGCCAATTGGCGGGGCTTTTTTGTTGGCTTTACTGGCCTTGCTGGCTGATGCCAGGCCTGTTGGCATCAGCGGCGCTGCAGAGGTATTCGCCCGCGCGGAACGCTGAAGCCGAGGTGTCAGTAGAGGCCTTGTCACAGTTAAGAGCGAACTCTTATTTAGCCTCGGTGACCCGAGCCAGGGCAGCCATGCTTCAGCCGACTATGACGCTATGTCACCATAAAGAAAGCAGCTGATAACAAGTCGCTGCAAGCAGTCCTGTCTCGGGCAAAACCGCAAAAAGCGGACAGGTGTGCAGAACCAGGCGCCGAATGCAGGGTGGGGGCGTACAGAAACGCAAGGCTTCCGCTCAGCAGAGGTATCACCGCTTGATGCGTGGCTATTCAGTGATTTAAGCGGGAAAGCGCCATGGTGGCTGCCTCCCCAATCAGCGAAACCCGCTACTCTAGGACTTCGGCTTCACGCTCTCGCTGGGAGGTCTGCTCGCTGTGCTCGGGGCTGGAGGTGTCGGAGCGGCTTTCACTGTCACTTAAGCTGATATTCGCAGCGTGAAAACCCTTGTCTCCCTTGATGATATCGAAAGAGACCTGTTGGCCAGCTTTCAGGGTGCGGTACCCCTCCATCTGGATAGCCGAGTAGTGGGCAAAAAGGTCTTCTCCCCCCTCGTCGGCCAAGATGAAACCATATCCCTTGGCGTTATTGAACCATTTGACGGTACCGGTAGGCATTGCGAAATCCCTCTAATTGCCCGGGCGACTGCAGGCCGCCTTACAGAGTCTGCTTTTATAGTTATCCAATCAGGGCACCCGGCTGCTTCCTGCCGGCGAGTGAACCTGACACTTAGTTACTATCCTCTTGTAGCCAAGTGCTCTGTGAATGTCAAGTCATGCTGCGCCACGCTGTGCGGCAACGCAAATGGGGTTACAATGAGCGCCCGCTAAACCCTGAGCCCCCTGGCGGGCATATTGCCCTCCAAGCTCCGGGTCTCCGCTAGCACTTCAGGTAATTCTCGATAGAGCTTCACTATGAGTATCTCTCTGGCTATTAAAGTACACTCCAGCGGATCTGAAGATGACTCATATCCGTACGACATGGAAGGAGACCTCGCTCTCCAGGAGGCCGCTCCCAAGCTTAAGCCGCCCCCCATGTATAAGGTCGTAATGCTGAATGACGACTACACGCCGATGGATTTTGTTGTTGAGGTACTGGAGACCTTCTTTGGGGTTACCCGGGAGCACGCCACTCAGCTAATGTTGCAGGTGCACACAGAGGGAAAAGCCATCTGTGGTGTCTATACTCGAGATATAGCGGAAACAAAGGCCGCGCAGGTCAATCAATTCGCCAGAGAACACCAGCACCCCCTGCTGTGTGAAATCGAAGCGGACGACAGAGAGAGCGATTGACACCAAGGGTCCCGTCGCCTGAAAGGAATCAGGTACACGCAAGACGCCGTCGTCCGGCGTTCGCCCCGTGGAACTGGCGGGTGATTTTGGCGAATACGTTTTGAGGTTCAGATGCTCAGCAAGGATTTAGAGGTAACGCTCAATCTGGCGTTCAAGGGTGCGCGAGCCAAGCGACACGAGTTTATGACCGTGGAGCACCTGCTGCTGGCACTTTTGGATAACGAGTCCGCCGCCGACGTGCTACATGCATGCGGCGCTGATCTCAGCGCACTGCGCAGGGAGCTTCTCGAATTCGTCGATTCCACAACACCCTTAATACCCGAAGCCGATACGGAGCGGGAGACCCAGCCGACGCTCGGTTTTCAGCGTGTGCTGCAGCGTGCGGTGTTTCACGTCCAATCCTCCGGCAAGAAGGAGGTTACCGGTGCCAATGTGCTGGTTGCCATCTTCTGCGAGCAGGAGAGTCAGGCGGTCTATTACCTCAAGCAGCAAAGTGTTGCGCGCATTGATGTTGTCAACTACATCACCCACGGCATCTCCCGGGTGGGTTCCAGCGGCAACAACCATCACAACCCCGAGCCCTCAACGGAGCAGACCGACGAGGAGATCGGGACCGGCACAGAGTCCGGCGGTTCCGATCCGCTGGAAAGCTATGCCACAAACCTCAATCAGGAAGCCATCCTCGGGCGTATCGACCCGCTGGTAGGGCGCGCCCCGGAGGTAGAGCGAGTTACCCAGGTGCTGGCCCGCCGGCGCAAGAACAATCCGCTTCTGGTCGGCGAATCCGGTGTCGGCAAGACAGCCATCGCCGAGGGTTTGGCGCGGCGTATTGTGGATGAGGATGTCCCCGAACCGCTGCGGCAGAGCACCATTTACTCCCTCGACCTGGGGTCCCTGCTCGCCGGCACCAAATATCGGGGCGACTTTGAGAAAAGGTTCAAGGCACTGCTGGCCGAGCTGAAGAAGCGCGAACATGCAGTACTGTTTATTGATGAGATTCACACCATCATCGGTGCGGGCGCAGCCTCAGGCGGCGTCATGGACGCATCCAATCTGCTCAAACCGCTGCTTTCCAGTGGTCAGCTGCGCTGCATCGGCTCCACCACTTTCTCGGAGTACCGCGGCATCTTCGAGAAGGACCGCGCACTGTCGAGGCGGTTCCAGAAGATCGACGTCAATGAACCCAGTATTGAGGAAACGGTGCAGATCCTGCAGGGCCTGAAGACCTGCTTCGAGGATCACCACAAGGTCCGCTATACCGATGCTGCCCTGGAAGCTGCCGCGCAGCTGTCGAGCCGACACATTACTGAGCGCTTCCTGCCAGACAAAGCCATTGATGTGATCGATGAAGCCGGGGCCTACCAGGCACTGTTGAGCCCGGAAGATCGCAAAGATGTGATCGGTATCCACGAGATCGAGAATGTCATCGCCAAAATGGCGAGAATCCCCGCCAAGAGCGTTTCCGCTTCCGACAAGGAGCAGCTGGCCAAACTGGAAGATAACCTGCAAATGCTGGTGTTTGGGCAGGACAAGGCGATAGGCGCGCTCAGCACCGCCATCAAGCTGAGCCGTGCCGGTCTGGGCTCAGAGGAGAAGCCGATCGGTTCCTTCCTGTTTGCCGGCCCCACTGGCGTCGGTAAGACCGAGCTCTGCCGCCAGCTGGCGAAAGTGATGGGTATCGAGCTGATCCGCTTTGATATGTCGGAGTATATGGAGCGGCACACCGTCTCGCGCCTGATCGGAGCCCCCCCAGGCTACGTGGGCTTTGACCAGGGTGGCCTACTCACCGATGCGGTGACTAAACATCCTCACAGCGTGGTATTGCTCGATGAGATCGAAAAGGCCCACCCGGAAGTCTTTAACCTTCTGCTGCAGGTTATGGATCACGGCACCCTCACGGACAACAACGGCCGCAAGGCGGACTTCCGCAATGTCATCCTGATCATGACCACCAATGCCGGTGCCGAAATGATGAGCCGGCGCTCCATTGGCTTCACCAGTCAGGATCACTCCAGCGACGGCATGGAGGAGATCAAGAAAATGTTCACGCCGGAGTTCCGCAACCGTCTGGATAGTATTATCCAGTTTGGCGCGCTGGACCTGGATGTGGTCAAGACGGTGGTCGATAAGTTTATCGTCGAACTGCAGTCACAGCTTGATGACTCCCGCGTGACTCTGGATGTAGATGACGAGGCCCGCGAATGGCTTGCCGTTCACGGTTACGACGAGAAAATGGGGGCGCGCCCCATGGCCCGATTGATTCGCGACAAGCTGCGCAAACCACTGGCCGAGGCCGTGCTCTTTGGAGAGCTTGCGGAGGAGGGGGGCAGAGTCGAGGTCTGCGTTGAGAATGACGAGCTGGTAATCCGCACCGCGGTGACCGCCAGCGCCTGAGCTGAAGCATGCGGGAAGCGAGCTGCGGCTCGCGCCCCGGGCCGCCGCTCAGAATCGCCCTGAGTCAATTTGACCACACCCCCCCACCAGAGCCCAAACGAAAAAAGCCACCCTGGGGTGGCTTTTTGCTTTCCGGCTTGCGGGCAGAGCTTGGGATCCAGTCAATTCGACTTGTCACCTGGCCTCTGGAGAGGGCGGTGAACTGCCCGGAGACCGATCAGCGCGCTCGGTAGGTGATGCGACCCTTGCTCAGGTCGTAGGGGGTCAATTCTACCTTGACCTTGTCACCAGTGAGGATGCGGATATAGTTTTTGCGCATCTTTCCGGAGATATGGGCGATGACCACATGTCCGTTTTCAAGCTTTACGCGGAAAGTCGTGTTCGGCAGGGTGTCGATCACCTCGCCTTCCATTTCAATGTAATCGTCTTTTGCCATGCGGCAGTAACCTTTACCAATGCTTTGTTCATGCTTCCGCGCCGGCACGGCCGCGGTACGACGGGCGTGCATTTTGCACGAAAAGCCGCGATAGAGCAAAGCCTCCCGCAGTGAATCAGGATGCGCCGAGGGACCAGCGGTTATCACGCAGGAATTCCGCAGGCTCAAACTGACGCTTGTAAGACATTTTATGGCATTCCTCGATCCAGTAGCCGAGATAAAGACTGGAAAGCCCAAGCCTTTTCGCACACTCGATTTCATAGAGGATGCAGTAACTGCCAAGGCCTCGATGAGACTCATCCGGGTCGAAGAAAGTATAGATAGCCGAAATACCCGCTGTCAGAACATCCGCCACCGCGGTTGCCACCAACCTGCCTGACACGCGCAATTCGATATAGCTGGTACTGCCCCAGGCGGGAGTCAGAAAGCTTTGGAACTGGTCGCGGCTGGGCGGATACATCTCCCCATCCTGGTGCCTGTGCTCTATATAGCGGGCATAGAGATCGTAATGCTCATCCGTATTGATGCTGTCCACGTGGAAGACTTCCAGGTCCCGGTTGCGCTTCCAGCAGCGGCGCTGGCTGCGACTGGGGCGAAACAGGCCAACCGGCACGCGCACAGGCACACAGGCCCGGCAGTTCGCGCATTGCGGGCGGTACAGGTAGGTGCCGCTGCGGCGAAAACCGAGGTCTGAAAGCTGACTGTACAGCCGCTGGTCAATCGGGGTTTGAGGGTCCACGAACACCGTGGTCGCCTCCTCATCGGGGAGATAACCACAGGGGTGAGGCAAAGTGGCCAGCAGTCGCACGGAATCCAGCTTGGAATAATTACTCATGATTCCAGGTCAGGGTCCAGGGCTTGGGGAACGGGGGCATCTTGAGTCCGGATTCGAGATTGCTCTCGAAAATCTCACGAGTCACCTCTACCGCTCCGAGGCTTAACAGGTGTGGATTGCTCACCTGGCAGTCGATCATCGCGCAGCCCCACAAGTCTAATTGCCCAGCCAGGCAGGCAAAAGCGACTTTTGACGCATCCGTGACCCGGTGAAACATGGATTCACCAAAAAATATCCTGCCGATGGCTACACCATAAAGACCGCCGACCAGCGAGCCTTCCTGCCAGACCTCAACAGAGTGAGCGTGTCCGAGCTGGTGCAGAGTGCAATACGCCTCGGCCATTGCGTCGGTAATCCAGGTTTCGTCGGCATAGGCCCGCGGTGCTCTGCAGGCTGCAACAACCTCCGCAAAGGCCCGATCCAAAGTGATTACAAAGCCGCCTCTGCGCAGGGATTTGCGCAGACTTCGACTCATTCGAAAATTCTTTGGGAAAACGACGCAGCGGGGAGAAGGGCTCCACCACAGAATGGGCTGCCCCTCGGAAAACCACGGGAAAATCCCCCGGCGATAGGCCGCCAGCAGCCACTCTGGCGTCAACTGCCCGCCAATGGCAAGAAGCCCGTTGGGGTCATTCAGGGCGTTTGCCGTTGCCGGAAACTCGATCTGGTGCTTGTCGAGAAGGGTGAGTCGCCCCTGGGCGTTTCCGCTCATTGTATGTCTCCGTGGCGCGATCGAGACAGGGGTAGGGCGCCGCCGTTAAAACGCCGCCCTTGCGGGCGGCGCTGATGGGAATGGGCGATCAGTCGGAAAGCGAGTCGAGGTAGCGCTCCGCATCCAGTGCCGCCATACAGCCGGTGCCTGCGGAAGTCACCGCCTGGCGATAGATATGGTCGGACACATCACCGGCAGCAAAAACACCCGGGATGGAGGTTTGGGTGGCGTTTCCGTCAAGACCGCTCTGGACAACGATATATCCACCGTTCATTTCAAGCTGGCCCTGGAAGATGTCGGTATTCGGCTTGTGACCAATGGCGATAAACACACCGGAAACATCCAGCTCCTTTGTGGAATCGTCCTGGGTGCTGCGCAGGCGCACGCCGGTCACGCCGTTGTCATCTCCCAGCACTTCGTCCAGGTTCTGGTGCCAGCACACATTGATGTTGCCATTTTCAACCTTGTCCATCAGCCGGTCCTGCAGGATCTTCTCGGCGCGCAGCTCGTCGCGGCGATGGATCAGGGTGACTTCACTGGCGATATTGGACAGGTAGAGTGCTTCCTCGACGGCGGTGTTGCCGCCACCAACCACAGCAACCTTCTGGTCGCGGTAGAAGAAACCATCACAAGTGGCACAGGCGCTGACACCACGCCCCTGGAATGCCTCCTCTGAGGGCAGCCCAAGGTACTGGGCGGAGGCACCGGTGGCGATAATCAGGGCGTCGCAGGTGTAGGTTTCATTGCCCTTCAGCACGAAGGGGCGCTGCTTGAGGTCGACGGAATCGATGTGATCGAAAATGATCTCGGTCTCAAAGCGCTCCGCATGCTGCTGCATCTGCACCATCAGATCGGGACCCTGGAGGTCAGCAACACCACCAGGCCAGTTCTCAATCTCAGTGGTGGTGGTCAACTGGCCACCCTGTTGCATGCCCGTAATAACGACGGGCTTCAGGTTGGCTCGTGCGGCGTAGATGGCCGCAGTGTAACCGGCAGGGCCAGAGCCCAGGATGACGAGTCGGTGATGGTTATTGCTCATGAAACACTCTTCAACAAACTGATGAACACAGTGTACGCGCAATCGGCGTACCCGGCTCGCGTAGCAGCCTCTGCCCAGCCCCTCCGTTCAGTCAAGGACTGACAGTTTGCTCAACGCAGTTTAGTTCGAGTGCGTCTGAGCAGGCTGGGATGGGCGGACTGACAACAGCCTGGCGCGAGCCTACGGAGTCAGCGCGTATCATAGGGGATAGCGAGGGGGCGACGAAATAGTTTGACTCTATATCGCTGATTGTCTGTGCAGACATCTCCCTGCGCAAAATTCGACGCACCTGAAGCCGCCTTATAGATCACATTAGGAGTGAGCGCTAGAGGATTGATTCTAAAAGATATATTTCACAATTCCTGGGGGCGCGGCGGGCTCTGCGGTAGCATTTCCTCCGGCGCTGTAGTACACAGTCGCCTGTTGTTGCCAGCCCAACACTTATAGGCTGTGGTCCTGTAGAATCGCGTAATCCTGTAAAACTCCGGCTGACAACTGAGTCAACCGGCGGTAAACCGCATTCTGGCAGAGCCCCGCCGCCTTGAGCCGGGCCAGAACGATAACTAGAGGTAAGCCATTGAAGGCCGACAGCCCAAGCGCTCAGTCTAACCGGGATGCCGGGTCTGAGCCGGAATCCCTGATTGCCAGATTTCTCCGCGAGGGAGCCCTCATCTCACTGCTCGCGGGGGCGCTGCTGCTCGCCATCAGCCTCCTCAGCTATGACGCTCAGGACCCGGGCTGGTCGCATACTGGCTTTGGCGGTGACATCCACAACGCCATCGGCCCCGCCGGAGCCTGGCTTGCGGATATCTGCCTCTCTCTCGTGGGCTGGATGGCCTACCTGTTCCCGGCCCTGATTGGCTGGCGTGCTGTGGCCATGTTGCGGGATCGCAATTCGCGCTTTCACGGCCCCCTGTTCGCCCTTCGTATCGCCGGCCTGATGGTGCTGCTGGTTACCGGCGCCGGCCTTGCCACGCTCTGTTTTGCCGAGATGGATCAGCCCCTGCCATTCTCCAATGGCGGCATCATCGGCGCCGCACTGGCCACTGCCGGTGAGGGCAGCCTCGGATATGTGGGAGCCACCATTCTTCTGCTGGCCCTGTTTGCCATTGGCGTGACGGTGTTTACCGGTCTTTCCTGGCTGCGACTGGCAGACAGCATTGGCCAGAACCTGCTCGGATTGATCAGCTGGCTGGGCAGCAGGATTCAACGGGCGCGCCAGCGCCGCGCAGAGGCACGTGCGGCACGCGAAGCGCTGGTAGTCCGCAAGGCCGCCGTGCAGGAGGAAAAACAGCGCACCGCAAAGCGCATTCCGCCCAAGATAGAGCCGGCAGCGCCAGCCCCCAAGCCGAGCCCCCGCGCAGCCAAGGAAAAGCAGGGCGAACTCTTCGTCAACGGCCCGGTCACTGGAAAGTTGCCGCCCCTTGAGTTGCTCGATCCGGCTGATCAGAACAAGAAAGCGGGCTTTTCCCGCGAGTCCCTTGAGGCCCTGTCGCGCCTGCTGGAGCTCAAGCTCAAGGATTTCGGCGTAATTGCCGAGGTGGTTTCCGTACTGCCGGGCCCGGTGGTGACCCGCTTTGAAATCCAGCCCGCTCCCGGGGTCAAAGTCAGCAAGATCAGCAACCTGGCCAAAGACCTGGCCCGCTCGCTGGCGGTGATCAGCGTGCGCGTGGTGGAGGTGATTCCCGGGAAGTCGGTGGTTGGGATCGAAATCCCCAATGAAAACCGCCAGATGGTGCGCCTGACCGAGGTGCTGTCGGCGGATGTCTACGAAAACAGCAAGTCCCGCCTGACTCTCGCGCTCGGCCATGACATCTCCGGCCAGCCGGTTGTCGCCGATCTCGCCAAGATGCCGCACCTGCTGGTGGCCGGCACCACCGGCTCCGGCAAATCGGTCGGCATCAACGTCATGCTGCTGAGTCTGCTGTATAAATCCACACCGGAGGAGGTTCGCCTCATCCTCGTCGACCCCAAGATGCTGGAACTGTCTGTTTATGAGGGCATTCCCCATCTGCTCACCCCGGTCATCACCGACATGAACGACGCCGCCAACGGGCTGCGCTGGTGCGTGGGTGAGATGGAGCGGCGCTACAAGCTGATGGCGGCGATGGGCGTGCGCAACCTGACGGGCTTCAACCGCAAGGTGCGTGAGGCCGAGGAAGCGGGTACCCCGCTGACCGACCCAACCTGGCAGCCAGATCCGCTTTCGAGCGTGCCGGAGTCGGAGCAGACCGCACCGAATCTGAAGACACTGCCGGCCATCGTCGTGGTGATCGACGAGTTTGCCGACATGATGATGATCGTCGGCAAGAAGGTTGAGCAGCTGATCGCGCGCATCGCTCAGAAAGCGCGGGCAGCCGGCATTCATCTGCTGCTGGCAACCCAGCGCCCGTCCGTGGATGTCATCACCGGCCTGATCAAGGCCAATGTTCCCACCCGCATCGCTTTCCAGGTGTCCTCCAAAGTGGATTCGCGCACAATCCTGGATCAGGGCGGGGCGGAGCAGCTGCTCGGGCATGGTGACATGCTCTATCTGCCGCCGGGCAGTGGTGTCCCGGTACGGGTGCACGGCGCCTTTGTTGATGATCACGAGGTGCACAAGGTGGTGGCGGACTGGTGTCGCCGCGGCGAACCCGACTATATCGATGGCATCGTTGACGACAGCAACAACAGCATCCCGGTACCGGGCATGCAAACCGAAGGCGGCGAGGGCGACGATCCCGAGTCGGACGCGCTTTACGATGAGGCGGTGGCGTTTGTCACCAAGTCCCGCAAAGCCTCCATCTCTTCGGTGCAGCGTCAGCTGCGCATCGGCTATAACCGCGCGGCGCGGATTATCGACGCCATGGAGGCGGCGGGTGTCGTCTCCGCCGCGGGTCACAACGGCAACCGCGAGGTGCTCGCGCCGCCACCGGCCTGATCATGCAGGCGCAGCGACATTCAGGAGGAGTTCACCGGCCTCCGCCTAGTCTGTAGTGACAGTCCCGAAATGGATATCTGAGATGAAAAACCTTTTACGTAACACCCTGCTGGCCTTGAGCCTGATTTCCACCGGGGTACTGGCCGATGCAACCGATGATCTCAGCGGCCTGCTGCAGCCCCTCGGCTCTATCTCGGGGGCATTCCAGCAGAGCCTGACCGACGAGCGTGGCGAAGTACTGCAGAACAGTAGCGGCACCTTCTCCGTGCAGCGCCCGGGCAAGCTCCGCTGGGAGACCGGCGAACCCTTTCCCCAGCTGCTGGTAACCAACAACCGGGAACTGTGGCTCTACGATCCCGATCTGGAGCAGGTGACCATCCGCCCGGTAGACGATCGCCTCAAGGAGACGCCGGCGCTCCTGCTGGGTGGCAAAGTCGAGGAAATCCGCAGCTCCTTCGAGGTCAGCAGCAAGAACGGCAGCTACCATCTCAAGCCCAGGCGAGCCGATGCGCCCTTCAAGGCGATGGAGATTCGCTTCACCGAGCGGGGACTGCCGGCGGCAATGACCGTGCGCGACGGCATGGGCCAGACCACCAGCATTCAGTTCTCCAAGGTACAGGCGAACCCGAAGCTCTCGGACCTGCTGTTCAATTTCAAACCGCCAGCGGGGACGGACATCATTCGCGATGAGTGATCTGTTTTCCAGCAATTCCCGACATCAGCCACTTGCCGCCCGTATGCGGCCCGACTCACTGGCCCAGTACGTGGGCCAGACACATTTATTGGGTGCCGGGAAGCCGCTGCGCGAAGCGGTAGAGCGGGGACAGCTGCATTCCATGATCCTGTGGGGGCCTCCGGGAGTGGGCAAGACAACCTTTGCCCGCCTGCTGGCACATGAGTGCGATGCCCGATTCTCGACCCTCTCGGCGGTGCTCGCCGGCGTCAAGGAAATCCGACAGGCGGTGGCGGAAGCCCAGCAGCACAGCGCCCAATATGGACGTGGCACCATCCTGTTTGTGGACGAGGTGCACCGGTTCAACAAGGCCCAGCAGGATGCTTTTCTCCCATACGTGGAGGAGGGCACGGTCACATTTGTCGGTGCAACCACGGAAAACCCGTCTTTTGAACTCAACAACGCACTGCTTTCCCGCTGCCGCGTTTACCTGCTGCGCAACCTTGCCGAAGACGAACTGCTCGGACTGCTCCACCGCGCACTGGAGCAGGATGAACTGCTTTCGGCACGCAATATCACCGTCACGGGGGAAACCCTGGAGAAACTGGCGCGGGCCGCAGATGGCGATGCCCGCAGTGCCCTGAACCTGCTGGAGATCGCCTGCGACCTCGCCATTGAAACAGACGGTCAGTGGTGCATTGACGAAACGGTGCTCGCGGAAGTGCTCAGCGCCGATGTGCGGCGCTTTGACAAGGGTGGAGACCATTTCTACGACCAGATCTCCGCTCTGCACAAGTCGGTGCGGGGGTCAGACCCCGACGCCGCCCTCTACTGGTTTGCGCGCATGATCGATGGCGGCTGCGACCCGCTTTACATCGCCCGCCGCGCTGTTCGCATGGCCAGTGAGGATATTGGCAATGCAGACCCGCGCGCACTGCAGATTGCCCTCAGCGCCTGGGATGTCCAGGAGCGGCTCGGCAGCCCCGAGGGGGAGCTGGCGATTGCGCAAGCCATTGCCTACCTGGCGGTGGCACCGAAGAGTAACGCCGTTTACAGCGCCTACAAGCGTGTGTTGGCGGATGTGCGCAGGGACCCCAGTTACGAGGTGCCGATCCACCTGCGCAATGCGCCCACAAAACTGGCCAAAAGCCTCTCCCATGGGGCGGAATACCGCTACGCCCACGACGAGCCGGATGCCTTCGCGGCCGGTGAGAACTATTTGCCCGAGCCAATCGCGGCGCGCACTTATTACCAGCCGGTACCGCGGGGCCTGGAACTCAAGATCAGCGACAAACTGGATAATCTGCGCAGGCTGAACCGGGAGAGCTCCAAACAGCGCTACCCGACCAATAAAGACTCATAAAAAACACTTAAAAATCCTGACGCGGCATTAGTCGCGCTGGGCAGGGGGATACCAACATATGCAGTTGGCAGCAATTGCTTTGGGTGGCGCCATCGGCGCCATCCTGCGACATCTGGTCGCGGTCTGGACTTACCCGGTCTTCAACGGCAAGTTCCCGCTGGGCACTCTGCTCGTCAACCTCGCTGGCTCTTTTCTTATCGGCGTGGTCTATGTCTTGATCGTGGAGCGGTCAATGCTCTCGGAAGAGTGGCGGTTGCTGCTGATGACGGGGCTGTTCGGCGCTCTCACAACCTTCTCCACCTTCTCGCTGGAAAGCCTGTTGTTGTGGCACAATGGCCAGCCTCTCACGGCACTGGCCTATGTGATCAGCAGCCTGGTGCTGTGCCTGGGTGCCACTGCCGCCGCATTGGCACTCAGTATGAAATACCTCTGAACCCGCAAGATTAACGAAGTAGCAGGAGCCTGCACGCAGGCAAACGAAAACGATGCTGGACCCCAAACTGATTCGCACCGAAATGCAACAGGTCGCCGAGACCTTGAAGAAACGCGGCGTGGCACTGGACACCGACCACCTGCAAAGCCTCGAGGAGCGCCGCAAGGAGCTCCAGGTGCGCACCGAGAGCCTGCAGAACGAGCGCAACAGCAAATCCAAGAACATCGGCCGTGCCAAAGCGGCTGGCGAAGATATCGCCCCGCTACTGAAGGAAGTCGAGTCCCTGGGTGGCGAGCTGAATGAAGCCAAGCAGGCACTGACCGAGCTGCAGGCCGAGCTCGACAGTATTCTCTCGGCGATTCCCAACCTGCCCGATGCATCGGTGCCGGAAGGTCTGAGCGAAGATGACAACGTTGAGGTGCGCAGCTGGGGCCAGCCACGCAGCTTCGATTTCCCGGTGAAAGATCACGTGGATCTGGGGGCAGAACTCGGCGGTCTGGACTTCGAGGTCGCCACCAAACTGACCGGCTCCCGCTTTGCGGTGATGACCGGCCAGGTGGCCAAGCTGCACCGCGCCCTGGCGCAGTTCATGCTCGACGTGCACATCGAAGAACACGGTTATCGCGAAGCCAATGTGCCGGTCATCGTCAATGCAGACTCGCTGTACGGCACTTCACAGCTGCCCAAATTCTCCGAAGATCTCTTCAAGCTGGAAGACGAGCGCGGCTTCTACCTGATCCCCACTGCGGAAGTGCCGCTGACCAACCTGTACCGGGATGAGATCGTCGAGGACGCGGAATCACTGCCGCACAAGTATGTGGCCCACACCACCTGCTTCCGCTCCGAGGCGGGCTCCCACGGCCGCGATACCCGAGGCATGATTCGCCAGCACCAGTTCGAGAAAGTCGAGCTGGTGTGGTTTGCCCGCCCGGACCAGTCCGAGGAGGCGCTGGAGATCCTGACCGGCAATGCGGAAACCATTCTGCAAAAGCTCGAGCTGCCGTATCGCACGGTCATTCTCTGTGGTGGTGATATCGGCTTCTCTGCTCGCAAGACCTACGACATCGAAGTGTGGCTGCCCTCACAGGAAAAATATCGCGAGATCTCCTCCTGCTCCCTGGTTGGGGACTTCCAGGCCCGTCGCATGAAGGCGCGCTTCCGCAACCCGGAAACCGGCAAACCGGAACTGCTGCACACCCTCAACGGCTCCGGTCTCGCCGTCGGACGAACGCTGATCGCCGTGCTGGAAAATTACCAGCGCGAAGATGGCAGCATCGAGATTCCGCAGGCCCTGCGCCCGTATATGGGTGGCAAAGAGTCCATCGAGCCGCAGAAGAACTGAGCCACCCCATCCATTTTTACAACCTGCATGCCGTTACCGGCTGGCGCTGGCATTCTCCCTGCTTAGGGTTGAATGCCGGGGCTTGCCGGTTTTTGCGCAAAAAGTTCCGGGCCGCCCACCGCGACCACGTTACGGAGATTTCGCTCGGTGCGATACCTGCCGCTCGCCTTCGATGTCCACAATCGCCCCTGTTTAATCATCGGTGGCGGCACTATCGCCACCCGCAAGGCCCGGCTGCTGAGAAAAGGCGGCGCGCGCCTGATCGTCGTTGCGCCGGAAATTGGCGAGGAGTTGCGCGTCCTTGTGGCTGAAAGCGGCGGCCAATTGTTCGAGGCCGAGTACCAACAGGAGTTACTGGCAAGCGGAGACCTTGTGATCGCGGCCACCTCTGATCCCGCAGTCAACGCCCGGGTCTCGGCGGACGCCCAGGCCCGACGACTGCCGGTGAATGCGGTGGATGCCCCGGATCTTTGCACTTTCACCTTCCCCTCGATTGTCGAGCGCGGCCCCATTTCCATTGGCATCAGCACTGGTGGCGCCGCGCCGGTGCTGGCTCGCGGTATTCGCGCACAGCTGGAGGCACTGCTGTCACCGAGGCTCGGCGACCTCGCTAATATGGCCGCCGCCATGCGCGATGCCGTCAAACAGGCCATGCCCGAAAAGGCCCGGCGGGCTTTCTGGGAGTGGGTTTTTTCCGGACCGGTGGCCGCCGAGGTTGAGGCGGGCAGGTTAGGGGAGGGCGAGCGCCTGCTTGCGGAGGCCCTGCAACGCCCGAGCTCGCAGCCGGCCAGTCGCGGTGAGGTTTACCTGGTCGGAGGCGGCCCCGGTGACCCCGATCTGCTGACATTCCGCGCCCTGCGATTGATGCAGCAGGCTGATGTGGTGCTTTATGACCGGCTGGTGTCCGACCAGGTCCTTGAGCTGGTGCGCCGGGACGCGGAACGGATTTACGTCGGCAAAAAGAAGCAGTTTCACTCGCTACCCCAGGATGACATCAATCAGCGCCTGGTGGATCTGGCCCGCGAAGGCAAGAGAGTACTGCGTCTCAAGGGTGGAGACCCGTTTATCTTTGGTCGCGGCGGCGAGGAAATCGACCAGCTCGCTGATGCCGGTATTCCGTTTCAGGTTGTTCCCGGCATCACTGCAGCCTCCGGTTGCGCCAGTTATGCCGGAATCCCCCTCACTCACCGCGATTACGCCCAATCTGTGCGCTTTATCACCGGCCACCTGAAAGAAGGTGAGCTGTATTTACCCTGGAACGAGCTGGCCAGCCCGGGACAGACCCTGGTGTTCTATATGGGCCTGACGGGCCTTGCCACCATCTGCCGGGAGCTCTGCGAGCACGGCCTGCCAGCATCCACACCGGCGGCGCTGGTGGAGAAGGGCACAACCAGCGCGCAGCGAGTGGTGGTGGGTGACCTGAATTCACTGCCGCGGCTCGCGGAGGAAAAATCCGTTGAAGCACCCGCATTGACGATTGTCGGTGGAGTGGTTGGCCTGCACAAAAAATTGAACTGGTACAAACCCTGACGGCTGCCTTCCGGGTCCGCATCTATACTGCAATTGAAGTGAGAAAGCGGTGTGGATTATGTGGCTGGCCTGGATCCGGTTTTATTGCACACTTTTAGTGCGCACCTTCCTCCCCCGGGAGAGTGAGATCTGTTTGCCCGACCCGGAGGACTCTCATGCGCGGCGCTACACTCGCCGCTACCGCCACAAACGTGGCTGGGTGAAGAACCTCTGGATTGCTGCTGGCGTACTGATGGTGTGCTTTCCGCTGCTGCCCGTGGTATTGCCCCTGGGAATCCTGACCTCATTCCTCTCGTTTGCGCTCCTCGACGAGACCACCTAGAGATGCGGGCAACCAGGAATCCCGAGCGCCCAGAAACTTGAGCGGATAGAGACAGGGGCGATTAGAGGCAGGAGCACCTAGAAGCGGGAGATTCTGGAAACGCCGCCCTGACGGGCAAATAGCCGGGAGCATAACCGGCTATTTGCCTGCCATCTATTTGCCCCCCTATTGATGCGCCTCTCAGCGTCCTGCCATCTAGAGCTTGTAGAGCTTGCCGGTCTATACAGAGCTATACAATACAACCCGTACCTAGTGTACCGGAGCGGCTGGACCGCTCCGGAGAAGGACTTTATTGAAGAATCAGGCGATAGCTTGCAGCCTGCTCCTTCAGCGGTGAAGGCCGCCCCTCAACCCAGTCCCGGTGTCCATTGCCGAAAAACGGCGACAGCGGGTGCGCGCTTTGTCCGGTAGCCATATGGAAGATCGCCGCATCGGTTCTGCCCGGGGAAACCACCAGCCGCTGTGACGCTCCGTGGGTAGGGGACTGGAAACGCGGCATATGGGTGTCTCCACTGAGCTGGTCCTGCGGCATGGCGATAAACCAGTTCACCAGTTCCACCGCTTTGCCAAGGGGGTGCTGGATACGGGCGGTGTTCTGCACGCCCCAGGTCTGCTGCTCCAGTGGCAACCCGCTCTCCGCCATTTCCGCCAGCGTCTGCTCGAGTGCGGCGCGCTTCAGAGTCTGCCAGGATTCGAAATCCGGGTTTAACAGGTGCGCCGGCTCGCGGGTCGCCATTTCCCAGAGGCTGTATTCAAACTGGCGCTTGGTCGGCCCGAAGGAAAAATCCGGCTGGAAGCGGCGCATATAGGTCAGGATTGGGGCGGTGGTCAGCTCCATAAACTTGAGGCGGTAATTGCGCACGATACGGTACCCGACTGAGTCGGCGGCCGCGTGGGCGCCCCAGTCGGCCACCAGCTGATAGACGTCCTGATACTGATCATCCCCCTCGAGAAGGTTCAACAGCTGCTGCTGCCAGCGAGCGAGGAACAGGGCGCGATCATCCAGCTGAATGTCCAGCAGGTCCTGTTCGTCAAAGTCGCTGCGCGCCATCAGGGCATCGCGGATTTGCTGTTGGCGGGCGCCGAGAGCGTAGCCGTGGTCGCCCATCAGTCGCAGGAATTCCCCGTCCATGGTGCGCGCATTGGCGGTCCAGATCCGGTGGGTGGGTGGATTGTAGATGCGCGGGTGCTCCTCCAGCGGCAGGTAACCATCCCAATAGGCATCGCCATCTGCCCAGGACACAGAGCGGTCACCGGCCAGACCTACACGGCGTGGCACAGCGCCGCCGACAGTCCAGCCAATGTTGCCGTCACTATCACCCACCACCAGATTCTGGTGCGGAATGCCCAGCTGCGGGCCGAGATCCAGAGCCTCTTCGGCGGAGCCTGCCAGCTCCATCTGCAGCAGGTTCAGGTTGCCACCGCGCACATCATGGGCAACCCAGCGGTAGGCGAGGGGAGTTCCACGGTGGTTTTCCGCCACCACCGGACCCCAGATCGTTTTGCGTACTTCGATCGTCTCGGCTGGCGCGCCCTTGACCACAAGCTGCTCGCTGGCGATCTCGAATTCCCGCCAGCCCTCCGGGGTGCGATAGCGCAGCCCATCGTCGCTGACCTCAAGGGGAATCAGGTCGCCCCAGTCCGCCGTCGTATTGGTAAAGCCCCACGCCACCACACCATTGGTGCCAACCACGGCAATGGGGCCGCCGGGCAGGGTGGCGCCGCGCATGAACCGGGAGGTGCCGGGAATGGTCCAGCCGGCCCGGTACCAGATATTCGGCACATTGAGACCCAGATGCATATCGTCGGCGAGAATGGCACCACCGTGTTCGGTAAGCGCACCGCCAACCACCCAGTTGTTGCTGCCGTAAATCTTGTCTTCGCTTTCGCTGGGCTCATAGGCGAGGGAGTCTCCCTCATTGAGCAGCGAGGCTATATGGGTTTCCGGGAGGGTCACAGGACCGCGGGCATCCCCAACAAGAGGCGCATCCCACTCGCCGCCATCGGGAAAATAAAACGCATAAATGTCCGCCGGCAGCAGTTCGGCCAAAGCCGTGTCGCGCAGCTCGTACTTGCCGATAGGGCTCTGTAGCGTGAGGTACATGCTGAAAATGGTCAGCATGCTGTCGGCCTCTTGCCAGGGCTCTGGCTCAGTGCCCAGCAATGCGTACTCCCAGGGCGCGCTGCCAAGCTGCGCCAGTCCAGTATTGACTCCCTCTACGTAGCTGCTGAGTACGCGGCGATGCTCCTCAGACATAGCCGCCACATTGCGCTCGGCGCGGGCGCGGAACTGGTGCACACGCACTTCCCGGTCGTGCTTGAGGGCAGCTTCGCCTACCAGCGCGGCGAGCTCGCCGGCGGAGTTGCGGCGCAACAGGTCCATCTGGAAAAAGCGCTCCTGGGCGTGCAGGAAGCCCAGCGCAAAGGCGATATCCGACCGGTTCTCGCCGCTGATGAGCGGGATGCCCTGGGCATCGCGAACGATCTCCACCGGAGCGGATACGCCCCCGGCGTCCATTTTCCCATCGAGAATCGGCAGGCTCTGGCGCAGCCAGATCCACAGCGCAGCAAATAAAACAGCGGCAAGGGCCGCTAACCCAAGCAGCAGGCGCATGGTGCCGCGTGCGCTAAACAGTTGACGAAGCATAGGAGGTTCCACCGCTAAGTTATTCATTTTCATACAAATTACATCGAATCACTGGCGCATATTAACAAGTGCCCAGGGCGCGAAATAGTTACTCTGGGACAAAGAACAGTCACAGATAATCGTTTAAAGATGAATTTAATGCCATTAAAGTTCACGGGACTCTTGGGTCATCGGGCCGAACTGAACAAGAACTGACCAGTCACAACAAAAAAGTCACAAAGCCTTTTAAAAATGAAAATAGCGCCGTAAGATGGCGCGGAATAACAAAAATACGAAAACATCACGCTTTTCTGATAACAACAAACGCGAGGACGCGATGATGCACAACGCCGATCAGACAACTAAAACCCGGCAATTCAGCCTGTCCGCACTCTCCGGTGCCATTGCCATTGCCACTGCCATCAGCAGCGGTACCGCCTACAGCGCGGAAATCGAGGAGGTGGTGGTAACCGCGCAGAAGCGCGCGGAAAACCTGCAGGATGTTCCCATTGCCATTTCAGCCTTCACCGGCGACAACATCAAGAAAATGGGTGCCCAAAACCTGACCGACCTGGGTAAATCCACCCCCGGCGTCGAGATGAACAACGACACCGCCCTGCAGCCGACCTATAACATCCGCGGCATCCAGACGTCCGACTTCACCGTGGGCTCCGACCCCGCGGTTGCCGTCTACGTGGATGACGTTTACACCGGCCGCGGCGCCGGCGCCGAAGTGCCGCTGGCAGACATCGAGCGGGTAGAGGTGCTCAAGGGCCCGCAGGGAACCCTGTTCGGCCGCAACGCCACCGGCGGCGCCATCCATATCGTTACCAAGCGCCCCCTGAACGAGGACCAGACCGAGGTCTCTCTGACGGCTGGTAACTACGGCCGCATGTCCTCAGACGTGATCATCAACCGTGCCATTAACGACAAGGCTGCGGTGCGCCTCACCGCCTCCACCAACAAGCGTGATGGCTACTACCCCAATGCCGAAGACGGCGCCGACTGGGGCGGCCAGGACACTCAAACCCTGCGTGCATCCTTGTCCCTGATGCCCAACGATGACACCGAGATTCTGTGGCGCGCCGAATACAGCCGCCTGGATCAGAACGGCGCCACCCGCGCCTCCGTCAATGAAAACATCTCCGTTGGCGACGGCACCGTTTTCAGTGACCAGGCTTTTGATACCGGCAACCATGAAGAGCGTGACCTGTACGCCACCTCATTGAAGATCACCCACGACTTCAATGACATGACCCTGACCTCCATCACGGCTTACCGCACATTCGAGTCCTATCTGCTGCAGGACGAGGATGGCACCAACAACCCCGACTTCTATTTCGCCTCGGCCAACTTCGACGACCAGAAGTTCTTCTCCCAGGAGTTCCGCCTCAACGGTGAAACCGACAGCCTGAAATGGACCCTCGGCGCCTCCTACTCCCAGGAAGAGCTGGTACACGATACCGAAGCGTTCTTCACTCCGAGCACCTTCGAGACCTTTGCCCTTTACACCGTGATGAAGGAAAGTCCGGAGCAGCTGGCCGCTCTGGGTGTATCGCAGGGGCAAATCGATGCGCTGGCCGCCATGAGCGACCTTGAGGTTTCCAAGCAGGTACCGGGGTTCCGTGAGCTGCTGCGCAACACTTCGATCCCGCTGGCCCCAGGCCTGAATGCCAGTGGTGACGGCCTGATGGTCGCCAATTTCTACGGCAACTATCTGCTGCCCAGTCTGGTGGAAAATGTCATGCAGTCCTCACCGGAAGCGCAACAAGCATTCTTCAGCAACTTCAACTGCTCATCGCAACTTCAGACTTATATGGGCAGCGGCGATGACAGCCAGCTTAACGCGTGCCTTCTGTTAGGTGCCAATGCCTTCGTACAGGGCAAAGAGGGCAACTGGCGCGAGAACGTGCTGAACACCGGCGATTACCGCTCCGCCGCCATCTACGGTGATGCCACCTGGGCGGTCACCGATCGCATGAACCTGACCTTCGGCGCCCGTTACACCCAGGATGACAAAGACTTCACCATCGACACCGCCTATCAGAATGAGCTGTACGGCATCCCGTTCGGCATGGCCTTCTTCAGCGGCGGCAACCCGGCGATTTCCCAGTCTTCCTCTGACAGCTGGTCCGACCTGTCCGGCCGTGTGGTACTGGACTACCAGTGGAATGACGACGTCATGACCTATGCGTCCATTTCCAATGGCTTCAAGGCTGGCGGCTTCAACAGCCTGAACTACGGCGACGACATCGATAACTCCTTCGACCAGGAGACGGTGGTCAACTTCGAGGCGGGCATCAAGTCCAACCTGCTCGACAACCGCATGCAGCTGAACGCCTCCGTATACGCCTACGAGTACGACAACCTGCAGGAACTGAGCCTGATCGGCTTCCCGATCCCCAGCTACAACCTGCGGAACGCCGATGCTGAAGGCCAGGGTGCGGAAGTGGAAATGCTGTTCGCCGCCAGCGACAACCTGCTGATCGGTGGCAACTACTCCCACCTGAAGACCGAGTACACCCGCTACCAAGTCATTGAAGCGGCGGGCGAGACCGCTGAGGATGATCGCACCGGCGATCCTCGCGTGGGCACCCCGGAGAACAAGATCAATCTGATGGCGGAATACACCATCGGCCTGAACTCCGGTGCAGACATCGTGCTGCGCGGTGACTACAACTGGACCGATGAGCGCGTTGGCACCATCTCCGATCCCTCCCTGGTGGTTCCGGATTACAACCTGCTGAACGCTCGCGTTGCCTTCAACAGCGCCAGCGACACTTACACCGTGTCAGCCTGGGTCCAGAACCTGACCGACGAGGAGATCGTAGGCGATTTCGGTGGCCCGGGTAATGCCATCGGCGCCGAGACCGGCTGGCGCTTCCAGCCGCGCATGTTCGGTGCGGATTTCACCATGCGCTTCTGATCATCACCTGTGACGATCTGCGCAGAAAAGGCCGGCTTTTGCCGGCCTTTTTTTTGCTTAGTGCAAACATAAAAAATCTGGCGACAGAGCAGGGGATTAGAACGCCAAATTCATGGGGTTGCCGCCAAAACTGCGTATGATCTTTTGAAGTCTGACGCGGATAACAGGGCATGACACTTCCAGCGCCTGAGGTACCCAAAGAAACCCAGTTCGACCTCCTCAGCCGCTACCGAAGTGTTCGCGCAGAAACCGAACAACTGGCGACCCCGCTCTCCGCCGAGGATATGCAAATCCAGTCCATGGCGGATGCGAGCCCCACCAAATGGCACCTGGCTCACACCACCTGGTTCTACGAAACCTTCATCCTGCGTGAGTTAAACCCGCAATACCGGGTGTTCGACCCGCGCTATCACGAGATCTTCAATTCCTATTACCACTCACTTGGCCAACCCTTCAGCCGCCCCCTGCGCGGGCTGCTCTCACGGCCCTCGATTGACGAGATCTACGCTTACCGCGCCTATGTCGATAGGGCCATCAGTACGGTTTTGCAGGGAGGAGGGGAGGAGCGCAGGCTCAACAACCTTGTGCTTCTGGGATTGAACCACGAACAGCAACACCAGGAATTGCTGCTGACCGACATCAAGCACGCACTCTCCATCAACCCCTTGCTGCCGGCCTATATAAACAATGCGGATGCTGGCAGCGGGGAAAACGGCCAAAAGGTGGAAGCATTGGAGTGGATCGCGGTCAATGGCGGCATCTTTAATATCGGCGCCAGCGCAGGCGGCGATCAGGCTAACGAGGGTGACAACTTCTGCTTCGATAACGAAACCCCCTCACACCCCCTGCTGGTGCAGGATTTCAGAATCGCCTCACGGCTTGTGACCAACGGTGAATTCCTTGAATTCATCGAGGATGGCGGATATCGCCAGCACCGCCTCTGGCTCTCTGACGGCTGGAGTTGGGTGAATACACATTCTGTGCAGCATCCACACTACTGGCGGCGGGTTGACGGCAGCTGGCAGCAATTCACCCTCTGCGGCCTGCAGCCTCTCGCCTACGCCGAACCCGTATGTCACCTGAACTTCTATGAGGCGGACGCCTTCGCCACCTGGGCGGGCTTTCGACTTCCGACGGAATTCGAGTGGGAGGTGGCGGCCTGCCAACTTTGCACCCCCGATGACCTCGCGGCTGCCAACCTGCTGGAAAAGCGCCACTGGCACCCAGCCGCCAGCCATCAGCAGCGACAATTACTTGGCGATGTCTGGGAGTGGACATCCAGCGCCTACCAGCCCTATCCCGGTTTCCGGGCCAGCGGCGATGCCGTGGGGGAATACAACGGCAAGTTTATGTGTAACCAAAAGGTGCTGCGCGGCGGCTCCTGTGTCACACCGTCGAGCCACATCCGCAGCAGCTACCGCAATTTTTTCTATCCGCACCAGTTCTGGCAATTTACCGGCATCCGGCTGGCAGGAGACGCACTGTGAATATGGCCGCACAACCGCCCGCTGATAAACGCGATGAGAGTGACAGGGGTGAGAGTGACCGGAATGAGGGGTGCCGGCGCGGTTTTCTTGAGGATGTAATCCGGGGCCTAAGCGAGCTGCAGAAAACCCTGCCCTGCAAGTATCTTTACGACGAGGCCGGCTCGGAGCTGTTCGAGCAGATCTGTAAACTTGAGGACTACTACCTCACCCGTACAGAGGCGCAAATTTTTTCCGACCACCTGGCAGAAATGGCGCAGGCTATTGGCCCCGATGCCGTGATTATCGAGCCGGGCGCGGGCAATTGCGCCAAAGCCGAACCGCTGCTGGCGAGCCTTGAGCGGCCAGCGGCCTATCTGCCAATGGATATCTCCCCGGAAATATTGCTGGCTGCCCGACGGCGCATTCATACGCACCTGCCGAACCTCGATATCCACGCTGGGGTAGGGGACTTCACAGAGGACGAGACCTGGGCGGCACAGCCGCCAATGGAGGCGCGGCGCCGGGTGATTTTCTTTCCGGGCTCAACCATCGGCAACTTCGACCCCGATCAGGCCCGGGGCTTGTTGCGTGCCTTCGCCAGCAGGCTGAACAAGGGGGATGGCATGCTGATCGGCACCGATCTCGACAAGGACCCGGTGATTCTCGAGCGCGCCTACAATGACAGCGAGCAGGTCACAGCGCGCTTCAACAAAAACCTGCTGACACGCATCAATAATGAACTGGGAGCGGACTTCGATCTCTCGCGCTTCGCGCATCGCTCCTTCTATCACCCCCTCAGGTGCCGTGTGGAGATGCATCTGGTCAGCCTCACCCGGCAATCGGTGTCAGTGGCTGGCAGGGCGTTTGCCTTCCTTGAAGGCGAAACCATTCACACCGAGAACAGCCACAAGTACAGCCTGGCGGGCTTCCGGGATACCCTGCGCAGCACGGGCTTTGTGCCCATCCGCCACTGGAGCGATTCGAGCAGCCACTATGCGATACATTTTGCTGAAGTGCACTGAGCCTGCACGGCGCTTACTGAGCTTAAGCCTATCGGCACTGCTGGTTTTACTGCCACCCGGCCATGCCATCGGCGCAGAGGCGGATCAAGCCGCTGCCCAGAAGGTGACTTTCACCGAAGCCGACATGACGGTGTTCAAGCATCGCCTGTGTTTTTGCTGCAAGGACTGGATCAAGCATCTGCAGCGCGCGGGGATGAACCCCGCGATCATCAACCGTCGTGATATGGCCACGGTGAAATCACAGTGGGCGATCCCAGAGGGGTTCGGCAGTTGCCATACCGCCGTATGGCGTGATCGCTACGTGTTCGAGGGGCACATACCCGCGCGCATTATCCGGCAGTTTTTGAGCCGCCCGCCGCAAAACGCCATCGGCCTTTCCGTGCCGGGCATGCCCAAAGGCAGCCCCGGCATGTACAAAGGTGGCGACTTCGAGCCCTACAATGTCTACGTTTTGCTGCTTGGCGGCGACTACCGCTTGTACGCCCGCCTCAGTCAAGCCGAGGTTGATAGCGAGATTGAGGCCAAGACTGATGATTTAGCGCAACAGAAAGAGGGCGGCGGCTAGGCGGAAGGCGAATCGCCGCAGGAGAGCGGGCAGGGGGCCAATACCACTTCCCGCCTTTCCTATTTGCAGTGTCGGCGCTATGGTATGCCGCCACCCAGTCAGATAAGCAACATGTCAGAGCAGTTTATTCCCGCCACCGGCTTAGGCAATTGCCACCTGCAGACACTGTTCCCCCGCTTCCATCGCCCTGCGCCATGGATTCAGACACAGGTGCAGTGGTTTGATACCGACGATGGTGACAGGCTTGCCGTCCATACCCCCAAGCCACTGTTCGATTCCACCCGGCACCCCCTGGTGATACTGCTCCATGGGCTGGAGGGCTCGGTTGCCTCCTCCTATATTCAGGGCATGATGCAGGCGTTACAGCAGAGAGAATTTCAGGTTGCCGTGATGCATTTCCGCGGTTGCGGCGGCATCCCCAACCGACTGCCGCGGGCCTATCACAGCGGTGACAGCGAGGACCCCCGCTGGCTGGCTCAGCAGTTGCGTCAGCGCATGCCCAATACACCGCTGTTGGCGGTAGGGTATTCGCTCGGTGGCAATGTGTTGCTTAAATGGCTCGCGGAGGATGGTGAGCGCAGCCCACTGCAAGCCGCCGCCGCCGTCTCGCCCCCCATGGACCTGCACGCCTGCAGCCGGCGCATCAACACCGGTCTGTCCCGTGTTTACCAGCGGCACCTTCTGCAAAGCCTGCGGAAAAGCCTACAGCACAAAGGACAGGACCCTCACTTGCGCGCCGCGCTGCCGGATCTCGCCGACCCGAAGCTTTTTAGCAATTTCCGCCGTTTTGATGACGTCTTTACAGCGCCACTGCATGGCTTTCAGGGTGTTGACGACTACTACAACCGCGCCTCCAGCAAGCCACTGCTGAAAAAAATACGCCGTCCGACCCTGATTATTCACGCAGAGGATGACCCGTTTATCTGCTCTTCGGCCATTCCCGCCCAGCCGGAAGTCAGCGACACGGTGGAGCTGGCCATCAGTCGCCACGGCGGGCATGTGGGGTTTATCGCCGGGAGCCTCTGGCAACCCCGTTATTGGCTCGAAGAGCGTATTCCGAAATACTTACTTCTGCGACAGGGGGCAAGTTGAGATCCTGACGTAGAGCAGGGAGCCCAGGAATTTATCCTCGAATGGAGCGTAAAGGCGACTCGAATAAGGAGGAAAAAGGGCACCCGACAGGTGATAGTGACCCGCGTTAATTGGTTGGATTTTTACAGGCGAAAGCAACTTGCAACACCTCCTTATAGTTGACCTGGAAGCTACCTGCTGGGATGACCGCCCACAAACCGTACAGGAAATGGAGGTCATCGAGTTCGGCTGCGCACACGCCTCTACTCATGGGGTTGTCTCCCGCACTTTTAGCCAACTGGTCAGGCCGGTATTCAACCCGGAAATCAGCGAGTTCTGTCAATCTTTGACCGGTATAACACAAGGCATGGTGGGTGAAGCGCCTGACTACCCTGAAGCAGTTCGGCGGCTGGATGCCATCACAGCTGAACTGGAGATTGATGCCTGGGCAAGCTGGGGGCAATACGACCGCAATCAGATTGCAGTTGAGCTAGAAAGGCATGGGATTGCTCCGGCATTTTTCACCGCGCCACACATCAACCTCAAGGCCCTGTGGCAGGATCGCAAAGGCAGTAAACGTCGTGCGGGTCTTGGCTCCGCACTCAGGTCATTAGGGATGCAGTTTGAAGGCCGCCAGCATCGCGGCGAGGACGATGCAAAAAATATCGCGCGCATTCTGCCTTACCTAGACCTTTAACATTTTCAATCAAACGAACTTAGGAATCGCAATACCAGCAGTGCTCGCCCCCTCCATGCATAGAATTTAACATAATCTATATTATGCGAACTGAGTATTGGATGCGGAGCATAACTAGTTATGGGTTGCTCAGTGTGCGCCCAGTGCGCACGGCGCAGCTCCGCCTGCGCCTGTATGCACACCTGTGCTGGCATCTTTCCTAATGAATAAGTGGCTCGCCAGTAACTGCTGAGTACCGGTGGAATTTGTATTCGTAATTTATGTACAGCGGCGACGAGGTTCAGTTGTTTACTGGCCTGGCCTGCGCTCTTGCTGCCGAGGGCGCCGGATTTGCTGCTGGAGGCTCTGGTGATGTCGCGCCCGTCCAGGGCGATATCGCCGTTTTCCTGTTTCGATGAGGCTAAAGCGGGGCAAAGACGCAATAAAGCGTCAAAATGTTACTCTGACCCCAATTATTCGAAGGCATAAAAAAGCCCAGCTCAATGGCTGGGCTAAAACAAAACATCATCCTCTATCAGCTACTGCAATACTAGAGTAATCACCGAACTCTGGGTACTGCTCATAATTACCAGACACATCGCCTTGCGTATCACTAACTTCTAAATTGTGAGGGTTAAAAGATTCCTTCCTTATTTGGATAGATCCATCTTGACCAAACATATAAGAGGTTCCACTTTTAACTGTGTCTGTAGCGCCATCGAAATCTCGGTACGTCGCCATAGACAAAAACAACCTTCCTTTTTCAATCTCTTGAAATTGATAAGTTAAGTTTTCCCTCAAATTATCATCCAGAAAGCATACACCAACAAAATCATTGTTAATTTCGATAAAGCAATGTGGGCGATCAGGATCACCCACTAACACAGTATAAGGCTTTCGTGATTCATGAGCTTCTCTGGCAGTATTGTTATCCCAGATTTGGGTCGCACTTTTTTTAGCTCTAAACCACGATTTACAGTAAGTCACATTATTCATTTTTAATAAATCTTCCCATCTATATCTCTAATTAAAACACCAGCGTCATTTGCGGCATCAATCACAGATTGAGGTACAGGATTATTCTGAACAGGGACTTCAAGAATATATTGACCTTGGAGCCTTTGACCAACTAACCCATTTTGAACATTGGTTGGAACGTCAGCAATGTTTGCCCCAACAGGATACTTTTTCTGAATTTCGTTAATGTAATTAAACGCAGTGTTCTCTTGAATATCAGAGAACTGAGTAAATTTACGAGAAACTATTTCATTCGTACTTGGATTATAAGAATCTAGCCTGAAGTACCCGTTTCCATCTGGCTTATTAACGTAAACCTCATTGTAGGGGTAATTCGGTGCCTGGGCCCTGTTGAAGTCATTACCTTCATCAAGACGACGCTACCATTCTGGCTTGCTACTGACTCTCGCTGCATCATCTATATTGTTTGGAACAGCATCATCTAGCGCATTATTACTGCCACTCTTCTTAGCAGACCTCGCTACATACCCAGCAGCATCAGTCGCCATTCTGACTACTTTACCCACTGCGCCAAGCGCTACATCTAAGCCGACCGCAACAGCTAAATCACCCGCCGGATTAGATGAGTCTTGATAGGTCTCCGGACGAAAGTTATTGAATACTTCTTCGCCAAAGCTACTCTGATATTCTCCGGTCGCCTGCCTGTAGCCATCTAATGTTGCTACGGCTGAAAGCGCCGTAAGTGACGCAGTCCCGGCTGTTGCAATACAACCAACACCCGTTGCCACACATAGCGGCGCGGAGACAACCGTGGCCGCGGCACTGCCTGCTGTATCTAAACCGCCTCGAACAGCCTGGGTGCCGCCCTGTACACGCGCTATGACTTCACCATTAGCTCTCAGGGCATCTTGAGCACCATCAACCCGATCGTATTCTAACAGCCCCTCTTCACTATCACCCAGAAGGTTCTGCCCCCCTGCTATCAGTGCCTCCCCCGAGGCTTGCAGGTCTTTGAGGGCCTGGTAATGGGGGTCGGATTCCGGCACACCTTCTGCGCAGTGGGTTTTTGCACAGGTTTCCGCGATGGCATTGGCCATCAGTTGTGCCCGGGTTTCCAGGTTGTAGGGAGCACGCTCGATCTGCCAGATCACGCTGTCCAGGGCTTCCGTTTCTTTTTGCCTGAGAGGGCGGTATTCGACCAGATGCGGGTTGTTTTCAATTTGTGTGACAAGCTGGCCGGTGTTTTGGGCAATTAATTCCGAGCTGGTATTGCCCACATGGCTGTTAGTCAGCCCAGTATTGACGGTACCCAGGCCATTGTTGGCGAAGCTGAAGTCGTAGTTGTCCGCAGTAGCGAGATGGAACCATTTATGTGCCACCAGGGCGCAGAAGCGGGCAGCGGTTTCACATAGATAATCATGTGGATACGGATACGGATACGGATACGGATACGGATACGGGTGCGGGTCGGTTGGCGACAAGCGCCTGCCCCGACCGTTTAGCCCCCTGCCCGGTCACGGCTTGATTTAGATCAAGCCGCCTTGGGTGTCGACCGGGAAAATGGCGCGCCAGCCCGAACTGTCTGACCCCGGTATCCACTATGAGCACTGAGCTTCTCTCACCCGCCGGCACGCTGAAGAGCATGCGTTACGCCTTCGCCTATGGCGCCGATGCTGTCTATGCCGGCCAGCCTCGCTACAGCCTGCGAGTGCGCAACAACGAATTCAACAAGCTCGACAATCTGGCCGCGGCCATTGATGAGGCTCACGGCCTGGGCAAACAGTTTTACCTCGCCAGTAACATTGCCCCCCATAACGACAAGGTCCGCAGCTACCTTCGCGACCTGGAGCCGGTCATCGGGATGCAGCCTGACGCGCTGATTATGTCCGACCCCGGGTTGATTATGCTGGTGCGCGAACGCTGGCCGGATCAGGAGGTGCACCTTTCGGTGCAGGCCAATGCGGTCAACTGGGCCAGCGTAAAGTTCTGGGCACGCCAGGGCATCAGCCGGGTGATTCTGTCCCGCGAACTGTCCATCGATGAGATCGAGGAAATCCGCCAGCAGTGTCCGGAGGTGGAGCTGGAGGTCTTTGTGCACGGGGCGCTGTGTATTGCCTATTCCGGCCGCTGCCTGCTGTCCGGCTATATGACGCACCGGGATTCCAATCAGGGCGCCTGCACCAACTCCTGTCGCTGGCAGTACAACGCCCACCCGGCAACGGAAAACGAAGTCGGCGACCTGATTGCGGTGGATAGCCCCGCACAGCTGTTCGACCCGACCCAGGCGGAGATACCGCCGGTCCTGCTGCAGGAGCGCAGCCGTCCCGGAGAATACCTGCCCGCCTACGAGGATGAACACGGCACCTACATCATGAACTCCAAAGATCTGCGCGCCGTACAGCATGTGGAAAGACTGGTGAAGATGGGGATTCACTCCCTCAAAATCGAAGGGCGAACCAAGAGCCACTATTATGTGGCCCGCACCGCGCAGGCCTATCGGCGCGCTATTGACGATGCCGAGGCGGGCCGCAGCTTTGACATGAGCCTGATGGGGGAACTGGAGCATCTCGCCAACCGCGGCTACACCGAGGGCTTCTACCGGCGCCACCTGCCCAGCGAGTTTCAGAATTACGAGCAGGGCAGCTCGACCAATTCCGGGCAGCAGTTTGTCGCCGAGGTGTGTGAGCAGAACGGCGAATGGCTGACACTTGAGGTCAAGAACCGTTTTGAAGCCGGGGATATCGTCGAACTGATCACGCCGCAGGGCAATCAGCGCTTCAAGTTACCGGCGATAGAAAGCCTGACCGGCCAGAGCCTTGAGGCGGCCCCCGGCTCCGGACATAGGGTCCGGATTCCCAAGCCGGAAACCTTGTCGATGGATCTCGGCACCGATGGTGGCTTCGCCATGCTGATGCGCCACCTGCCCTAGGCCAGAACTTTAGGCGCGGAAATCCAGGTGCATCCACTTGCCCCGCCGCTGTCTCGCCCGCCCAAGCTGACGCGAATGCCCGCAGGTGCGGTCATTCGCCACCCCAGCGCCTAAAATGCAGGCTCACCCCACTTCCTTCTACCCTCCATCCGCTGGAAGCCTGAGCCATGAAAGCATTTACCGTTCGCACACCCGGAGGTCTGGATAAGCTCGAAATAGGCGACATTGCCGATCCAGGCGCGCCCGCTCCAGGCCAGATCAGAGTGGCGATACACGCCACCTCGCTGAATTTCCACGATTTTCTCGTCGCTTCGGGTCTGATTCCCACCGAAGATGGGCGCGTGCTGATGTCCGATGGCGCCGGCGTGGTGGAGGCGGTTGGCGCGGGAGTCACGGAATTCAAGCGCGGAGATCATGTGGTTTCCTGCTTCTTCCCTCAGTGGCATAACGGCGCTGCCTTCCCCGCCGTCAGCAACTTCGCCCTCACCCCGGGGGACGGGGTTGATGGCTTTGCCCTGCCCTATGTCACCCGCGACGCCAATGCCTTCACCCATGCTCCGCAAGGCTGGAGTCATACGGAAGCGGCGACCATTACCACCGCCGGGCTGACGGCGTGGAGGGGACTGGTTGTAGACGGCAAACTCAAGGCTGGCGACAGCGTTCTGGTGCTCGGCACCGGGGGCGTTTCCATCTCGGCATTGCAGATTGCCAAGGCCATGGGGGCGTCGGTAATCGTGACCTCCTCTTCTGACGACAAGCTCGAGCATGCCCGGGCGCTGGGGGCGGATGCCACCATCAATTACCGCGAACAGGAAAACTGGGGCGACAAGGTGCTGGAGCTCACCGATGGCAGAGGTGTGGACCACGTGATCGAGGTTGGCGGTCCGGGGACCCTGGCCCAGTCCATTACCGCTGTGCGCGTCGGCGGGCATATTGCCCTGATCGGCGTCCTCACCGGCCGGGCCGGCGAGGTACCCACGGCGGCACTGATGGCAAAGCAGGCCCGCCTGCAGGGGCTCATCGTCGGCAGCCGCCGCAATCAGCAGGATTATGTTGAGGCGCTGAACCAGACGGGCATTCGGCCCATTATCGACAGCACCTTCGACTTTGAACAGCTGCCGGAAGCCTTCCACCTGCAAGAGAGAGGCGGTCATTTCGGCAAGATCTGCGTTGAGTGGTGACGCTATCGCCCCCTGACCAGCCAGTGCGTGAGTGGGGCGGAAGTGGGGCGGGAGCACCCCCTGCGCTTGGGCTGCTGCAGGTTTCCGTACTCCACGCCCCATCCGCCCTCTGCCCCTCTGCCCCATCATCCGATCCTCCGCCCCTCCGAGCCCGGCTTCTGCACCCCGGGATTATTTGCCTTTAGCGTGCACTTGCGGGTGTGCTCACGCCTTCGGCATGTCTATAATTGGCGCTTTTTTCGACTATTGGCGCGAGATCTAAGCGGTAGCGACTGAATGCTGGCTCAATTACTAGACAATAAACTCTTCCTTTCGGCACTGCTGATCGCCGGCATGCTTCTACTGCGGGTGGTGCTGATACTACTGTTTGCCCGTGTCACTACCTGGGCGAAGCAGGATCGGCGCCGTCGCATCAACACGGTTCGCAACATCTGCAACCTGCTGATCGTGATCGGCCTGGCTGGGATATGGGTGTCAGAGCTGCGGGAGTTCGCCCTGTCTATTGCCGCATTCTCTGTGGCGATTGTGCTCGCCCTGCGGGAACTGGTGCAGAGCCTGGTGGGCAAGCTGTACCAGGCCAACATGCGCTCCTTTCAGGTGGGCGACTGGATCATGGTGGGTGAGCAGTTTGGTGAAGTGATCGACAGCGACTGGCTCAGCACCACGCTGCTGGAGATCGATCCTCACGGGCTCGGCAGCGGCTATACCGGTACCACCCTGTACATCCCCAACAATGTGTTTTTCACCAAGCCGGTGAAAAACCTCAACTTCATGCGCCGCTATATAGAGCATTCGTTTTCTATTACCCGGGAGAACAAAGGCGGCAACCCCTTTGCGGCCAAACACTTTCTACTGGAGCGCATCCGCGAGCACAGCGAAGCTTTTCGCGAAGTGGCGGCGCGTTACTGCCAGATGATTGAGCATCGCACCGGTGTCGAGCTGGTTGGCACCGAGCCCAAGATCAGGTTTTCCACCAATGAGCTGGGTCACGATGTGGTGACCATCACCCTGTTCTGTCCACGCGAGGAGGCGCATGAGATCGAGCAGCGGGTCACCGAGGACTTCTACAACTTCTGGTATCCGGGCCCCAATAGCGGCAACGACAAAGCCCTGCTGCCCAGTAAGGCGCTGGAGCCTTGCGAGGCCAACTGATCGAATTATTAGGCATTCACGACCAACTTTTTGCTGTTTTCCGCCAATTAAATCGATGATTCAATCTCCGGCCAGAAAAACCGTATCGTGTGGAGTATCCCTATGCGCAAATTACTTCAACTCAACACCAGCCTCTTTCACGGCGATGGGCAGTCAAGCCAGCTGGGGGAAGCCTTTATAAAACATTGGCTGCGGGATAACCCCGGTGCGGAAGTGACGCGCCGAGATCTGGCCGCCGAGGCGGTTCCGCACCTGAACCTGGCTCGCTTTCAACACCCCCGAAGACCAGCGCACCCCGGAGCAGCGTGAAATCGTCGCCTACTCGGACAGCCTGATCCGTGAACTGCAGGACGCGGACGTGATCGTGCTGGGGATACCGATGTACAACTTCAATATACCCTCAACACTGAGCAGCTACTTTGACCATATTGCCCGTGCCGGCATTACCTTCCGCTATACGGCCAACGGGCCAGAGGGCCTGCTGCAGAACAAGAAAGCCGTGGTGTTTATTACACGTGGCGGCAGCTATGGCTCGGACCACCCGCAAACCGCCTATGTTCGCCAGTTCCTCGGCTTCCTCGGTATCGAGGATGTGGAATTCGTGCATGCGGAAGGCCTCGCTATTGATGAGGCTTCCCGCGCGGCGGCCCTGGAAAGCGCCCGCGAGCAAATTGCCCGGTTGGGCCGCCAGGCTGACTAGAAAGAAACTGCAGAAGGCTGAGGCTTTTCGCAGCCGCTCAGGATTCGCCCACAAAATCACCCTTGCCAGACGGCGGCCCCAATGACTCTCGGGGTCGCCACTCTCCTTACCAGAACCCGGCGGGAGATGCCGGGCCAATGGCCCAACACTCATACCCCCCCATACGCCCGCCATACGCCCGCCATAACCCACACATAACGAATGACCGATGACCAGCCATGGGCCCCCAAAGGGAAGCGGGGAGCACGGTCAGCTCTGGCGCCAGCTTCAAGTCCTGAGGCCTTTCTCCGTGGCCTTTCTCCGTGGCCTTTCTCCGTGGCCTTTCTCCGTGGCCTTTCTCTTTGGCCTCTCTCTTTGGCTTTTTTGGGGTGGGGAGGTCCCCAGCCCTCCCCTTCCTTACCCGCTTGCCGCAATACCCTCCGCCCCCTAACTGCCTAATAGGCGGCACTGTGGCCACAAGCGATCACAACCGGTAACTCAGGCTCAGATCCCAGTAGCGGGGAAGCTCCGGGAAGACCAGCGTTGAGCCGAAATATCCGCCCTCGAACACCGGCGCCCAGTTTTCCTCGTCGGTGAGGTTGAACACATCCAACCGCAGGCTGGTTCGCTGGTCGGCAAACTGATAGCGCAAATTGCTATTCAGGGTGAACTGCGCCGGTATCTCAACCGTCTGCAGAAAATCCAGAGGGTAACTGCCGCTGGCCACCAGACTGGCGCCCGCCGACCACTGATCGCTGAACTGATAGCCCAGCGCCACCGAACCACTCAAGCGGGGAATCCCCGGCAGGCGGGAATCGGAGGCGGGAAACACGGTGAAGTTCGGCGCCCCCACTCCCGTGCCTTCGACGAGGTCCGGCCGGGAATCATCGAAAGCGTCAACCACCTGGCGGGCATCCTGGAAGGCCGCGGAGTCGTCAAAACGGGCGTCCAGATAACTGGCGCCGGCGTTTACCCACAGGCGCTCTCCCCGGTATTGGGCCTGTATTTCAAGGCCGCGGGTGCGGATCCCGGAATTACTGCCGTCGCGATTGCGCAGGCTGCGGGTTTGCTCGAACACGGCGGCGTCCCAGTACCAGGCCGACCCCGCTGGGGCATATTTGTACCCCAGCTCGGCCAGACGGTTCTCGGTGGCGAAATTGAGCGGGTTGATGCGGTTGTCAGCCCCGAGAGTGGTGCCGCCGCCCAGACTGTTGGAGGTGGATTCCTGATAGGCCAGAGTGGCGTAAGCCATGCCTGCGCCTGCGGTTTGGTACTGCAGGCTCAGATTGCCGGATTTGAGCAGCTCGCTGTGTTTGTCCTCGGCGGCGGCAACCCCCTCTGGAGCAAGCGGGTCCCTGGCTTCCACCCGGTACCAGTCACCGCGCGCACCGAGAGTCATGGACCAGCGTTCGGTGAATGGTTGGCGATGCTCCACGAATACGCCGGCTTGCAGGCTGGTGGAGTCGGTGGTGTCGGAAAGGTTGAAGTCCCCGGCGCCATCACCATTCAGGTCGTACTGGCCGCCGGGGGAGACATAGAGCCCCGGGCGCAGCTCCACCAGCCGCGCCTTCTGCGCGTCACTGAGGGGGATGCGCCGGTTACTGAGCGGGCCGGTCAAATCGATGGGAAGGTCGGCTTCGGTGGTGAACTGGCTGTAGCCGAGCACATCGTTGTAGCGCAAAGCAATTCCCGCCACCGTATCCTCAAAATGCCATTCGCTGCGGTTTTCCAGCGTATTGGCGCCATCGATGATTTCCACAAAGCTGTTCTGCGCCACCTCTTCCCGGTTCAGGTGCTCGAAGTAAGTGCGGTTCACAAAACGCAGGGTATCACTGAGGGTCGTTTCATAAGTGGAGTGCAGTAACAGCGTATCGGCACCGTTGATATCCCGGGGGTCGGTCAGCACCCGGCTGCGGTCGATACGCACCAGCCCAGTGGGACTGATAACCGCACCGGCGCCGGGCACTGTCGAGCCATCAGGGCGCTCGCCCTGCCCCTGCACGTAGAGGCCGTCGTCGATAAGCGCCTGCGTCGGCCGATTGATGCCGGCGTTGTCGGTCCAGCTGATATCGTAGTATTCCAGCGACAGGTTCCACTCCGCGCCCTCTGAGGGCCGCACGCGATAAGCGGCAAACAGATTGTTGCTGTCCAGCCCGCTGAAATCATAAAAGCTGCCCTCATTGCGATGCTCAACACTGAAGCGCACGCCGCTGCGGGATGGCTCAAGGGCATGTGAGTAATCCACCTGTGAGCGATACCTGTCCCACTGGCCTGCGCGCATTTGCGCACTGCCGGAGGAGTTTTCGAGGTCCGGCTGCTTGGGGGCGAGGTTGATAAAGCCCCCGCTGCGCTGGGTTGAACCCAGGATCACCGAAGGCATGCCCCGCACCACATCCACCTGCCCCACGGCATTGAAAGAGAGCGGGATTCCCAGCCCGTTGTTGCCCACCTGGCGGCGCATACCCGCCTCGAACACCTCGCCCAACTGCCCCCGCATGGTGGGCAGGCTGGGCGCTCCGAAGCCGGTTGCCGAGTAGGTATTGGGCGCCAGCCGCTGCAGATCCCGCAGGTCTGTCACTGCGGCTTCATTCAGCAACCACTCGCCCACTGGCGTGATCGAGCGGGCGATTTCCGCCGCAGACAGGTCGCCGCCAAAAGCGCCATCGGCAGCAGTGCTGCGAAGCCCCGCCCGGTTTTCTTGCAGTTGCTCCCCCATCACCTCCACCAACTCCGGGGAGGCTTCAGGTTCCGGTGTGGATGGCGATTGTGCATCGGCCTTTGCGACGACCTTTGCGCTGAACAACGCACTGGCCGCGACACTGAAAAGGAGCCTGCCGAGCGCGGTGGCCAGGGGCCTGCGGGGGAACCTGGGGTGGGTATGCATGAGTTCTCTTCCTTGTATTCTCTGAGGGCTTAATCCGTTAAGTCGTTAGTCGTTAGTCGTTAGTCGTTAGTCGTTAGTCGTTAGGATTGTTATTCCTGTGGGGCGGCGGCAATCACTGAGGGGCCGCCCGAGGTACTGCCTGATCCCAGGGCTGTCATATCAGAAATCCAATTCGAGTTCGGCATAAATGGCGCGGGGCTCGCCGGGGAAATAGCGGTCCCCAGAGAAGCTGCTGAAATCCGCCCGCTCTGCGTATCGTTCATCCAGCAGGTTGAGCACTCGCAGCGCCAGTGCCCAGCCCTCGTCGAAGCTGCGGCGGGCGCGCACATTGAGCAGATCGTGGCCTGGGTAACTGTGCAGGTTGAGCGGGTCGGTGTAATAGCGCCCCTGATGCAGCCACTCAAGTTCCAGCTGGCTACGCTCATCCGGCTGCCAGTTAAGCCGGGCACTGCCGAAGGCCCGCGGAGCGGAGTCGACAAGGTTGCCATCCAGGGGAATGCCATCCAGCAAGCGCTTGTCGCGATAGCGGTGCTCGGCGTAGCTGGCGGCCAGATCCAGCGACCAGCGCCGGCCCAATGCATAGCCGAGGGCAAGCTCGGCTCCCCGGTGGCTGGTGGCGCCACCGGAGCGGTTGAAGAAGTCGGTATCACGGAAAATCACGTTGCGCTTCTCCATGGCATAAGTCACCAGTTCATAGCCAAGGGGGCCCTGGCGGCCGCGCAGGCCCACCTCAAGACTGCGCAATGCTTCCGAATCGAGATCGGCGACATTCTGCTCGCGCTGCAGGCGATAAAGCTCGGTGGCCTGGGGGGCGCGGAAACCGTGGGCCAGGTTGGCGAACACCTGATGCTGAGGCGCCCAGTCATAGAAAAGGCCAACACTGGGGGACCAGTTCTCGAAGTCGTCGGCCCGATCGGCGGGGCGACTATAGCGACAGCCTCCGAATCCGCAGGGGCTGCCATCCTCACGGGTGCGCCCGGCAAGCATGCGGTTGTCGTACTCGTAGCGCTGGGCTTGCAGACGCAGGCCGGCCTCCAGCGACAGCTGCGCGCTGGGGCTGTAGGCCATCAGCAAAAAGGGGGACAGCAGAACAGAGCGAACCTCGTAGTCATACTGCAAACCCTGCGGCAATGTTTCCTGCAGAAAGGCCGAACCGGTCGCCTCTTCAACCTGGAACTGACGCAGGGAGGCGTGGGTCAGCTCACCATCCAGCCCGGCGCTAACGGCGAGGCTCGCGCCCACATTCCCGTAACCATGAGAGCGGAACCCGACGCTCACATGCTCGGTTTCCTCCAGTGGCTGGCCCGGCAGAAAGTGTTGCAGCAGCGCCATCTCGCCCCAGCGGGCATAGGGGGTGACGGTGACCGTATGGCCGCCCTGTGTGATATGCGTCAGGCTGTGGGAAAGCCGGGCCGTGCGAACATCGCGATAAGCTTCCGGGTTGGGGTTGGAACGGCGCAGCGATGGGTCGCGCCAGGCATCTTCGCCAACCACATAGCCGGCGGTTTCCTGCTCAAGGTTGGTAACGCTAAAGCGGGTTTCGGCGTCAGGACCGCCCGCTGCCGGGCGGAAAACCAGGCTGAACTTCTGCTGGTCGAAGCCGGATTGCGCGCGGTAGCCGCCGTCCTGAGCCAGAGACAGGGCGGAGGCAAGGGTTGCCCCCGAGCCGCGCAGCAGATTGCCGCGCAGGTTCAGCTTCCAGCGGTCCTCGGGGCCGCCGCCGATGCGGACCTGCGCGGGGGCGTCCGCATCGGCGGAAATGCCGACAACATTGATCACCCCGTGCATGGCGCCAGCGCCGTGCAGGGTGCCCGCGGGCCCACGGATCACCTCAAGCCGCTGTGCCTGCTCGCTGTGAGCGGCAAAAAGTTCGTTGATATTGCAGAATCCGACGGGGAAAAGCGGAATGTTGTCCTGCATTGTCAGAATACTGCCACAGGCTCCGGCACCGCTCAGCACCGGTGAGCGCAGCGCAGGCAGGTATTCCTGGCCATTGCCGCGACTGACATTGGCACCCGGTATGCGCGCCAGGCTTTGCTGGATATGCTCGTGACTGATGAGCGCGAGATCCCCGTCTTTGAGAATCGACAGGCTGCCGGAATACTCGCCCCGGTCCTTTGCCTGGGGGCTGGCGGTGACCACGATGGCCTCCAGCCGATCCGCGCCCCGTGAACTCTGCGAAGCCTGTGACGCCAGTGAGGTCTGAGTAACCTGAGAGCTCAGAGGGCCCTGCTGGCTGTTCAGGGCGGGCGCACCACTGCCATCGCCTGCGGCATTCACGCTTTCCTCAGCGAGGACACTGGCGCTCAACAGCAGCGACAACGACAATAAGGTCGCGATTTTCCGCATGATTCCCCCCTCCAACGCTAACCGCTCAGGTTCAGCAGCCCGGCTTTAATTGCTCTAATTTCTTTATCTGTTCTGTGGCGCCATTCTAGCGGAACGGCCCCAGAATGAAGAACGCCGGCATATGCCGGCGCTCATGGTTAAGGGTGTGATGTTTACGTCGGCAGCTGCACTGGCAGACCACCGCAGGCTGCCGATACCCTTTCGAAACGCTTGCGCGCTATGCCTGCTGCAGGGGCTCCGCCTGCATCTGGCTGTCAGTCTTCGCTGCCGCTCTCTCTGGCTGGGCATGAGCGCTGTCGCCGCCGTCTGTGGCCGTTGTGCGGCCAAACAGTCGCTGCACAACCACAAAGAACAGCGGAATAAAGAAGAGCCCCAACAGGGTGCCGACCAGCATGCCGCCGAGAACACCGGTGCCGATGGCCCGCTGGGCGCCGGAACCGGCACCGGAGGCGATGGCCAGCGGCAATACGCCCAGGCCAAATGCCAGCGAGGTCATCAGGATCGGGCGCAGGCGGTCGCGCACGGCGCGCATGGTGGCCTGTATCAGTTCCATGCCCTCTTCCAGGTTTTGCTTGGCGAACTCCACAATCAGAATGGCGTTCTTGCTGGTCAGCCCCACGGTGGTGAGCATGGCCACCTGGAAATAGATATCCCGCTCCATACCGCGCAGCGTATTGGCCAGTACCGCACCGAGAATCCCCAGAGGCGCCACCAGCAGCACGGCGGTGGGCACGGTCCAGCTCTCATACAGTGCCGCCAGGCACAGGAAAACAATCAGCAGCGAGAGCGTATACAGCAGCGGTGTCTGCGCACCGGCCTGCCGCTCTTGATAAGACAGACCCGTCCACTCCAGACCGATCCCCGCGGGCAGCTGGCCGACGAGGCGCTCCACCTCGGCCATGGCCTCGCCGGAGCTGACGCCGGGCGCCGCGGCACCATTGATCTGCATCGCCGGCACGCCGTTATAGCGCTCCAGGCGCGGCGAGCCGTACTCCCAGCGGAAGCTGGCAAACGAGGACAGCGGCACCATCTCGCCGGCGCGATTGCGCACCGACCACTGACTGAAGTCCTCCGGCACCATGCGGAAAGGGGCATCCGCCTGCACGTAGACTTTTTTCACCCGCCCGCGATCAATGAAATCATCGATATAACGGCCACCCCAGGCTGTACCGATGGTGGTGTTGATCTCGTCGATAGAAAGCCCAAGCGCGGCGGCCTTTTCTGTATCGATGTCGAGCCGGAACTGCGGCGTATCTTCCTGACCGTTGGGACGCACATTCACCAGCAGCGGGCTCTGCGCCGCGGCACCCAGCAGCTGATTGCGGGCGGCAGTCAGGGCCTCATGGCCAAGGTTGGCATTGTCCTTGAGGTAGAAGTCAAACCCGCCGGAATTGCCCAGCCCCGGCAAAGGCGGCGGCGAGAAAGCGAATGCCATTGCGTCCTTGATTTGCATCAGGGCGCCCATGGCGCGCATGGCCACCGAGCCGGAGTCCTGCCCCGGCGCATCGCGCTCACCCCAGTCGTGCATATTGACGAAGGCGATGCCGTTGTTCTGACCGCTGCCGGCAAAGCTGAAACCCTGCACACTGAACACCGAGGCAACCGTGTCCTGCTCGTTGTCGAGGTAGTAGTCCTCCACCTTTTTAATGGATTCCATGGTGCGCTCCTGGGTGGCGCCGACGGGGGTCTTGATCATGGAAAAGAGCACCCCCTGGTCCTCGTTCGGCAGGAAGGAGCTGGGCAGGCGCAGGAACAGCACAACCATCACGGCACCAAGGGCGGCAAAAACCAGCATAAACCGACCTGAACGGCCCAGAACACCGCGCACACTGCGCTGGTAGCTGCTGCTGCCGCGGTCAAAATTGCGGTTGAACCAACCGAAGAAGCCCTTATTGGCATGGCCCTGGCCTTTTGCCACCGGCTTCAAAAGGGTCGCGCAAAGCGCGGGGGTGAGGACGATGGCCACCAGTACCGACAGCACCATGGCGGCAACGATGGTGGCCGAAAACTGCCGGTAGATGACCCCGGTGGAGCCATCGAGGAAGGCCATGGGCACAAACACCGCCGACAGCACCACGCCGATGCCCACCAGCGCGCCGGTGATCTGCTTCATCGACTTGCGGGTGGCCTCGCGGGGGGAAAGCCCCTCCTCACTCATCACCCGCTCGACGTTTTCCACCACCACAATGGCGTCATCCACCAGCAGGCCGATGGCGAGCACCATGGCGAACATGGTGAGCATGTTGATGGAAAAACCCAGCGCTGCCAGCGTGCCGAAGGTGCCCAGCAATACCACGGGTACCGCAATGGTGGGGATAAGCGTGGCGCGGAAATTCTGCAGAAACAGGTACATCACCAGAAATACCAGGATGACCGCTTCGACGAGGGTCTGCACTACGCCTTCGATAGAGACTTTAACGAAGGGGGTGGAATCGAAAGGCACCACCGTCTTGATGCCCTCGGGGTAAAAGGGTTCCAGCTCCGCCAGCTTTTTCCGCACGCCATCGGCGGTTTCCAGCGCGTTGGCACCGGTGGCGAGGGTCACCGCCACGCCAGTGGCGGGCTGGCGATTGTAGCGGCTGATAAAGTCGTAGTTTTCCGCGCCGATCTCCACCCGGGCGATATCCGCCAGCTTCAGTACCGAGCCATCCGCATTGGAGCGGATCACGATATCGCGAAACTCTGCCGGGGTTTCCAGGCGGCCCTGAGAGACCACGTTGGCATTGAGCTGCTGTCCGTCGATGGCCGGTGTGCCGCCGAGACTGCCCACTGCGACCTGCTGGTTCTGCGACCGCACGGCGGCGATCACATCGCTCGGCATCAGCTTGTAGGTTTCCAGCTTGTTGGGGTCGAGCCAGATGCGCATCGCATACTGGGAGCCGAATACCTGGATACCGCCGACACCGGGCACCCTGCTGACGGGGTCGACAATATTGGCATTGACGAAGTCGGCAATATCGGAGCGGTTCATGCGCCCATCTTCCGAAACAAAGCCCACCACCATCAAAAAGCCACTGCGGCCCTTGCCCACCCTGACACCCTGGCGCTGTACGGCATCAGGGAGCAGGGGCAAGGCCAGCTGCAATTTATTCTGCACCTGAACCTGGGCGATATCCGGGTCGGTGCCGTTGGCAAAGGTGAGGCTGATGCTCACCTGGCCAATGGATTCGCTGGTGGCCGACATATAGAGCAGGCCGTCGAGGCCGGTCATGTTCTGCTCGATCACCTGGGTGACCGAGTCCTCCACCACCTTGGCGGAGGCGCCGGGATAACTGGCGCTGATGGTGACGGTGGGCGGCGCGATATCGGGGTACTGCTCAATGGGGAGTTTGCTGATTGCCAGCCCGCCGCCGAGCATCACGATGATTGCGATTACCCAGGCGAAGATGGGCCGGTCGATAAAGAATGCTGCCATGATGCGACCTCAGGAATCCGCTGCGGCGGTGGCTTCGGGAGATGCCGCCCGCTGTTGGCTGTTTGGCGCTGTGCGCTCGGACTCGACAACTGTCACGGTGGCGCCGGGGCGCACTTTCTGCAGGCCGGCGACGATCACCCGCTCGCCGGCTTTCAGCCCCTCTTCCACCAGCCAGCTGTCGCCCACGGTCTGGCTTACGGTGATCGGGCGCACCTCCACCTGGCCTTCAGCATTGACCACCATGGCATTGGTGTTGCCCTTGGGATCGCGGCTCACGCCCTGCTGGGGCACAAGGATGGCCTCTTCGCGCACGCCACTGCCAATGACCGCGCGCACATACATGCCGGGCAGGAGCAGGTGTTCGGGATTCGGAACCACCACACGCAGCAGTACACTGCCGGTACTCGGGTCAACACGGGCCTCGGCAAATTCCAGCTGTCCGCGGTGTTCATAGGCGGAGCCGTCGTCCAGCAGAATCGTTACCGGCAGATCGCGGGCATCCTGCACCCGGCCGGCATCAACGGCACGGCGAAGGTTCAGCAGTTCACTGGTGGATTGGTTCAGATCCACATAGATGGGGTCAAGCTGCTGGATGGTGGCCAGGGCCCCCGCCTGATTGGCGGTAACCAGGGCGCCCTGAGTCACACTGGATTTACCGATCCGACCGGCGATGGGGGCGCTGATGCGGGCATAGTCCAGGCTGACCCTGACACGCTCTACCGCGGCGCTGGCTTTCGCAACCGCCGCTTCGGCCTGCTGCAGCGCCGCCTGGGCTCTGTCATTATCCTGTGCGCTGACCGCACCACTCTCGACCAGGCTGCCAATACGCTCCGCATTCAGCCGCGCCACATTCTGTTCGGCACGGGCACTCTGCAGTTCAGCCAGGGCGCTTTTGTAGTCAGCCTGATAAGTGGCGTCATCCAACTGGTAGAGCGGTTGACCGGCATCCACCAGGCCACCTTCACGGAACAGCTGCTCCTCCACAATGCCGTGCACCTGCGGGCGCACCTCGGCCACCCTGAAGGGGTTGGTTCGCCCGGGGAGTTCGCGGGTCAGGGTAACGGGCTGGTGCGCAAGCGTGACCACTTCAACTTCGGGCACCATGGCCGGCCTTTGGCCCCGCTCCTGGCCGCATGCCGTCATCAGTGACAGGGCGGCCAGCAGGCCCGGGATCAGATACCATTTCCGCATGATTACCTCTCTGTAACCGGTGACCCGGTGTGTACCCGCCATGAATGCTCTGTTCTTTTAGACAGGTTTGAATGGTTGATTTTGCACGCATTCTATCTGTGCGCCTGTCATCCCTGCAAGTATTCATTCATGCATGAATATGGATTAGACTGCCGCCCCGATCGCCTGCGGCAAGCGCAGCGCGGGAGCGGCACAACGCTGCGGCCACTGCTGCCGCCGGCCGTGTGCCAGGGAGCCTGGTGAGTTAAGAGGGGAAATTGTCCAAGTGGTGAGACGCAGAAAAGAAGACGCACTCGAGACCCGTGAACGCATTCTGGATGCGGCCATCACGGTATTTCACCAGCAGGGTGTCGCCCGCCCCTCGCTGACTGAGGTGGCCGAACTCGCCGGCGTTACCCGCGGTGCGATTTACGGGCACTTCCGCAATAAAGCCGACCTGTTTAACGCACTGGCGGAGCGGGTACAGCTGCCCGGCGAACAGCTCTGCGAGGGTGCCGGTGCCAGTGACGACCCCTGTCTCAATCCCCTCGGGATTCTGCGCACTCGCTGGCTGTGGCTGTTTCAGGAAGTGGCCAGCAACCGGCAGTGGCAACAGATTCTCGACATCATCATGCACCGCTGTGAACTGGTGACCGAAAGCGGCGAGATTCGCCAACGCATGCTCGATTGCCGCCAGGATGCCGTGGCACGTATGCGCCAGCTATTGAGTGACGCGGTTGCCCGGGAGCAACTGCCGGCAGACCTGGATGTGCATTTGGCGGCCACCATACTGCACGGGGCATTTCTCGGCCTTTTGGATGATTGGCTTCTGCAGCCGGATGAGCGGGACCTGGCCCAGCTGGGCGAGCGCTGTATGGATACCCTGATCGAGATGCTTATGTACTCCCCAAGCCTGCGCCTGCCGAAAGTGGCTCAATAGTCATGAAGCCGGGGCGGGTAAAGCCCCTGCCCGCTGTGCAAATTATGGTCAGCCAAGTCTGCTGCGCGCACCCTGTAGCACGCACATCACAGCAAGGCGGTTGGAAAACAAATTTACAAACCGCAGTCAGCGTGCAAGTTTGTTTTTCTTAACACGCGCCCCTGACACCATTCATCTCGTATTCGTGGCAATTCATGCCCTTTGGAGCTTTCAGCCTTTATACTTGTCCTAAGCTATAAGTCGCCATGGCTATGCCCTCTGGGTATACAGTCATTGGGCGCAATGAAGAAGTAGGACGTATAAAGAGACTCCTTATGCTGACCAACCGGATCGCCACGTTTTTTTCAGGATTGCTGCTGACAGCCCTGACGGCCCTGCCCTTTGGTGCCCTGGCCGCAGAGGACGCGCTACAGCCAGAAGACGACCACGGCGGCACCGCCCGTGAGATCGTCGGCAAACTGGAAATGCTGCATTACAACAAGCTGAAAGTCGGCGACGAGATGTCCGCCGATCTGTGGGATGAGTACATCGACACACTCGACCCCACGCGCAGTTATTTTCTCGCCTCGGATATCGCCGAGTTCCGCCAATGGCGCGACAAGCTGGACGATCAGCTGCGCGCCGGCCAGGTCACTGCGGGTTTCAACATCTATAACCGCTACCGGCTGCGTATGTCGGACCGGCTGGAAAACATCCTCTCCCAGTTGGAGAAGGGCCTGCCCAAGTTCGATTTCACCCGCGACGAGAACCTGCTGCTGGACCGTGAGGACAGCGCCTGGCCAGCCTCCATCAGCGAGGCAGACGAACTGTGGCGCAAGCGCCTCAAGTCCAGCGTGCTGAACCTGCGCCTCACCGGCAAGACAGACGAGGAGATTCAGGATCTGCTGACCCGCCGCTACCAGGGGCAGGTCAAGCGAATCGGCCAGCAGAACAGCGACGATGTGTTCGAGCTGTATATGAACTCGCTGACCCGCCTGTACGACCCGCACAGCAACTACCTGTCGCCGAGGTCGCTGGAAAACTTCAATATGAGCATGTCCCTCTCCCTCGAGGGCATCGGCGCGGTTCTGCAGATGGAAGACGAATACACCAAAGTCGCCCGTCTGGTGGCCGGTGGGCCCGCCGATCGCAATGGCAAGGTCAAGCCGAATGACAAGATCGTCGCCGTTGGCCAGGACAAGGAAGGTGAAATGGTCGATGTCGTGGGCTGGCGCCTCGACGATGTGGTGGATCTGATCCGCGGCTCCGCCGGCACCTATGTCCGCCTGGAAACCATACCCGCCGGCGGTGACGGCAGCCACCGTACGGTTCTGATCAAGCGCAGCAAGGTCAAGCTGGAAGACCAGGCAGCGAAAAAAGCCACCTTCGAGTTCTCTGATGGCGACCAGACCTTCAAGATCGGCGTGATCAACCTGCCCACGTTTTATATCGATTTTGAGGCCTATCGCCGCCGCGACCCCAACTACAAAAGCACCACGCGCGACGTGGCGCGCCTGCTTAACGAGCTGAAAGAAGAAGGGGTCGACGGCATTATCCTCGACCTGCGCAACAATGGCGGCGGCTCCCTGCAGGAGGCCACCATGCTCACCGACCTGTTTATTGACCAGGGCCCGGTGGTGCAGATTCGCCATGCCAACGAGCAGATCTCGCGACACAATCGCTCCCGCTCCCGGGCCATGTACCGCGGGCCGCTGATGGTGCTGATTAACCGTCTGTCCGCCTCGGCGTCGGAGATCTTTGCCGGCGCCATTCAGGATTACAATCGCGGCCTGGTGGTGGGCAACCAGTCATTCGGAAAGGGTACCGTTCAGACCATGGCGCCGCTCAAAGAGGGGCAGCTGAAAATTACCCAGTCCAAATTCTACCGGGTGTCCGGCGACAGCACGCAGCATGCCGGGGTAACACCTGACATTCCCATGCCCCAGCTGATTGATGCGGAAAGTGTCGGCGAGAGCGCCTACGACTCCGCCCTGCCCTGGGATCGTATCCACGCAGTGCCGCACGCCAAATACTTCAACCTGAAGGACCTGCTGCCGGACCTGATCAGCAAGCATACCCAGCGCACCGCCGTCGATCCGGACTTTGTATTCCTGCGCGAGCATTTCCGCCTGGACAGCGAACGCGCCGACCGTAAATTCGTATCGCTCAATGAAATGGCCCGCGAGCAGGAGCGTGAGGACCTCAACCAGCAGATGCTGGTGCTGGAAAACCGCCGCCGTATCGCCAAGGGACTCGAGCCGTATGAAAACTTCGAGGCCTACGAGAAGAGCGAGTCCGAAGACACCACTGCCATTGGTGGCCCGGTGGAGATCAAGCTGGAGAGCGATCCCATCCTCAACGAGGCAGGCTACATCATGGCCGACTTTATTGGCCTGTCCGAGAAGATCGCCAAGACGCCGCCACAGGTTGCCAACTTCTGATCTTCATTCCCCGGCTGGTCGGTGAAATCCCGGCCAGCCGGGGGAAATTTCCGTATAATTCGCACACTTGAACGCCACACAGGCTGGGTACACCCGGCCTTTTTTATTTTTGGGGGAGAGAAGTGAAAGTCGTTTCCTTTAACGTCAACAGCATTCGCGCGCGCCTGCACCAGCTGGAGGCGCTGGTCGAGAATCATGCGCCGGACATCATCGGCCTGCAGGAGACCAAAGTGACCGACGAGGAGTTCCCCGTGGACGCGGTACGGGACCTCGGCTACGAGGTGATCTTCTTTGGTCAGAAGACACACTACGGCGTCGCCATGCTGTCCAGGCTGCCTTTTCTCGAACGGCAGTACGGTTTTCCCGGTGACGACGCCGAGGCTCAGCGACGACTGGTGGCCGGCAAGTTCGACATTGGCGCCAGTGAGCCCCTGACTGTGATCAACGGTTACTTCCCCCAGGGGGAAAACCGGGAGCATCCAACCAAGTTTCCGGCCAAGCGCAAGTATTACGCCGACCTGAGCCAATACCTGGACCAGCACTGCAAGCCCGAAGCCCCAGTACTGGTGATCGGCGACATGAACATCTCGCCCACAGACCTGGATATCGGCATCGGCGAGCCCAACCGCAAACGCTGGCTGCGGGACGGCAAGTGCAGTTTCCTGCCCGAGGAGCGGGAGTGGCTGCAGAAGGTCGAGGGCTGGGGACTGGTCGACACATTCCGCCAGCTGCACCCCGAAACCAGCGACATCTTCAGCTGGTTCGATTATCGCAGCCGCGGCTTCGACCGGGAACCGAAGCGCGGACTGCGCATCGACCTGATTCTCGCCAGCCAGCCCCTGGCGGGATGCTGTATCGATGCCGGCGTTGATTACGATATCCGCGGCATGGAGCGCCCCAGCGACCACGCCCCGGTGTGGGCGAAATTCCAGCTCTAATTCCAGCTCTAAAGCCTCGGCAGCGGAGCCGTATGCGGGCGCCATAACGGCGCCCGCCCGTCTTTCCAGTTATTGGGCTGGAGTTTTCACCGCAGTAAACTCGCAGCACTACACTTCAGCGCAATAGGCTCCACCGCAGCCTCCAGCGGCTGCCATCTCCCCCCACCTGTCCCACATATCTGGTTAGATATTTTTCGATTCATCGCTACCTGCGGGCCATATCGCGTTCGCCTGTTTGCTCTTCCATACATACGCGAAGACGCATATGATCCCGCTTGGTCACATTATCCCCGGCGATCCATTCCATGGAGCCCATCGAGCTTTATAAACATCTTGGCGAGGAGACGCGCCTTAGAATCCTGATGCTTGTCGCCGCAGAGGGAGAGCTGTGCGTCTGCGAATTGACAGCGGCCCTTGCGGAAAGCCAGCCCAAGGTTTCCCGCCACCTGGCCCTGCTGCGCGCCGCGGAATTACTCGATGATGAGAGAAGGGGGAAATGGGTCTTCTACCGGCTTGCCAGCGGCCTCGACGACTGGGCCAGATCAGTTTTGGCAGCCACCCTTGAGTCAGCGTCCAATACCTTTGCGCATGACCGACAGCGGCTCGCACGCATGGGGGCGCGGCCCGAGCGGGCGCGGCTTTGCAGCAACACACGATTTGGGTAACGGTCACGATTGCGTGACAGCGCATGGTGCGGCACACCCACATTCGCGCTGGATACACAAACACTGATTAGAGCAGAGAGGAACTCATGGCGATCAAGATCGGCATCAACGGCTTCGGGCGTATCGGGAGGCTGGCGCTTCGCGCCGGCATCGACAACCCGGCACTGCAGTTTGTGCATATCAACGATCCGGCGGCGGATGCCGCCACCCTCGCCCACCTGCTCAATTTTGATTCCGTTCACGGCCGCAGCCCCCGGGAAGCGATCGCCGATGGGGACACCATTGCGGTGGCCGGCCACCGCATCAGTTGCTCGCGAAACCTCACCATTGAGGATACAGACTGGTCCAGCTGTGATCTGGTTATCGAGGCCTCGGGCAAAATGCGCGAGCGGCAGCTGCTGGAGTCCTATCTTGAGCAGGGCGTCAAACGCGTGGTGGTGACGGCGCCGGTTAAGGCCCCGGATGTATTGAATATCGTTCTGGGTGTCAACGACGACCTCTATGACCCCACGCAGCACAGGGTTGTGACCGCCGCTTCCTGCACCACCAACTGCCTGGCACCAGTGGTCAAGGTGCTGCACGAGCGGCTGGGCATCCGCCATGGCTCCATGACCACCATCCACGACATCACCAACACCCAGGTGATTCTGGATGCGCCGCACAAGGATTTACGCCGCGCCCGAGCCTGCGGAATGAGTCTGATTCCGACCACCACCGGCAGCGCCACCGCGATCACGGAGATATTCCCCGAACTAAAGGGGCGGCTGAATGGCCATGCGGTGCGGGTGCCCCTGGCAAACGCTTCGCTGACCGATTGCGTCTTCGAAGTAGAGAGAGAAACCTCTGTCAGTGAGGTGAACGCGATGCTGCAGGAGGCCGCGGCGGGCGAGCTCTGCGGCATCCTTGGGTACGAAGAGCGGCCACTGGTGAGCATCGATTACCGCACCGACCCGCGCTCCGGTATTGTCGATGCACCCTCCACCATGGTGGTGAATGGCACCCAGGTAAAACTCTACGTCTGGTATGACAATGAGTGGGGTTATGCCAACCGCACTATTGAGCTGGCGCAGCGAGTGGCCAGCGCCTAGCCTGCCCACCGCTGACACCGGAGTGCCTGTTGGGGGCGGATATCGGCGGTCCCTGAGAGTGCCTGTGGCGGCTGCCTGGCGAAAACTTCCTGCCGGTATCGTCACGCATTGCCAGCGGCAATTTTGCGCTTTTCCAGCCGGTGATTGCCGCCTGACGCCAGTCACCCGCCATAACCGATTAAAACCACTTTCGCCACTATCTCCACCACTATGCCCTCCAATATGCCCGCCAATATGCCCACGACTATGCTCGCTAATCTGCCCTCCGCGCTTCGCCAGTATCTCGTTGTTACCGCAAACTACTGGGCCTTTACGCTGACCGACGGCGCCCTGCGTATGCTGGTGGTGCTGTATTTTCACGGCCTTGGTTACAGCCCGCTGCAGATCGCCCTGCTGTTTGTTTTCTACGAGGCGTTCGGCGTGGTGACCAACTTGCTCGGCGGCTGGCTCGGCGCCAGGGTCGGTCTCAATCGCACCATGAATATCGGCCTCGGCCTGCAGGTATTGGCGCTGGCGATGCTGCTGGTGCCGCAACCACTCCTTGCTGTGCCGTGGGTAATGTTCGCCCAGGCGCTATCCGGCATCGCCAAGGACCTCAACAAGATGAGCGCCAAGAGCGCGATCAAATTGCTGGTGCCGGGTGACCAGCCGGGGCGGCTGTATCACTGGGTTTCGCTGCTCACCGGCTCCAAGAATGCCCTTAAGGGCATTGGCTTTTTCCTCGGCGGCCTGCTGCTGGCAACAATGGGTTTTGAGGGGGCGATCGCATCGATGGCGGCGGCCCTGAGCCTGGTGTGGGTCGCCAGTCTGTTGCTGCTGAAACGCGACCTTGGCCGGGCCAAAGTAAAGCAGAAATTCCGAGATGTGTTTTCCAGCAGCCGCGGGGTCAACCTGCTTGCCGCAGCGCGGGTTTTCCTGTTTGCCGCCCGAGATGTCTGGTTTGTGGTGGCGCTGCCGGTTTATCTGAGCAGCCAGTTTGACTGGAGCCACTGGCAAGTGGGGGGATTTCTCGCCTTGTGGATTGTGGGCTATGGCATTGTGCAGTCCCAGGCACCACGGCTGACCGGCACGGCGCCCGACGGCCGCAGCGCCTTCCACTGGGCGCTACTGCTGAGCGCAATTCCGGCCTCAATGGCACTGCTGCTGGCCAGTGAACTGCCGGCACAGCTGACAATCATTGTGGGGCTTTTGCTGTTCGGGATGCTGTTTGCGGTGAACTCGGGTCTGCACAGTTTCCTGATTGTGCATTTCGCCCGCGAGGACGGCGTGTCGATGGATGTGGGGTTTTATTACATGGCCAATGCGGCCGGACGACTCGCGGGCACCGTCCTCTCCGGCTGGCTGTTCCAGGCTTATGGCCTGTCAGCCTGCCTGTGGGTTTCCGCCCTGTTCCTCGTTGTGGCGGCCGCAATTTCCCTTGGGCTGCCCCGCAACGAAAGCGACAAGCAAATTGGTCCCGGCTAGAGGTTGCCCTTTGAGTAAATAGTTTACTAAATGGTCAACCAGATAGCCGGTTCAGTCACCGGCTCAGTCGTCGCCGAGCCAGCGCTCGAGGGTTTCCCGCAAGGGGTCCTTGGCCAGCGGTTTGGTCAGGTAATCGTCCATGCCGGCGGCCAGGCAGCGGCCTTCAAACTGCTCTTCCGTGGTGCTGGTCAGGGCAATAATCGGCACCCGGTCCTCCGGGGTATGCTCTGACTCCCAGTGCCGCAGGCTTTCAATAATTTCCGCACTGTGCTCGGTATTCTGCTGGCAATCCACCAGTACCATGTCGTAAGCACCTTCGGGCAGCTGCTCCAGGGCATTCTCCACCGAGGAGGCAACATCCACCCGGTAACCCAGTGCCTGCAGCATCTCTTCGGTGACACCCTGGTGCTGGCGGGACTCCTCGATCAGCAGCAGGTTGCGCTGTCGCGGTGATACGCCACTGCTGGAAACAATGCGCCGGCTCGGTTTCTTGGCGGCACCAAACAGGCGATTAATCAGCGCGTCATGCAGTTCCTTGCGGGTCACTGGCCGGCCCAGATAAACCGCCCCGGGGACCGCCTGCATCAGAGGCGCAAACTGCGGTTTATGCCCGTAGCCACCCAGACAGATCAGCGGGCAACCCTCAACGTCGACGCCATCGCGGCCGAAGATGCCGGCGATGTCTGTCAGCAGGGAGTCGTCACCCATCGCCGGGGCCAGCAGGATAAGCTGGCGCCTATCAATAGCGCGAACGACTTTGTCCTCTTCTTCCTGCAAACAACCTGGCAGCCACTTCAGACAGGTAACCTCCATACCGAAGGAGCGCAGCACCTGAGCCAGCCCCGAAACAAACAGGCCCTTCTGGTGCAACAGCAGCACCTCGCAGTCCTGCAGTCGGCGGTCGGGGGTGAGATAGACCCGCTGATTGGGCTCCATCTCGAGCTTGATTTCCACGTGGTAGCGGTTGCCATCCGCAGAGGAGTGCAATTGCAGATAGCCACCCATGGCTTCAGCCAGGCCTTTGGCGATCGAAAGCCCCAGCCCCGTGGTGACCTGGGTGGTGTCGAGTCGTGAGAAGGCGCCGAAAAGTTCGCTTTCGTCCGGCAGAATCTCGCCGCGGCCATCATCCACCAGACTGATGGTCAGCTGGCCTTCCCCCTGGGTAATGGGGCGGAAACTCACCTGCCCCAAAAGCTCACCAACCTGGGCGATAGCGGTGGCGGAGTCCACCAGGTTGCGGATCAGCTGGGCGGTCTTGCGATTATCCCCAATCGCCATCACCGGCAGGTTGTCGTCTATCTGGAAATTGAACTCCAAACGCTGCCGATGAGCAGCTCGCGCGGCAAATTTGAACGACTTTTCGATGGTTTTAACCAGATTGAAGGAACCGTGGCGCAGGCGGATATCCTTGCGCGCAACACGGGTGAACAGTCCCACGTTGTCGACCAGCTTGAGCTGTTGGCTGCCCGCATTTTTCGACAACTGCACCCACTCACGCTGACGCTGCGACAGCGGTTCGGCCTCCAGCAGCGCCAGAGCGCCGAGGGAGTCCGACAGCTGACTGCGAAACTCCTGACCGATATTGGTGACGAATTCATTGGTCAGCTCAACCGCTGCCTCGGAGTGCTTTCGCGCCGCCGCCAGGTTGCTGGCCCGAGTCTGCAGGTTCTGCATTGCCGACAGCCGATCCCAGTAGTTTTCGGAATCCCGTCGCCCCTGGTGCACCGTCAGCCATACAAAGGCAACCGTCAGGAAGCCGTAGATGGCGCCGAGAACATCACCGGAGATAAAGGCCATCAGCGATGCCGGCAGCAGTGAGGCGCCGATAAACCAGCCCAGAAAACGGTAGTAGGGAGAGAAAACCGAGGTGACACTGGAGCAGAAAATCACCGTATAGAGCCACAGGAAGTGGGTCTCAGGGGCGAAACCCAGCAGCCACACATGGCAGAGAAGAATCAGTCCCCACCAGAGCGCACCGGCGGTAGTGGCGAGGAAATAGCGGTGACGCCAGCGATTGGGGCCGGTGGCGTAAAGGGCGGCAAAGCGAAACACATAATAGCCGCGCCACAGTGTGAGCAGCACCAGGCCAATGCCCAGCATAAGCAGCAGTCGCGGCGCCACAATGCGCAGGTCGCCAATGGCGATTGCAACCACAAACGCAATCAGGGAAAGCAGCATTCCCCGGCGGCTGTACTTGGCGATACGCGTATCTGTCACACGGCAGACACGACGATCTTTTTGAACCTTTAGCTCGGGACGATCAAATATGGGCATGAATCCCTTCCCAATGCGCAGTTTACCCCGTTCCGCCGTCGCGGAAGCTCTTCAGGGAGACCCGCAACAGTGCGATGTGAGTTTCCCACACCCACTATCTCGGGGCGGTAAACCGCGGTGGTTGATTAGCCGATACCCATCGCTTCGACGAGGACGGTCTTGATAACGAAACCGAGCAGACCGAAACCCAGGGCAATAAAAAGAATAAAGGTGCCAAAACGCCCCGCTTCAGACTCTTTTGCCAGATTCCAGACAATAAAGACCATAAAGAGCATCAACCCGCCAACCCCAAGCCAGAGGGAATACTCTTCAAACTGCTCAAACGACATGTAACTGCCCGCTTAAAAATTGGCGCGCATTTTACAGGGATATTCATGAGGTGAACAGCGCCAGTGCCCGACTGCCCTTCAGCCCGATGCTGTCACCGCCCAGATCTCCCCCGTGAGCAAGGGGCAGATTCAAATTACCAATGTTTGGGCCAACCGGTTTCGGCCCACCCGGTTTCAGCCACCCGGGCTTGAACTTTCTTCAGTGAATCAAGCCCTTGCTTCGGGCTTAAAGTCTCCTGGCCCCGGTCACCGGGTTCGAGCCTCCCGGCTTCAGGCGCCCTGGTAGTAGTCGCTGTCTTCCGCCGCCCTTGTGCCGCAGCGCAGGCGGCGCACTTCCCGGTCGCGGTAGCGGCTGTCATGCCAACAGCGCGGCAGCGCCTCTCCCGACAGAAAGCTAAGCTGGGTCTTGTCGAACACTTCCGGATCCTGAATCTCTTCGCCCCAGAGATAGCGGCCCACAACCGTCAACTCATAGGGATTGGAGAGTGTGACGATATCGGCGACTTCGACCAAGTGGCTGGTGGCGGTATCTTTAAAGAGCATATTGGCACCTATTTCTTCAAGCTACCTTGAGTATAGGGCCCTTCGGGGCAATTTATGCCAGATACGCGCAGGACAATCACTGAGCGCCAAGACACGCGCCCAGCGAAAAAAGTTCTAGAAATTAGATCAACCTAAAGCCTTATACAGATCAAAGGTCAATTAAATCGAATTATCGGGCAAAAAACCGGCTCAAAAATCGCTACCGACCGATCCGTATGCCGGTAGCCATGGGGATCTGTGATCACGGGCTGCTAGCGGCGGGAATTACTGTGCAATCAACCTTCCAGTGCCAGCCGGGCGGATACCACCCCCTCCTCACCGACGCTATCCAGATTCACCGTATGGATACTGATGCCCTGCTGCAGAAGGCTGTTCATCCACAGCTGCAGATCCTGATAGCGCGCCCGCTCGATCCACAGGCGAACGCGCCCTTCACCTTCCGGCTCAAAACGCTTGATGGCGATTTTGCTGCGGCCGGCTTCCGCAGTGACTCTCTGCAGCAGGGTGCCACCAGGGCCGGCCGGCTCACGAGATGCGCCAATTTGCATCAGTAATGGACGCTTGCTCTCCATCCACTGCAGCAGTTCCTGGGCGCCCTCTGCGCGCATCTGGGCCCCATCAAAATAGTGCTTGGCGGGTAAAAAGAGTCCATAGATGATAAAGAGACCACCGAGGAAGATACCCAAAAGACCCAGCGCCTTTTGATCACCCGGAGGCAGGCTTTTCCATTTCTGCTCTAACTGCTCTAACTGCGGCTTCATCATTGTTTTACTGTTTTATTTATCGACTTCGCTCTATCGAGCGGACATTCGCCTTCAGCGCAGACGGATCCGGCCGGAAACGCCCTCTTCCAACTCGTTAGCGGCCAGCAGTTCCGCTCGTACCTTGCCGGCAGAAAGTTTGCCGACGGCGTTATCCAGATCGGTCAGATTTTTGGCTTGCAGCTGCAACACCATATCGCCGCGATTGCCATCAAACCGCAGGGACTGCAGCCTCAGTCCTGTGGGCCCCTGGCTCCAGACCCGGCCGAGCTCCTGCATCATACCGACAAAAGCATCGCCATTGCCGGCAGACTGGCGAAGGTACCCCTCCACCTGCCGGCGAATATCTGCACCGGGCGTATCGTTGGGGAACAGCTGGCTAAACAGGGCCTCCGCCTCACTCTCCACACTGGCGGCGCGCCAATGAAAATAGCTGCCGGCAACCACAAAGCCGAGTAATTGCAGCACAAAGCAGGCCGCCGCCACTCTTGCGGGCCAGCGCCACCAGTCCGCGGCGGCTGCGCTCTCGTCTGGCTTGAATTCACCGGTCAGCAGGTTGGCGAGTTTCGCGGACTTGAGATTGGAAAGCAGCAACGCCTCCGGCGCCCCCTCGAGGAATGCAACGCGGTCATCAAACAGTGTCTGAAGCTCGGCCTCGAGCATCCCCGCCGCATCGCCGAGCACTTCGAGCGCGGGGGTCACTGGTACATCCGCGCCGGCATCGGCAGCGGCGGGGCTGGTCGCCAGCCCCTCAACAACAGGGTTCAGGTACTCCCTGCGCATCGAGACGCCACGCCCTTCGCCGAGCCAGAGGTGGGCGTGGTCGCCGTCCAGCCACAGCCGATTGACACTCTCGTCTCCTCGATCCAGAAGCTGGTATTCCGGAATCACCGCGTGCATGGGCCAGCCGAGCGCACCAACAGCCTCATGTATGAATGCCATGCGCTCACGATCCACCGCATAAACCGTGCATTGCCCGGCGCGACGGGGCAGGCAGACAAAGTGCAGATCCTCGACATCACCAGCAAGGCGCTCTTCCACCATATAGCCTACGGCGCGAGGCTGGCGACGGGCAGCTTTGGGGATGCTCTCGACACCACTCCAAACCCAATGGCCCGGCAGCAGCAATATGACTTTGTCACCCTGTGCTATTGCCGGATTCTGCAGTGCCTCCGCCGAATCAGCAGTGGCCTCGGAGTTGGCCTCGGAGTTGGCCTGAGAGCCACCGGCTTCTGGCTCCTCCAGGTTAAGTTGCCGGCCAAAAGCTTCCGGCAGGACACACTCTCGCCAACCAGCACCCTGCCACTGCTGTAGTCGCAAATCGCTGGCGGCCCCGGTATCCACGAGTCGCAGCAACCGAATCTGCCCCTGGGCGGCGGTTACAGAACTGGAAGATGACTTGGAATTTTTTCTTATAACCATCTGATTTAATACACTTATATGGAGCTGCCGGAAACATCATCGGCCAATAATTCACTCATCTGCACCGTCGCGAAAGCGCGCCGCTGCCGCTGAACGACCCGCACTTCGCCACTGCCCTCATCCAACTGCAGCAGGGATTCCCAATATTGCTGATGGTCCCCCTCGCCCCCCAACTGTACGGCAATCCGGGCCAGAAAGTAGCGGCTGTGGAAATCCAGACCACCGGTACTGCCAAGCCCATAGGGCGCCAGTTGGCTAACATCGGTAAAAACTCCGCCCGTTTCACGGAAACTCACCAGCTTCGAAGCAGAAGCTCCCGGCTCCATGGCCGAAAGCAGTTCCTCCGGTGCAAAATTCACATTCACTGCCGTGCCGCTTTCCGGGAGAGCACAGAGGAATGGGCGCAGCGACTGCCAATCCTCGGGTTCCATACCGGCCACTAGCGCCAGTTCCGAGATGTCGGTGATCGGCACGTCTGGCGTGCGGTGCGCCAGCTCGCGGCCCAAATAACCGTCATCTTCCGTACCCGGCGCGAGCGGGGTATCTCCGCTATCCACCCAGTCCTCGATGGCGCGGGCAAGGTCACTCTTGCCGGTAAGGCTGCCCACCAGCCGCGCCAACACTTTGCTATGGTCCGCATGACCGCCGCCCCCCGCGAGATTATTCACATTAAAGCAGGAGTTTAAGTCTTTGATATTAATGCGGATTTTTCCGTTTTCCGGATTAAAGGACAGCGCTGGCGCCGCCCAGTCCTCCAGCCCGGTATCCGCGGAAACCGCCAGAGCCTTATCCTGTTTAAAATCCTGCTCCAGCGCTATCCGCGCCCAGGCCTCGGCGCCGGCAACGAACTCCGCCAACTGCGCATTGGCCAGCAGCGCGCTGGTCCTGGCCACCGCCATGCGGTTGCGGGTGATGGTATGGGTGAGTGCCGCTACCGCGATGACCAGCACCAGCAAGACCGTCACGAGTGCAACGCCACGCTGGTTGGGCAGGCGAGAGAATGTGCCAACTGAACTCACTGCTGCCCCCCTGTCGTCCCGCCAGTGGTCTGCTGCTGCCCAGCCCCCTGGCCACCATTACTGTTATTTGCGCCCTGCCCAGTACCAATACCAGTACCGCTACCAGCACCAGCACCCGGTATCGGGTAACGATTCAGGGGAAAGACCCGGCGCACTTCGCTGTCGCCGGTGCGCAATGTGAATTCCACTGCGGCGGGGATGCGAGTATCTGCGCTTCCTGCCACAGAAGTACTCCCTAATGGGGGCCACTCGGCCAGCCAGACCTTGGTATTCGGTTCGTAATAGCGAAACCCCAGCACCTGAACACCCAGCAACAGTGGCTCCGAGACTGGCTCGGAGTCCGGGGCGCGGTCCAGTACCCGCCATCGATTGCGCAACAGCAGCCCGCCATTATCGGCATCGCCATCTTTGGCAAAACCGAGGCTGTAGCTGAGTCGAAGCAGCTCGCCGCGCGGCTCTGCTGTCAGATTGGCGGCGCCCAGGCGGGTGAATTCCACCTCATTGACGTCACCGCGCAGGGCCGGCTCGAAACCGCTGTAGGCATTCTTTACCGGTCGAGCGGTCAGCTGGCGCAAGTCATCCTCGATCCGGTAGAGGGCCATGGAGAGCCGCCGCATCTGCTCGGAGCGCTCGGTCAGCGTGCGGTCTGTACCGTTCAGGGTATCCATCAGGCTGTAAGAGCCAATGCCAATGATCGAGACGATGACGAGCACCACCATCATCTCGACCAGCGTGAATCCACTATGACGAATCACGGCAGTTCCTCGGCGGCCCAGGCATCGAGGCTGAAGGTGGGGTTATCCGCATCGGGTCTCGCCACCTCGATGGTGATATGGCGCAGGCGGGGCTCACTGGTACCTTCCACCGTTGCCTTTACCAGCCACTCACCCTGCCCTTGAGTGATGCGCTCGGACTTTTCCCCCAAGGGCGGCCATGGGCTCTGTACACGGATTTCCGCCAGGGCCTGTTGCGCCACAGAACTGGCGGCCAGCCGCTCTTCAAGTAAAAACTGGGTGCGAACGCTGCCCTGCATGGTCCGCAACACACTGGTGGCGATCACACCAAAGATGGTCAACGCCACCAGCACCTCAATCAGGGTAAACCCCCGCCGCTTCTTGTGGCGGCGCAGGGTGGCCCGGTATAAACAACTCCCCCGGCACAAACAACTGTCTCGGTAATGATCGTTAGCGGGGGCACCATGGGCGGGACGCGCGCTTTGTGGGCTAGCCCCTTCCGTCAGCGCAGGGAACTCAGGTACCTCAATCATCGCTAGCGCTCCAGTTCAATTCCAGGCCGTAAAGGCTGCTGTAGGCCAGGTGCGCCTCGCGCTGGACCCGGTCACCGTCAAGCAGCTGCACAGCCAGTTCCGCCGGCAAAATCTCGCCGCTGGAGAGTGACACAAACTGGGGCTGGGGGCTGTCATCATCGCGCCCGGCGGCAAATTCGGCGGCGTCTGATGAGGGTATTTCCGCCTCGCTGAGCACCTCAAGGCGAATATTCTCCGGCAACTGGTGCGCCAGGAAACGCGCAGACGAGCGGCCCCCTGCACCACTCTCGGGCGCCAGCCACTGCATGCTGGCGGGATCGAACTGCACCACGGTGTAGCTGTCGCGCTTGAACACCACGCCATAGTGGGTTTTATCGATTAAGGCCCGATCTGCAACCAGCTGCAGGAGGTTGGCGAGTCGCTGAACCTCACTGCTCCAGGCGCGGCCTCCGGCGCTGCCGAGCGAAACCACCGCCATGCCGGCGAGAACGGCGATGATCACGATCACCACCAGCAATTCGATCAGTGTGAAGCCGCCCGCGCGACCCGGCGCCGCCCTCATGGTTTCAACCGCAATCAGGGCTTGGAAGCAAACAGGTCGGCCGCTTCACCCTCGCCACCCGGTTTGCCGTCGGCGCCGAAGCTGAAGAGATCGTAGGGGCCCTCACTGCCCGGGCTGATGTACTGGTAGGCATTGCCCCATGGGTCCTTGGGCTCGCGTTTCAGGTAGGGTTGAGTCCAGTTCTTGGCTTCCGGGAAACCGGCAGGTTTGCTCACCAGGGCCTGCAGGCCCTGCTCTGTACTCGGAAAAACGTAATTGTCCATGCGGTACAGGTCCAGTTGCGTTTCGATAGCGCGCAAGTCAGACATTGCCGCCTTGACCCGTGCCTCACCGGTCCGGCCCATGATATTGGGGACAACCAGGGCGCCCAGTACCCCGAGGATCACGATCACCACCATGATCTCAATCAGCGTAAAACCACCGCTCTTGCGCAGATTTTTCATAAAGACTCTCTCTATCAGGGTTCTGTCTAGTAATTTTCTTTTTGTGCGTTTTATCAATCAGGAGCTATTTATATCGCGCCATACACCGAAGACATTGACAAGACGTTCTTGGCACGGTTTTCCCGACCACACTCCCCCTTGGTCAGCGGTCAACCGGGGTCAAATAACCGCCTGATTCATACTCATAATCGGCATCATGATCGCCATCACGATAAACAGCACAATGGCCGCCATCAGCAGCAACATTACCGGCTCGAACAGACTGACAAAAGCGGTGACCGCGCTCTGCAGATCCTCCTCCTGGGACGCCGCGGCGCGGCCGAGCATGTCATCGAGGCTGCCGGAAGACTCACCGCTGGCGATCATGTAGATCATCATCGGCGGGAAGTACTCCACATCCTCAAGAGCCTTGCGCAGGCTGCCACCCTCGCGCACCGATTTCTGCGCCGCCAGTAAACGCTCCTTCAAGAAATCGTTGCTCATTACGCCGCTGGCGATGCCCATCGCCTGCACCAGCGGGACACTACTGCCGGTGAGAATCGCCAAAGTGCCGACGTAGCGGGCACTTTGTGCCCCGCGCACCAGCCAGCCGATCACAGGCAGCTCCAGCAGACGATGATGAAAGCGATAGCGGATAGCGGGCTGGCGCAGCATCATGACCACGCCGATCGCCAGCACAATCAGTAGCGGTGGTACCAGCCAGCCCCAGGCGGCAATAAAATCGCTTAACGAGACCAGAATTCGGGTTGGCAGTGGAAGAACCTGTCCGGTACCGGTGAAAACCTCGATCACATCCGGCACCACATAAATCATCAGGCCGGTCACCACCAGCACGCAGACCAGCACCAGCACCATGGGATAGATCAGCGCCAGCTGCACCTTCTGGCGAAATTTCTGCTGGTTCTCCACATATTCACTCAGGCGCTCCAGCACACCGTCCAGATGACCGGAGTGCTCGCCCGCCTCAACGGTGGCCCGATAGAGTTTGGGGAAAGCTCGCGGAAAACTGCCAAGGGCGAGGGCAAAGCTGTGCCCCTCGAGAATCTTGCCGCGCACCGCCAGCACGATGCGGCGAATCTTGGCATTGCGGGTCTGGTTGGCGATTGCACCGAGAGACTCCTCAAGGGGAATGCCGGCCCGCAACAGGGTGGCGATCTGGCGGGTCAGCAGCGCCAGGTTTTTGACACTGAGGCCCGGGCTGCCGGACAGCAAAGAAGCGCCGCTGGTGGAGGCGGTTTCCGTCGCCGGCCCCACCTCCAGTGGCACCAGCCCCCGGCCGCGCAATTGCTGCCGCGCCGCCTTGGCACTGTCTGCCTCCAGCGTGCCGCGGCTCTTGCGGCCGGCCTCTGTGAGTGCGATGTACTCGAAAGCGGCCACTGTCAGGACTCCTGCGTGACGCGCAAGACTTCCTCAAGGGAAGTGATTCCGGCCAACACCTTGGCAATGCCATCTTCGCGGATACTCGGCGATACTTTGCGGGCCTCAAGTACCAGGGCGCTTTCGGAAGCGCGGTCATGGATCAGCTGGCGCATGGTTTCATTCACCGGTACCAGCTCGTAAATCCCAACCCGCCCAACATAACCACTGTGCTTGCACTGTTCACAGCCACCGGGGCGGAAAATCGTTGTCTCGCCCGGGCCATCAAGGTTGAGCAGGCGCCGCTCGGAGGGGTCTGCGGCATGGGGCTGCCGGCACTCGGGACAGAGCACACGCACCAGCCTCTGCGCCAGCACGCCGATAAGACTGGAGGAAAGCAAAAACGGTTCGATGCCCATATCTACAAGCCGGGTAACGGCCCCGAGGGCGGTATTGGTGTGCAGGGTGGAAAGTACCAGATGCCCGGTCAGGGAGGCCTGAATGGCGATCTGCATGGTTTCCAGATCGCGAATTTCCCCCACCATCACCACATCCGGGTCCTGCCGCAGAATGGCCCGTAAGCCGCGGGCAAAGGTCATATCCGCCTTGGTATTGACCTGGGTCTGCCCGACCCCCTCAAGGTTGTACTCCACCGGGTCCTCAACCGTGAGAATGTTCTTCTCGCGGTTGTTGATGCTGGCGAGCCCCGCGTAAAGAGTGGTGGTTTTACCCGAGCCGGTGGGGCCGGTTACCAGCAGGATGCCGTGGGGGCGGGCCAGCAGCTCGGTCATTACCTCCAGGTCGCTGGCGGCCATGCCGAGCCTGGTCAGATCCATCTTGCCGGCCTGCTTGTCCAGAAGGCGCATCACCACCCGCTCACCGGCACTGGAGGGCATGGTCGAAACCCGCACATCCACCTCGCGTCCGGCCATCAGCAGCGAGATGCGGCCATCCTGGGGTACGCGCTTTTCGGCGATATCCAGCTTGGCCATCACCTTGATACGCGAAACCAAAAGCGGCGCCAGTGCGCGACGGGGCTGTAATACTTCCCGCAGCACACCGTCGACTCGAAAGCGCACCACCAGTTTTTTCTCGAAGGTCTCGATGTGGATGTCAGAGGCCCCCTGCTTCAGGGACTCGGCGAAGATGGCGTTGATGAGGCGGACAATGGGCGCGTCGTCTTCCTGCTCCAGCAGATCCTCGGTCTCCGGCAGTGAATCCACCACCGCTGCCAGGTCCATATCCTCGCCAAGCCCCTCGACGTCGGAAAGGTTGCCGCCCTCGCGGTTTTCATATTGCTGCTGCAGGGAGGACTGGAAAGCCTCCTCGGCCACGGCCTCGATCTGCAGCGGAAACCCGCACAGGCGCTGAACTTCAGCGAGCACGCTGGGGTCGAGCGGTGCCACAAACTGTACGCTCGGCTCTCCATCAGCATTACCAGCTACCAACAGCACCTTGTGCCGTTTGGCAAACGCGTAGGGAAGCCGTTTTATCGTGGCTTCTGACAGAGCCGTTTCTGCGGTCATTTCTCTACCTCAGGTACCTCAACCGGTGCGCCCTCCCCGTCGTAATTCCCTGTCGGCGGCATCAAGTCGGGCAGCACATCGCCGCGGTGCCAGTCCCAGATCACGCTGGTCTTGTCGCGCACATCCAGTTGCTGTTGCTGCAGATACTGGTAGCGCTCCCGGGTTTCCTCGTAGCCGGCGATCTGTGTGCTGAGGATTTTCGGGCGCAGGAATACCATCAGGTTGGTTTTGGTGACGCCCTTATTGGAAGAGCGGAACAGGCGGCCGATTCCCGGCAAGTCTCCCAGCAGGGGAACCTTGCTGGCGGTTTCATTCACCTGATCCTCGATCAGGCCACCCAGCACCAGAATGGCACCATCATCGATCAGCACCCGGGTGCGGATTTCCCGCTTGCTGGTGACGATGTCCGATGCGCCCTCGTTGGTCGGCAGGACATTTTCCACCTTTTGTTCGATGTCCAGTGTGACGGAGTTATTGTTGTTCACCCGCGGCGTTACCTTAAGGGTGGTACCGATATCCTGGCGCTGAATCGTAGTGAACGGATCGTTGTTGCTGCCGGACAGCAACTGCTCCCCGGTGATGAAGGGCACGTTCTGGCCCACCAGAATTTCGGCTTCCTCGTTATCCAGTGCCATGATCGTGGGCGTGGAAAGGATATTGGAATTCCGTGTAGTGGCGATGGCATTGATCACCGCACGCACATCGGTTCCGCTCAGGTAACCCAGGTTCAGCCCCTGCCCCAGCAGATTGACGGGGTTCAGGGATGCCGGGTTGAACTCCGACAGGACATTGCCCTCCCCATCGACGACCGGGTTGGGTGAGGCATCGTTATTGAAGCCCGCCACCACATTGTCATTGGCACCGGTAACCCAGCGAATACCGAGGTCGCTGCCCGCGTCTTCGGTGACCTCGACGATAATGGCTTCAATCAGCACCTGCGCGCGGCGCACGTCCAGCTTGGCGATCACCCCTTTCATGGTTTCCAGCAGTGCCGGCGGCGCGGTCAGTACCAGCGAATTCAGCGATTCATTGACTTGAATACTGACCTCGACATCCGCCGCCAGCTGGTCTTTTTCGGTCTTCTGGATACTACCGCTCATACCCTCGAGAATCGGCTTCAGGTCAGCGGCGTTGGCATACTGAACATAAATAACCGCGGTGTTGCCCTCGCCATCCAAGGGTTGGTCCAGACGGCGAATCACATTCTTGAGCTGCTGGCGGGTCACCGGGTCGCCGGTGAGCAGGATCGAATTGGATCGCTCATCGACGGCGATGCGCAGCGGCTGCACATCGGTACCAGCCTGTTTGCCACCGGATTGCAGCAACTCGTTAAGCACCTGCTTGACCTCTTTGGCAGAGGCAAACTGCAGCGGCACCAGCTCAATATCAATGGCCCCGGCTCGATCGAGTTGTTTTACCAGTCGCACAATCTGTTCAATGTTCGCCGCGCGGTCAGCGATGACCAGCGTATTGGTGTCGGCATAGGCCGCCAGATGGCCGGTCTGCGGAATCAGTGGCCGCAACATGGCGATCAGCTGCGCTGCGGAGATGTTTTCGACTCGCACGGTACGCACCACCAGAGACTCCGCCGGGGTCCGCGCGCTGTCATCCACAACAGGGATAGCCTGCTGCTTGGCAAGCGCATCCGGCACCACTTTCCAGGTGCCGCCCTGCTCTACCAGGCTGAAGCCATTGACCTGCAGCACAGACATGAACACCTCGAAGGCTTCATCATGGCTCATGGGGTCACCGGCAACCACCGTGACCTTCCCCTTCACGTTGGGGTGCATAATGATGCTCTTACCGGTGAAATCCGCCGCCCAGTTAATCAGGTCGCGGATATCGGCGTTATCGAGGGAGAGCGTAACCCGCTCCGCAGATTGAGCCAGCGCCACAGTGGACAAAAGCAATCCCAGCCCGACAGCGAGCAGCCGCTGAATAAACATCCTCTTCATTATTGTTCTGGCTCTTTCTCAAATGGTCTTGGTCAAAAAACAGTACCAGTCCGAAACCGGCGACTTCTCAATCTCTCCGCTCAGTCCTCTCCGCGGCGCTCGCGCGCAATGCTGCGCATAAACTCCAGGCGCTCCTGCATAGACTGTTCGCTCGCTACAGGCTCTTCTCGGTTCCCAGCGCTAAATGCTTCTATCTGCTCGCGGAGCGTCAGGCCACTGCCAATCCCTCTGTTGTTCAGGCCTCCATTACTGAGCCCGCCGGTGCTGAAACGATTAACCGGAACACTGGGGCGACCATCTGCATCGGGATAGGTCAGTTTTTCCATCTTGCCATTGCGCTGCAAGATGATGTGGTCTGTGGCAACCGAATAAAGCTCTGCCCCACCCGGCAGCCTTTCGCCAACAAACAGACGCTGGGCGGGTTTGCCCCGCTCGGCAACGAGGGCACTGGCTCTGTTCTCGTTGCTGCTGTCAAGCACGCCGGAAAGGACGAGATTCAACTGGGTAATGGGGATATTGGCAAGGTCTAGTGCGGGCGGTTCCTCGACGGGTTCTACAGCGGCCACCCCAAAGAAAGGCGTGTCGGGCAGGCTCGCGTCGCCCCGCGAGGGCACTGCGGCAGGATCCCGCTGGACGATCAATGAGTTCCCCAATGACTCCTCCGCGGAGGATGGGAAGATACTGCCACCATAAGCCAGCACATTGATAGTGAGCCAGGCACCAAGGACACTGGCGGAGGCACCAAGACTGCGCGAAAGAGGTCGGCCTGCTGCCCCCGAGGGCAATGCCTGAATTAATCGCTGTAATGCCGACATGTACAACCCTGAGGTCAGCCAGTAACTGACCGATATTATTGATCTTTGACGCTTATTTTCATTCTTCGCTGCCAGAAAGGCAATCATCCATCACCGCGGGTATGCCAGGCCAAAACAGCTGCTGGCTGTCAGCTCTGACACTATTTGCAACAAATACCAGTCCGAGATAGATATGACAGATAGCAAAAAGGCGGCAAATGCCGCCTTTTTGTTCACTGATAGATTCAGCGCGACTTACAGTTTTTCTTCCAGCTCCGGCACCGCCTGGAAAAGATCCGCGACGAGGCCGTAGTCGGCAACGGAGAAGATCGGCGCCTCCTCGTCCTTGTTGATCGCGACGATCACCTTGGAATCCTTCATACCTGCCAAGTGCTGAATGGCTCCGGAGATACCCACGGCAACGTAGAGGTCGGGAGCAACGATTTTACCGGTCTGACCAACCTGCATATCGTTGGGGACGAAACCTGCATCAACGGCCGCACGGGATGCACCAACCGCAGCACCGAGCTTGTCGGCGAGCTTGTACAGCATCTCGAAGTTGTCGCCGTTCTGCATGCCGCGGCCACCGGAAATCACGATTTTTGCAGCGGTCAGCTCTGGGCGATCAGACTTTGCCAGTTCCTCGCCAACAAAAGAGGAAATACCGGCATCATCGGCGATATCCACAGTCTCAACCGAGGCGCTGCCGCCCTCCGCCGCAACTGCGTCAAACGCAGTGGTGCGTACCGAGATCACCTTGATGGCGTCGGAGCTCTGCACGGTGGCGATAACGTTACCGGCGTAAATCGGACGCTTGAAAGTATCGGCGCCCTCTACCGCAATGATGTCGGAGATAGGCTGCACGTCCAGCAGTGCGGCTGCGCGAGGCAACATGTTCTTGCCGGAGGTGGTCGCTGGCGCGAGGATGTGGCTGTAGCCCTTGCCCAGATCAGCAACCAGCTGGGCCACGTTTTCGGCCAACTGGTGTCCGTAGGCTGGATTGTCGGCCAGCAGCACTTTGGCAACGCCGTCAATCTTGGCGGCGGCTTCCGCAACCGGACCACAACCGGCACCGGCCACCAGAACGTCAATATCACCGCCAATGGCTTTGGCCGCTGCGACGGTATTGAGCGTAGCGCCCTTCAGTTCGGCGTTGTCGTGTTCTGCAATAACGAGAATGCTCATCAGATTACCTTCGCCTCGTTCTTCAGTTTATCTACCAGTTCAGCCACATCGGCGACCTTCACACCAGCCTGGCGCTCGGCCGGCGGCTCTACTTTCAGGGTCTTGGTGCGCGGGGCGATATCCACGCCCAGATCGGCGGGAGAGGTCGTGTCCAGCGGCTTTTTCTTCGCCTTCATGATGTTGGGCAGGGAAGCGTAGCGCGGCTCGTTGAGGCGCAGGTCTGTGGTCACCACAGCCGGCAGCTTCAGCTCGACAGTCTGCAGGCCGCCATCGATTTCACGGGTCACTTTTACGGAACCGTCTTCGACAACCACTTCAGAGGCGAAGGTGCCCTGGGCCATGCCGGTCAGCGCAGCCAGCATCTGGCCGGTCTGGTTGTTATCGCCATCAATGGACTGCTTGCCCAGGATGACCATCTGAGGCTCTTCCTTATCTACGATCGCCTTCAGGCACTTGGCAACGGCCAGAGGCTGCAATTCCTCATCGGTCTCCACCAGGATGCCGCGGTCGGCGCCAAGGGCCAGAGCGGTGCGAATCTGCTCCTGGCATTGCTTAGGACCCATGGAAACGGCGACTATCTCGCTGACAACGCCTTTCTCCTTCAAGCGTACGGCCTCTTCTACTGCAATTTCGCAGAAGGGGTTGATAGACATTTTCACGTTGGCAATATCGACGTCGCTACCATCCGCCTTTGGGCGGACCTTGACGTTGTAGTCGACAACGCGTTTCACAGCTACAAGAACTTTCATGGAAATCCCGTCTCGGTAATCTGTTTAAAAGCCGCGACTGACAGGTCAAATCGCGAACGAATCGGATCGTTAAGTCAAACGGTTGTTTGAACGGCGTGTATGGTGAGCCTTCTATAAAGCAAAATCAATAGGGTGGCGGTTCCTAACAACCCTTTTCAATTGATTCACGACCCAAAACTAAATGGCGAACTCAGTCACGCTAAGTTGTTGAAATATTACCTTTTTGCCACAGCAAATGAATGCTCCTGCAATTGGTAGGGTTGAATAAACACCGATATAATCCGCGACGATCAAAAAACCAGAGGGCTTTGACGCCCGCCAACACCGTGTAACTAGCTGAGGAGAGCGCCGTGGAACGCGAATCAATGGAATACGATGTAGTGATCGTGGGTGCCGGCCCCGCGGGTTTGGCAGCGGCTTGCCGTATTCGCCAGCTGAATGAGGACGTTTCGGTTTGCGTGGTGGAAAAAGGCTCAGAGGTTGGCGCCCATATTCTGTCCGGCGCAGTTTTCGAGCCCACAGCACTCAATGAACTCTTCCCTGACTGGAAAGACCGCGGCGCCCCCCTCAAAACATCCGTCGCCGGTGACGAAATCTACGTCATGGGCAACGCCGAGAAGGCGACCCGCATCCCCAACTTCTTTGTGCCCAGCACTATGCACAACGAGGGTAACTACATTATCAGCCTCGGCAACCTGTGCCGCTGGCTCGCCGAGCAGGCCGAGAGCCTGGGCGTTGAAATCTTCCCCGGCTTCGCCGCAGCGGAGGTACTTTACAACGAAGACGGCTCAGTCAAAGGGATCGCCACTGGCGACATGGGTGTTGCCGCTAACGGTGACCATAAAGACTCCTATATGCCCGGCATGGAGCTGCACGCCAAATACACCCTCTTTGCCGAGGGCTGCCGTGGCCAGCTGGGCAAGCAGCTGATTTCCCATTTCAAGCTGGATAAAGATGCGGACCCTCAGCACTATGGCATCGGTATCAAGGAACTCTGGAAAGTCAGCGACGAGCACCATAAGCCGGGACTGGTGGTTCACACTGCCGGCTGGCCTCTCGATGAGAGCGGCTCCCACGGCGGTGGCTTCCTATATCACCTGGAAGACAATCAGGTCGTTGTCGGTCTGATCACCGATCTGGCCTATAGCAACCCGCATGTCAGCCCGTTTGACGAATTCCAGCGCTATAAGCACCACCCGGTCATCAAGCAATACCTGGAAGGTGGCCAGCGTGTGGCCTACGGCGCCCGCGCCATCGTCAAAGGCGGCCTGCAGTCCCAGCCCAAAATGACCTTCCCCGGCGGCCTGCTGATCGGCGATAACGCCGGCACCCTGAATTTCGCCAAGATCAAGGGTAACCACACCGCCATGAAGTCCGGCATGATCGCCGCAGAGTCAGTGGTCGAAGCCCTGGCGGCCGGGCGCGGCAATGATGAGCTAAACGAATACTCCGATGCCTACCGCAACAGCTGGGCCCATAAAGAGCTGCACAAACAGCGCAACTTCGGCCCCGCGCAGCACAAGTTTGGCAATATCCTCGGCTCCGCTTACGCCTTTATCGATATCAATATCTTCCAGGGCAAACTGCCATGGACACTGCGGGATACCAAGCCCGATTACGCCCAGCTGAAGCCGGCGGCTGACTGCAGGAAAATCAGCTATCCGAAACCGGACGGCGTGCTCAGCTTCGACAAGCTCTCCTCTGTGTTTATCTCCAACACAAACCACGAGGAGGACCAGCCTTGTCACCTGACCCTGAAGGACGACGAGATCCCCCTCAATCACAACCTGCCCATTTACGATGAGCCGGCCCAGCGGTACTGCCCTGCCGGTGTCTACGAAGTGATTGAGGATGCCAACGGAAAGCGCTTCCAGATCAACTCGCAGAACTGCGTACACTGTAAGACCTGCGATATTAAGGACCCGACCCAGAATATCGTATGGGTTGCCCCGGAAGGCGGCGGCGGCCCCAACTACCCCAACATGTAAGACCGGCAGGTCTTCACCAGTATCTTGCAGGGCGCTCTTTGAGCGCCCTTTTTTGTGCGCATGCCCCCTCCTGCCAATAGATTCACAAGCGGAGGGCGATTAACGAAACCATTAAACGAGGAAGCATTCACCGAGGGTCGATAACCCCAGGTGATGGCGGCACTATGAACGGAGGACTATGCGCAGCAACAAGCAGGAGTAATCACAGCGGCTACACTGAGGGTAGTTTGAGACGCCAGCACGATCCACCGAGACGAGGATAGCCATGAAGTCCGCCCTGCTCTGTATCGACTTGCAACACCTCTTTGCCGCACGCGGTGAGGGCATTTTCGCCAGCGGTGAAAACTGTCGTTTCACAAAGAAAGAGCAAGACTATTTCTTTGAGCGCCTGCAACACCAGTTGCTCCCCAATGTGCAGAAACTCCAGGCCACCTTTAGAGACAAGGGGATTGAGGTGCTGCACATCCGCACCCGCAGCAAAACCCGGGATGGACGTGAGCGAACCTTCTGGCAAAAGCGCATGGGGCTACTGGCAACACCCGGTTCCCGAGAGGCAGAGTTCATCAGCGCCGTGGCACCGCAGGGCGATGAGCTGGTTATCAACAAAACCGGATACGGGCCGTTCGGCAACACCAATATCCACGCCCTTCTCGTGCAACTCGATGTGAAGCAACTCTACTGCTGCGGTGTGCACACCAATACCAGCATAGAGTCCACCATTCGCGCGGCAGCGGATTATGGCTATTGCCCTGTGCTGATCAGTGATGCCACCGCGGCCATCAGTCAGACCCAACATGACAGCAGCCTGGAGCGGCTACAGGACCACTGCAGTGAGATTATCGAGACTGACAAGCTGGTAGAGGACTTCGAGCAACACCTGCGCTCAGTCGGTTAACTCGGCGGAAGTGAAAAATAGCGGAGCTAACAAAGCTCCGGCGCGGCATCCTATGCCAACGATATCGGCTGGTTAAATTCGGCGATTGCAAAGCAAGACTCCTGAAATGCGAGCCCCTGCGCCTTGCAAGACTGGCTGCCAATCCTGAGTGCAAAGCCGCCGGCAATATGTCAAGAAACGGCAATATGGTCAGGAAAAATAGCCCTGAGTTTTGACCGGGTTAACGGGGGCTGCCAACAGTCATCATCGCAAAGCGAATCCCCAGCTGGCTGCTTTTGGGCTGCTGACGTTGCTTGTTTGCGCTGGCAGCTTACATTGGATAACTCGCCGCAGAGGGTAGACGCGAGCGGCCTGTACAAGCCTTTGTGAACCGTTGCGGGTCTTTTTGTCTATGTGAATTGAGATCTTTGTGTGCCGCGACTTAAACGCTTCCCAACGGAAAGCGCTGTCCGTCACTACGAATATCCAGAGCGGACGAGGAGGTATCACTATCGGTACTGCCGATACTGTCCGCTGACTCCTCAAGCGCCCAGTCCACCAGCTGGTAAAATACCTCCCGTGATACCCGGGCCCACAGGTCATTGCGTACCTCGATATACGGCACCGGCTGCGGCGGCTCACCAAACGGGCGCAGGCTCCAGCCCGTATCCCGGGACAGCGGCACCACATCCCCCGTATTGGTGGTAAATAGCAGTAACGGCTTGCCATCACGCTCACCCCTGGCGACCTGTGTGGCAATAAAAGGCACATCTTCTATCTCAATGCGCCACTTCTCCACCGGGGTCACAAGAAAGTACTCATCACCCTCCCGGCGTAGAATACTGGCAAAGAGGCGAACCAGCGCCTGCCGCTGGACTTCGCTGCCCTCATGAATCCAGCTGCCGTTACGGGCGATCACCATATCCATGTCACCGCAGAGCTCCGGGTTCCAACTGTTCACTGGCGGGTGACCTGTAAACTGATCCTCAAGCTTTTGCAACTGCTCAAAAAGTGGCTCAGCCAAAAGAAGACCCCGAGCTACCGCCGGGCTGTGGTGCCTGGCTCTGATCCGGCGCGCGCCTACCGGAGACATCACCGATATGCACGCCGACATCCATGATAAATTCCATCAACCCCTCTCGGTCTTGAATAACATCCGCGAAGGAGCGGGAATGGTAGAGTTCCACTGCACCCTGAACCAGCGCCCAGTAGGTGGAGTAGTAGAAGTAGGCAGGAACGCGCTTCAGCATGCCTTCATCCATCCGGCGCTCGAAGACACGATTGAGGGCTTCGGCGTTGGAGTTACGAATCGCGTGCAGATCGGCAATCATCTCGGGGGCAAGATTAAGCGCAATGATTTTCTCTTCCAGTCGCTGGAAAAGCCGGTCTTTCGCCGGGTCTGCCATACGGGACTCGAAATAAGCACGCGCCGGGGCGGTAATGTCACCCTTCTCGGCGGAAGCCACAGCCGCCTTGATGCGCTCAGTCAGCGCCTTTTCGTAGTCCATCAGGAGGCGCATGTATATCTCCGTCTTGGAGATAAAGTGTTTGTAGATGGTGCCTTTGCCGATATCTACCCGCTCGGCGATCTGCTCAACAGTGACCTTCTCTTCACCATGCTCGAGCAATAACTCCAGGGCGGCATCCAGAATGCGCTGCTCGCGGGCGCGAAAGCGCTGCACCTTCTCTTTTGCCTTGTCCATACCTGCGACCTTACCTGTGGGTGAGCTTTGAGACTGAAGTTGACTATTCATTCATGAATGATAGGCAATTCATCCCACTTGGAAAAGCGCATTGCCCAACTAATTCCATTGCCGATGCACTGCGGCAGCGGGCAGAACAGCGCGCCAATTAAAACCATACACACAAATAAGGAATAGCAGCTACGGCGAAGGCAAACCGCTGCGCCAAATGGCCTATAAGTGAGCTACCGGCAGCTGCCTTGTGTTTTCCGGCCGGGTGTCGCCAGCCACATCGGCAAAGAGATAGATCTATAGATAGACCTGAGATAGCCAACGGTTGTTAAAGTGCTTTTCGATATAACAAGCGCCCAGATTTGCGGCATTCAAGCTCCAGCAACAACTTCGACTCGAAGATTCTCAGCCGACACCTCAGTGGCTAAAGTTCGAGGGCTACAGGTCAATGGCTACAGGCGTTACGGGGCTGCACTTACGAGCCACACACCTGCGAGCCACACACCTGCGAGGCGGGGACCTACGAGACAAGCCTCAGTCTGGGGTCATTTTGATGCCTGCTTGATATTTAAGCCCCAGGAGCTTCCCTGAAGGTGGCCGGCGCGTGCAGAGCCGCCCAGCAGTGATGCGGTCAGCACCCCAGCCCCGGGGTTATCTACAGGCCGCGGCACCGACCTGAGCTCCAGCCGCAGCCAATATCAAGCATGGGTCATTAGTCCACTTTGCCGCCGCTATCATTAGGCAACCGGGGCATTAGCGGTCAAGATAAACGACCAGTTAAGGCAATAGGCGCCAGCGCCTCAACTGGTATCATCAATGGCACTGGCAGCGGGTTACTGCCCTGCCCCATCCTCACCAAAGAAATTACTCAGCTACAGGGCCACGCCATTATGGAGAAACTCAGCCACCTGTTGGATGTCGAGGAACTCGATGGAAATCTGTTTCGCAGCCGCCACCATGTGGAGAACTACCGCAAGGTTCTCTTCGGCGGGCAGGTCCTCGGCCAGGCGCTGATGGCCGCCACGCGCACCGTGGAAGGGCGCCTGCCGCACTCCCTGCATGCCTATTTCCTGCGCCCAGGCAGCAGCGAGATGCCGGTGATTTACGATGTCGACCCTATTCGGGACGGTGGCAGCTTCACCACCCGGCGCGTGGTTGCGCGCCAGAAAGGTCGGGCAATCTTCAACATGTCCGCCTCATTCCAGGTTCACGAACCCGGTTTTGATCATCAGGCGCCCATGCCCACAGGAGATATTCCCGACCCGGAATCCCTCAAAAACACCCAGCAACTGGCAGAAGAGGCCGGCCTGACCAGCGCCGCCCATGATCAGCGTCGTTACATGGTGGACTTCCGGCCGGTGGACCCCGAACGGTATTTCAGCGCAGAAGAACGTGAGCCCAGCTGTATGTTCTGGTTTCGGGTCGTTGGCGAAATGAGCGATGACCCGGTGGAGCATCGCTGTGCCCTCTCCTACGCCTCGGACCTGGCACTGCTCGGCACCAGCCTGCAGCCACACCCAACCTCACTCTACGACCCCCACCTGATGCCGGCCAGCCTCGATCACGCCATGTGGTTCCACCGGGACTTCAGGGCCGACGAGTGGCTGCTTTACGTGACCGATAGCCCCTCAGCCAGTGGGGGACGGGGGTTCTGTCGCGGCGAGCTCTTCACTCGTGACGGCCTGTTGGTGGCATCTGCCTGCCAGGAAGGCCTTATCCGCCGGATCGATGGCAAAAAAGATTAATTTCCGGTAAATCAGTGGTTTACAGAGCGCGGGCGGCTGTTATAATTCCGCCCGCTTCATTGATGAAGCACTTCAACATCGGTGAGTAGCGCAGCCTGGTAGCGCACTTCCTTCGGGAGGAAGGGGTCGGAGGTTCGAATCCTCTCTCACCGACCAGATTCAAAAAGCCCGCTTTATGCGGGCTTTTTTGTGCCTCTCTTGCGGGCTGCCAGCCCCCTTGCGCAGTGCCTTTATTTATTGTGCCGGTATAGCAATGCTGATTACTGCCGGCAGAAACACAGACAGCACACCTTCCGCCTTCACTCCACTTGTTTGCCCGGTGCAAAGCAGGCACCCTTCATCCGCCTTCCACCACTGCAATCCAGCAGACCTTTTAGGTCTTTCCTGAAACAATTTAGAGCCCAAGGAAAGCTTCTGAAAACTACTTGGAAGAGATCTCCGTGCCAGTAGCGTAAACTGCAAGGCACCACGGTTGCATGCGCGGCCTAACATCCAGATCGCGATATTTTGTGAGTTAGATGCATTTGCCAAGGATTAACCCAGTTTTCTCCCGCCTGTTCACTGGGCTTTTGCTACTCGTATGCATTGGCGCCAGGGCGGCTGCATACGAGCCCTTCGATATTGAGTACCGTGCCGAGATCAAACCGGAAAGAGGCGTGGCCTTGGTGACGATTCAACTGCGGGGAGAAAAGCTGCCCAGCAAACTCGTACTCCACCTACACGGCGACCGATACAAGCATATGCAAAGTACCGACACGCTGGATATAGAGGGAGACAGGGCCACTTGGAAACCCAGCGGAACCAGCTCGGAGCTTAGTTACCAGTTTGCGATCGATGAACAGAAGTCCTCTGGCCGTTATGATTCCCGGGTTCAGGCAGACTGGGCCATTTTGCGCGGCGATAAACTGATTCCCCCCATAGCCGCAACCATGAAATCCGGGCTGCAGTCCCGCGCCCATCTCACCCTGCACATGCCAAACGGTTGGTCTGCCGCCCTGCCCTACAAAGAGTCCTCAGAGAACCGCTTCCCGATCACAGATCCCGGCCGGAGATTCAAGCGCCCCAAGGGCTGGATGATCCTTGGCAACATTGGCAGTCGTCAGGATATGATCGCTGGCGTCAGCACCAAGGTTGCGGCACCGCTGGATGAGGGCATACGACGGCAGGACACCTTGGCATTCCTGAACTGGAACCTGCCGCATATTGTCGAGGTCTTTCCCGGGTTCCCCAACAGGCTACTGGTCGTGATGGGTGGAGACCCCATGTGGCTCGGAGGGTTATCTGGCACCGGCTCGCTGTTTATGCACGGGGGGCGCCCGCTGATCAGTGGCAACCGGACCAGCAGCCTGATCCACGAGCTGGTGCATGTGGCGACAGGCATCAGGGGTGACGGCGAGAGCGACTGGATTGTAGAGGGGCTGGCCGAATTCTACGCACTGGAAATCCTGCGGCGCTCCGGGGGCATCAGCGAGAAACGCTACCAGCAGGCCCTGGAGGCTCTCGCGGAATGGGGCCGGGAATCCGCAACACTGTTCCGAAAGCGTTCCGAGGGCGCTACGACCGCCCGAGCGGCGTCGATCATTGCCAACGTGGATAGGGAGATTCGCAGCGCAACGAATAACCAGGCCAGTATCGATGATGTAGCCCGAGCACTGGCAGAGGAAAGGGGTCAGGTGAGCCTTTCACAGCTCAGGAGGCTTGCTGCCGAGGCTGCCGGCAAGCCGGTCCAGGCGCTCTCCGACAGGGCGCTATCTAACTAGGCAACCCCTAACCAGGCAGTCGCTGAGCGCATGCTCTCTGACCCGTCAGCTTCTATCCCAGCACCGACAAAAACCTCTGAGCCTGTGACCTGCACCCTCTCCCATGCCTGCACGCTTTAGTTGAGAGCTTGGGACCACGTGGGGCCCAGGCAGGCGGTAAATAGCAGGCAAAAAAAAGCCCTGACGACGGGGGGGGGGAGAGCGTCAGGGCCAAGACCATTAGGGTGAAACTGGGAGGATTTCATCCATGCAATTCTGTAGGCGCTACATAACCAACTGCTAGATACAATCAAGCACAATCAATAGGTAGCGCATTTCCTGTCTGCTTGCTGCTTGATAGTGGCGACCTCCTTAAGTGCCTGGAGGATCACGCAGGCCAGATACAGAGAAGTATCGAACAAAATTCGCACCTCGCCAGTTATTTGCCCCCTGCCGGCAATATCAAGTTGTAATAACATCCAGCAGAACTATTACCTATCTGGCCATAGCCATTATTTAGCCGACAGCGATCACTTTTTATACGCCGCTCTCGCTTCACAGTGACGGTAAAGGGAAATCCACCCCCGCAGCCAGACAATACTTGACTAATCCGGCCCAACCCCTAGAATAGCGCGCTCTTACTTACCGCAAGGCACGTAAGTATCAGAAAACGCTAGGATTTTTCGAGTGATTTCGTTAGAATCGCCGGCGTTTTTCCGCCTCAGGCGGCACCTATTAGGCTAGGTGGCAGAGTGGTCATGCAGCGGACTGCAACTCCGTGTACGCCGGTTCGATTCCGACCCTAGCCTCCATTTTCCCGCCCGCTCACCTCCTTAGAGCTGGCAAGCAACGAGAGATACGGCACCAGCCGCACAATACAACTCTCGTTCACCTACCCCGCCCGGGTGGTGGAATCGGTAGACACAGGAGACTTAAAATCTCCCGGCTTTACGGCCGTGCCGGTTCAAGTCCGGCCCCGGGCACCAATCTTTTCCACAGCTCTCTTGAAAACTGCAAACCTACTTACAGCTGGAATATGTGCTGATTTCGCAGCTCTAACGATTTGCCCCTCGAGGCGAACTCGCGAGCGGAACCCCGCAGGTGTGCAAGCAGCCCAGCCGAGACAGTACAATACTGGACACGTAAAGCTGACCACCTCTCTTCCCGCCTAGCTCAGGCAAGATTCAAGCCTGCAATGTGGCAGATGGGCCAGCCATGGCAGCAATGCCAGCCTCGTTAGTCGCCACCCCTTCACGTGCGTCTCACACGCCACGCTCAAGCCAGTTGCTCAACACCCTGTCAACGGTTGCTCGCAATAAGCTATTAAAATAAAAACGCCCACGCGTTTAACGGGCGGGCGTTCTCAGAGGGCAAATTCAACCCGGCGTGTCAGTCCCGCTCTCGCGCCCTTTCATCATCAACATCGCCCTGCCCTTTATTGGCGACAGTGGCATTGGAGCCGGCCTGATCCTCAGGATGATCGGCGACCAGTACCGGCCAGGCGGCGCGCATATACATGACCATGGTCCACAGGGTCAGCGCCGCGGCAACGTAAAGCAGGATATAACCAAGGACTTCCATCAGCGGGTATTCCCGCACATCGAAAGCCAGCAGGATGATAATGGCCGCCATTTGCGCAGTGGTCTTGATTTTGCCCACGAAGGAGACGGCGACGCTGTTACGCTTGCCGAGCTCCGCCATCCATTCCCGCAGGCCGGACACGGCGATTTCACGACCGATAATGACTGCGGCAGCGACCGTAAACCAGCCGTTCTTGTGCAGTCCCACAAGCAGCACCAGCGCGGTCGCCACCATCAGTTTGTCTGCGACCGGATCCAAAAAAGCGCCAAAGGCTGTGCTCTGATTCAGCTTTCGAGCAATGTAACCATCGAGCCAGTCGGTAATGGCGGCGGCGGAGAAGATAATTGCCGAGGCAAAATAGCTCCATTGGTAAGGAAGATAAAATACCAGTACGAAAACCGGTATCAATGCGACACGAAGGAGTGTGAGCTGGTTGGCGAGGTTCATGCTTTTCCTTGTACTTGGGGTGCGCGTAAGTTACCAAGTCGACACCCAAAAAGAAACTTTATACGCCGCCGGTAAAGCCCCAGAAAGCGCCGGGTTTTTATTCGTTGTGTAACGCCGAGTATATATCCTGCGCCAGCTTTCGGCTCACGCCATCAACGCCGGCAAGCTCATCCACTGAAGCCCGCTTGATTTCCCGCAAGCCGCCAAAATGACGCAGCAAAGCGCGACGCCTTGCGGGTCCGACGCCGGGGATACCCTCCAGTGGCGATTCCCGACGCTTCTTGTCCCGCCGCTGACGATGCCCAGTGATGGCGAAGCGGTGGGCCTCATCACGAATCTGCTGTATCAGATGCAAAGCGGGTGAGTCTGCGGATAGTACCAGCTCGCGCTGCTCGGATACGATGTGCAGGGTTTCAAAACCCGCCTTTCGGGTGGTCCCTTTGGCGACGCCGATAATCTCTACGCCGACGACACCAAGCTCTTCCAGCGTTTCAACCGCCTGCCGTACCTGCCCTTTGCCGCCGTCGATCAGAAGAATATTGGGAAACTTCCCCTCTCCGCTGGCCAGCCGGGTATAGCGGCGCTTGAGCGCCTGCCCCATGGCCGCATAGTCATCACCGGGCGTAATGCCCTCAATATTGAAGCGGCGGTAATCGGATTTGACTGGCCCGCCGGTATCGAACACGACACAGGAGGCCACTGTAGCCTCTCCCGCGGAATGGCTGATATCAAAGCACTCCAGGCGCTCGGGCACCTGCTCCAGGGTCAGGCATTCCTGCAGCGATTCAAAGCGCCCCTGCAGCTTCTGCTGGGCGGCAGTGCGGCTGGTGAGGTTCTGAGCCGCCGCCTCTTGCGCCATCGTCACCCAGGTAGCGCGGTTGCCCCGCAGCTTGTGCACAATGGCGACCTCCCTGCCACTCTGCAGGCGCAGGGCATCCTGCAGGGTCTCTGTATCCTCGACAGGCTCTGACGTCAGTATTTCCCGGGGCACCTCGCGCTGGCTGCCGAGGTAAAACTGCGGAATAAACGCCGACAAAAGCTCGGCCGGCGTGAGGCCGAGGCGCTCATCGGGAAAGTAACTGCGGCTGCCCAAAATCCGCCCCTGGCGAATAAACAGGATGTGTACGCAGCTGGTGCCGCCCAGGCTGGCGATGCCCAGCACATCTACATCCCCGCGCCCCTGTTCGGCAACCTGATCCGACTGTAACTGCCGCAGCGCACCGATCTGATCCCGCAGGCGCGCCGCCTTTTCGAACTCCAGCTCTCTGGAGGCCGTATCCATCTGGTCCGCCAGCTCACGAATAATGCTGTCGCTCTTACCGCCGAGAAACATCTCGGCGTGGCGCACATCGACCTGATACTCCTCTTCGCTGATGTACTCCACACAGGGGGCCGTACAGCGCTCAATCTGATACTGAAGGCAGGGACGGGAGCGATTGCGGAAGACGCTGTCCTCACAGGAGCGAATACGGAAAGTCTTCTGCAGAAAATTCAGGCTGTCGCGCACCGAGTGGGCGTTTGGATAGGGTCCGAAATACTGGCCCTTTTTACGTTTTGCGCCACGATGCAGGGCAATGCGCGGATATGGGTCGCGGCTCGAAATAAAGATATAGGGGTAGCCCTTGTCATCCTTCAGCATGACGTTATAGGGCGGGCGCTGGGATTTGATCAGGCTCTGCTCAAGGACCAGCGCTTCGGTCTCGCTGCGGGTGACGGTGACTTCGATACTGGCGATTTTCTCTACCAGCGCCATGGTCTTGGTGGTGAGACCGGAAGCCCGGAAGTAGCTGCCGAGACGATTGCGCAGGCTCTTTGCCTTACCTACGTAAAGAATCCGCCCCTCGACATCAAACATCTGGTAGACGCCAGGCTGGCGAGTGACCGTCTGCAGGAATCGCTTGCTATCGAAAGGGGATGCGCCCTCGGGGGCCTTTATTTCCGCCATGAAGCTGCCTGGAAGGAATGAAACACCGCCTGCCGCCGATACGTGGCTGGCTACAGCCTAAAGCCGCTCTCGCCATCAGAAAGCCACAAAGCCACTAGAGAGCAAGAGAGAGTCATAGCTTGTATGAATGACGAAGAAGGCCGTTGCCTAGAGCACCGTCTCGGGGTCCAACAGCTGGTATTTTACCGCCAGCAGCGTCAATTCGACATCGCTGTGAATTCCCAGCTTGTCAAAAATCCGGTAGCGATAACTGTTCACCGTCTTGGGACTCACCGCGAGGGTGTCGGCAATATCCGCAACCTTGCTGCCATTGACGATCAGAACCGCCGTTTGCAATTCACGCTCCGAGAGCTCATCAAAGGGGGAGGCATTTTCGGGCTTGCCGGAGACATTGCGCATGGCCATTTTGGTGGCCATTGAGCTGCTGATAAAAACCTCACCCCGCTGCACGGATCGAATAGCGCGAACCATTTCCTCCAGATCCGCGCCCTTGGTGACATAGCCAAAGGCGCCGGCCTGCAGCAGCCGGCCGGGGAAAATATCGTCATCCAGCGCGCTGACCGCAACCACCTTTATGGAGGGAGAGCGGGCAACCACCTTTCTGGTGGCCTCAAGGCCACCCATTCCGGGCATTTTGACGTCCATAAGAATGACGTCAACATCCTCACGGCGCACAAACGCCAGCGCCTCTTCCCCGGACTTTGCCTCGCCGACAACATCGATATCGGTAACGTCACTGAGCATGCGCGCTATTCCCATACGCACAAGGTCGTGATCGTCAACCACTAAGACTCTAATCAAAATAGCCCCAACTGCGGATGCTTTAGCGACCGCGACTCAGGTCTCTCACACCCCGAGCATCATATGCACTTCGCCGTTATTGTTATTACTCAGCGCTGGCAGTGCCGCGCAAAGTTCCTTCCTACAGAGCCGGAGCCAACATACCAGACAAAGCCACCACCGCAAAGCGTGTCGCAGGCTTGAGAAAAAAAGCCTTTACAGGTTGGAATGGATATAACGGAAAGTAAGGCTAATCCTGCCGGCGAGCGGCCGGCGACTTTTGGCAACCTGATGCTGCCAGTGGTGCTGCACCGCGCCAGAGGTCAATAGCAGCGACCCGCTGGGCAACTCCAGCACCTCTCGCCCTGCCCCTTGCCGCACGCGAAAGGATAGCCTCCGCGGCTGGCCAAGGCTGATTGTGGCAACCACCGGGGAATCGCCGAGCTCGCGCTCATTGTCCGCATGCCAGCCCATGCCATCGGCGCCGCTGCGGTAGTGGTTGATGAGAATGGAATTGAAAGCGAAACCGGCCTCAAACAACCGGTCACGCACATCTTTAAGGGGCGCGGTCCAGGGTTGGGGGTGCTGCTCAAGGCCAGACCACCGGTAGCGGACACCGGCATCACCGATAAAGGCATGGCGGCGCGGGATCGGATACTGGCGGCCGAACAGGCGAACCGACGGCTGGTCCCACTCGAGTGTATCGAGGCAGTGCGCCATCAGCGTCTCAGCTTTACCAGGAGTAAGCCAGTCAGGCACCAGGACAGCGCACCCCGGCGGCAGTGGCAGCGTCACACTGTCTGGGTATTGATGGGCCAGCCTTTCGGCCAACTGGCGGAAGCGTTTTTCGTCCAAGTGCTCCTCAGTGCTCCTCAGTGCTCCTCAGTGCTCCACGTAGTCGCTGCGATTGCGTAGGGTGTTTGCAATGGATTCTGCCCAGGGTACGCAGTGTACCCCCAGCGGAGACGAGGTTCAGCCCTGGCTCGCCGGCACCTCTGCAGGATCAGCATTCAGGGTTAAGCCGCAATATGAGGGGTAGCGGCGCCAGGGATAGTAACGGGGCCAGGGATAATAGCGGGGCCAGGGATAATAGCGGGGCCAGGGATAGTAACGGGGCTAGGGATAGTAACGGGGCTCGGGCTCCAGCTGCACACCAAACCTGTTCAGGATGTCGTCGGCAATAGCGCGGGCCAGATCGGTGATCTCGGACCCCGCTCCACGGCCGGGGTTGACGAGGACCAGGGCCTGCCTGTCGTGGACGCCCACGTTGCCGATACGGCGTCCGCGCCAGCCGGCCTGGTCGATCAGCCAGCCTGCGGCGAGCTTCCAGCACTTGCCCGCCGGGAAAGCCACCAGATCCGGATAGGCCTGCTTCAGCGCCAGGTACGCGGTTTCATCGACCAGCGGGTTTTTGAAAAAACTGCCGGCGTTGGGAGTCTTCTCCGGTGCCGGCAGCTTGGAGCGGCGCACCGCGATCACCGCTTCGGCAACCCTGGCGGGAGTGAGGCCGCCCACATCGATCTGATGCTCCTGAAGGTACTGCAGCAATGCCGGGTAATCCGCGCGGGGTTGCCAGTTCGACGGCAGGCGCATACGTACCCGGGTAATGATGTACTGATCCCGCGCATCCCCCTTAAAGACGCTGTCGCGGTAGGCGAAGTGGCAGTCCGCCTTGCTGAATTCACGCAGTTCGCCGGAGGCGATATGGATCGCGCTGAGATCCTCGAAGGTATCGCGAAGCTCGACGCCATAGGCGCCGATGTTCTGGATCGGGGCCGCGCCGACACGACCGGGAATCAGGGCCAGATTTTCCAGTCCGCCCAGATTGCGCGCTACGGTGTGCATCACCAGCTGATGCCAGTTCTCCCCGGCGGCAGCGGTGATCAGGGCCCCGTGAGGGCCCTCCTCGACCGCAAGGCCCTGGAGGTCGATATGCAGAACCAGCCCGGGGTAACCCCCGGTCAATACGATATTGCTGCCACCACCTAACGGCAGGATCGGCAGGCGCCTGCGGCGGGCAAATTCCAGCGCCTCGCGCAACTCGTCCAGACTGCCAACATGTGCATAGTGCGCAGCGCGGGCACGAATGGCCATGGTGTTGAAGGGTTGCAGGTCCACATCCCGCTGGATCATCGCGCCAGCAGCTCCCGCATGCGCGTCAGGTCGGCTTCCGTGTCCACCCCGCCCGGCACCTGCTCGCGGGCGTCCGCCACGTGTATCTGCTCGTCGTGAAACAGGAAGCGCAACTGCTCGAGGGATTCAAATCGCTCCAGTGGGGCCATGGGCCAGCCGACAAAACGGTTCAGGAGCGCGACCCGGTAGGCGTAGATACCGATGTGGCGGCGCGGGTGCAGCCCCTCGGGCAGTGCTCGCTGCTCGAAGGCAAAAGCGTCACGCGGCCAGGGGATGGGCGCCCGGGAGAAGTAACGTGCCAGCCCGCTCTCAGAGGCCACCACCTTGACGATGTTGGGATTGAGAAAATCGTCCAGAGACTCGATCGGCTCAGCCAGAGTCGCCACACCCGCCGCATGGTTGCGGGCCAGGTTGCCCGCCACCTGGTCGATCACCGCCGCGGGAATCAGCGGTTCATCGCCCTGCACGTTGACGATGATGCGCTCCTCCGAGAGGCCGAGATTGGACGCCACCTCCTGCAAGCGGTCGGTGCCGGATGCGTGCTCCGCTGAAGTCATACAGACCTCGCCACCGAAGCCGCGCACCGCTTCCGCGACCCGCATATCATCGGTTGCCACCACCACACGCGCCGCGCTGCTCTCACCGGCGCGTTCATAGACATGCTGGATCATGGGTTTGCCGGCGATATCCGCCAGGGGCTTGCCCGGGAGACGGCTGGAGCCAAAACGGGCGGGAATTACAACATCAAAGGAAACGCTATCAGTCATGCTCGGCAAAGTTCTGAATGTGCTGGTGAATCTTCTGGTAAAACAGGTCCGGCAGGCTGGCACGTACTTCCAGCGCCCACCAATGGGTCTGCCAGAAATCGCGGCACTTCACCGCATCTTTCATGGTCATCATCACCGGTGTGACGCCGTCAAACTCCAGTTCCTGCGGGGAGAATTCGTGATGATCGCTGAAAGCCTGCTCCACCACCTGATAGCCAAGGCCGCGCAGTGTGCGGAAAAAACGCTGCGGGTTGCCGATGGCGGCAACGCCGTGGACGAGGCCGGGCTCAGGCCCGGACTCCAGCTTCAGCGTAGATGTCTGGTCGAGGTTGAACTGGTGCCAGCAGGCCGGCTGCAGCGTCATGGTGAAGTCCAGCCGCCCGCCACACTGTTTGCGCACCTCGGGCTCCGGCTCGCCATTGCTGACGACAATCCCCACCTGGTCGAGACGTGAGATGGGTTCGCGCAGTGGCCCCCTCGGCAGCAGGCGGCCATTGCCGAACCCGCGCTGGCCGTCGACCACACAGATTTCCATGCTGCGCCACAGTCCATAGTGCTGCAGGCCGTCATCGGCAATGATGACATCGCAGTGGTGATAGTCGATCAGCGCCTGCGCCGCCTCGGCCCGATTGGGCGAGACCATCACCGGCAGGCCGGTGATCAGGCGCAGCATCAGGGGTTCATCGCCGGACTCCAGCGGGTGGGACTGCTCGGTAACCTGGTATGGATAACTCTTCGCCCGGCCGCCATAGCCGCGGCTGACGATCCCCGGGTTCATGCCGCGCTCGTGCAGCCAGCGGGCGAGTTCCGCCACAAGCGGGGTTTTGCCGGCCCCGCCAGCGGTAATATTGCCCACGACAATCACCGGCACACTGAGCGCCTCCGGTGCGTGGGTGCGCGCCCAACCCCGGCGCCCTTCCACCGCGAGGCGGTAGAGGCCCTCAACCGGCGACAGCAGCGCGAGGCCACCGGACGATTGCTCCTCATCGGCGGGATACCAGCGCTTGTTGAACCAGTCTTCCAGTGACATCCCTACCCCGCGGTTTGCTGCTGAAGCAGCGTCGCGTAGCGACCGCCCGCTGCAAGCAATGTTTCGTGAGTGCCGCTCTCGATAATACGCCCCTGCTCCATCACCAGAATACAATCCGCACTCTCGATAGTGCTGAGGCGGTGGGCAATCACAAAAGTGGTTCTGTTCTTCATCACCTCAGCCAGTGCTGCCTGTATGTGGCGCTCGGACTCGTTATCCAGAGCGGAAGTGGCTTCGTCGAGAATCAGGATTGGCGCGTCCTTGAGCAGTGCTCTGGCGATCGCCAGCCGCTGGCGCTGGCCACCGGAGAGCATCTGCGCATTGTCACCCAGCATAGTGTCCAAACCGTCCGATAGCTCGCCGATGAACTCGGAAGCATGGGCCAGCTGCACCGCTCTCTCCACCGCCTCGCGGCTGGCGCCGGCCAGCTCGCCATAGGCGATATTGTTGTACACGGTGTCATTGAACAGCACGATGCTCTGGGAAACCATGCTGATCTGGCGGCGCACGTCGGCAATGGACACGTCGGTGATATCCGTGCCGTCGATCAGGATGCGCCCCTGAGTGGGATCGTAGAAGCGCGACAGCAGGCTGACCAGTGTACTTTTGCCGGAGCCTGACGCGCCCACAAGCGCCACCGTGCTTCCGGCTTCAACAGAGACATGGATATCGCTCAACACCTCGGGGGCGGCCGGGTCGTAGCGGAAGCCCAGATGTTCGAAGGTAACCGCGCCGCGAACCGGCTCCGGCAAGCGCGCGGTGCCGCCAAGCGGCTCCTTGGGAGAGTCGAACACCTCAAAAATGCTCTCGGCGGCCGCAATCCCGCGCTGGATATCGGCAAACACCTCGGACAGGCTGCGCACGGGTTTGGCCAGTGAGGCCGCCGCACCGATATAAGCGGCGAATACGCCCGCGGTCATGGACTCCACCATCCCCGGCGCCAGGGCCAGCCAGACGATGGTGGCTGTGGACAGCCCTACCAAAACCTGGATCACCGAAACACTGGCGTTGTCCGCTACCACCAGCTTCATAAACTGCTGGCGGTTGTTGTCGCTGGCCTGCTCGAAACGCTTGTTTTCATAGGTCTGACCGCCGTACATGCGCACCACGTGGTAGCCGTTGATCGCCTCCTGGGTAACATGGGTCACATCGCCCATGGTGTTCTGGATGCGGTGGCTCAGTTTGCGAAAGCGCTTGCCCACGGTGCGCACGATCAGGGCGATCATTGGGGCGAACAGAAAGAATGTAAGAGTCAGCTTCCAGTTCACCAGCAGCAGGTAAGTCAGCAGGCCGATGGTGGTAAAAGACTCCCGGATCAGGACTTTTACCGCCTTGGTGATGGAATTGGTCACCTGCTCCACGTTGTAGGAGACCTTGGAGATCAGGTAGGCACTGGTATAGCGGTCGAAGTAGGCACTGGGCAGCTGGCCAATTTTGGCAAACAGCTGGGTGCGCAGCTGGTGAATCACCGCCCGCCCCACATAGGCCAATCCGTAACTGCCAATGAAATTGCCGCAGGCGCGCAGCACGATGATCAAGAGCATCGCCAGCGGAATCAGCCAGCGGGCGGTCTCCTGCGGCATCACGCCGCCGGGAAAGTGGCTGGCGACGATCTTGGCGAGAAAGCCCCGGCTCTCCTGAATACCCGCCCCAACGGCATCCAGCAACAGCTCGGTCACCGCGATCAGGCTCACGCCCATGACGGAAAACAGCAGAAAGCCGAACACGGCCAGTGCGAAGATCGGCCAGTATGGCAGGGCGTAGGTCAACAGGCGGCGGTAGGTTTCCGCACCGCGCTGGGGTTTGCGCGGTGGCGCGTTCACTCTGTCCATACAAACTCTTGGCCGGACTCCCTGCAAACACAAAGCGGCAGCATGAACGCGCTGCGCTTAAGCGGGCCTGCAGGGTCCCCCGTCAGCCTGTCAGCTGCGGTTGGACTGCGGGCCCTCTTGCGAGGGGTTAATTTTTTTCTGGTTGCCGTGTAGTGATACTGAGGTGGACAAACCCCAGCTGACCCGCGGCATCCATGGCGCGAACCACCGCCTGATGCTCTGCGGTGGCGTCAGCGGTGATAACAAGCGGGCGATTGTACTCGCCCGCGGAAACTTCCGACAGCGCCGATTTGAGCGTAGCCAGCTTTTTGTTGATCAGCGCGCGGCCATCCACCGCGTAAGAGCCATCCGCGTTAATCAACACCTCAACCATGCTTGGCTCAGCCTGCGCCTGTGGGCCGGCGGCCTCCGGCAGGTTGAGCTTCAGGTGGCTCTCCTTGGTAAAGGTGGTGGAAACCATAAAAAAGATCAGCAACAGGAAGACCACATCGATCAGTGGCGTGAGGTTGACCCCATCCTGCTCGCGCTGCTGGCGGCGAAACTGCATTGGACTTACCCCACTCAGACCGCTTCGATGCGGCGGTCACTGTGCAGGGCATCCACCAGCTTCACCGCCTCCTGCTCCATGGTCACGACGATACTGTCGACACGGCGCTGAAAATAGCGGTGCGCCATCAGCGCCGGAATAGCCACCGTCAGGCCGGCGGCGGTAGTGATCAGGGCCTGGCTGATACCACCGGCCAGAACACCGGCGTTGCCGGTACCCTCCAGCATAATGGCGGTGAACACCTGGATCATGCCGAGCACTGTACCCAACAGACCAATCAACGGTGCCACGGCGGCGATGGTACCCAGGGCACCGAGGTAGCGCTCCATTTCATGCACAACCTGACTGGCGGCCTCTTCGATGCTGTCTTTCATCACCTCGCGGCCGTGCTTGGAGTTGGACAGCCCGGCGGCGAATATCCGCCCGAGGTAACTTGAATCGCGCAGAGTCTTGAGTTTCTCGCCGTCGACCTGGTTGTTTTTCAACCAATCCCAGACCTGACCGAGCAAGGTACGCGGAGCGATGCGACTGGCGTTCAGCGTCCACAGACGCTCAATACAAATGGCAATCACCGCAACGGAACAGAGGAGTATTGGCAGCATCAGCCAGCCGCCGGATTTTATTATTTCGAGCACTTTATATGACCCCAAAACTGCCAAAGGGAATAGCGGCCTCAGACTCTACCACAGCTGGTCCCGGCGGCTAAGTCCCCGTTGCATCCAGTGGCCGCAGTGTGACGCAGGAGGCAAAGTGTAAATACGCCCAAGAATTCACCAGCTTCTTTTTAACCACGCGCTTAATCCGCGTATTTTGTTCCAATCCATCTGGCCTCGTCTCTCCGCCCCCTGATACGCCTCTGCCCAGGTCTGACAGGATTCCTGCGAAAGGCAACCTCCACGATCTCTCCACTAGCGCAGCCAGAAAGGCCCTGTGTCCCTGGCCTTTTGCACCACAGGAGACTCAACACCTGGCTCCCAAAAGAAGGAAACGGCACCACTGTCGGCGGTGGAAAAAATGCGCGCGCCACGATGTTGATAGCGGCTCACCACCTCCGGATGGGGATGCCCGAAATGATGGCGATAGCCGGCACTGAACACCACCGCCGCCGGCTGACTCCAGCGCAGAAATGCTTCCGATGACGAAGTGCGGGAGCCGTGGTGGGGGGCAATCAATAAATCCACCGGCAAGAAATCATCAAAGCGCCGTGCCAATTGCCCCTCGACCGAGGTGGAAATATCGCCGGCCAACAGGATACGGTGATCACGCCACTCCACCAGCGCCACACAGCTATGGTCATTTTCCTCCCCGCTGACATCGTCTTCGTTTGGCCACAACCAGGTAATGCGCATCCCACCCAGATTGAAGGCGCTACCGGCCACGCAGGGAAAGGCCGCCAAACTGTGGGAACCCGATAAACCCTGCGGCCGAGATGAACCATCAGGTCCGGCTCCTGCGCTCATGCGCCGAACCAACTCCCCGGGTGCCGCCAGCCGCTTGATTGGCATCATTGCCAGAAGCCCCGCAAATCCCCCGGCGTGATCACTGTCGCCATGGCTCAGCACCAGGAGGTCCACCTCGCGTCCGCCCTCACCCAGCAGAAATGGCGCGACGATTGCGCTGCCGGCATTCCAGCCTCCGACAGTGCCGGGCCCTGCGTCATAGACCAGCACGGCGTCCCTGGAGCGCAGCACCACCGCAAGGCCCTGCCCCACGTCCAGCGCCGTTACCGCCAGCTTGTCTGCAACCGGCGTCCGCGGCAGCCAGCCCGACGGCAAGCCAACCAGCAGCACCAGTAGCGCCACCCAGCCAAGCGCCCTGCCCGGCACGCCGGCTGGCAATAACAGCCAGAAGATACCGAGTCCGAACATTACCGCCAGCCAGGGGGAGGCGGGTGCGCCGGCACTGAACCAGCCGCCGCCGACAGCCATTGGGCCGGTGAGCATTTCCAGCAGTAACTGCAGCTGCGCACTCCCCAATGTCAGCAGCCAGGCGCCGGCTGAAGTTCCCACGAGCAGCGTGCCGATCAGTAAGGCAGGTAGAATCGACACCGCCATCCAGGGAATGGCCACCAGGTTGAATACAAAGCCGCCGGCACTGAAACCCTGAAAAAATGCCATGGATGGCAGCAGCAAGGCGAGCCCGATCAGCCACTGGCTGCGCAGCAGCTCCAGCAAGCGCCCTGCCGACCTTTTGGCCAGACCGGATAAGCCCTGCTGGCCGCACAGTGGGGACAAGTCGCAAGAGTGAGAGAGTCCCGCTCGCGGCGTGACCCGATAGCGGCCGCGAAATCCCAGCAGCAGCGCCGCCACAGCGAGAAAAGACAGCCAGAAACCCGGCCCGTGAAAGGCCAGGGGCTGCAGGGTAAGCACGATCGCCAGCGCCAACAGCAGCGCCAGTGCGCTGTGCAATCGCCGGCGCCAGTACCAGGCCAGCAACAAAACCGCCAGCATCACCAGCGCCCGCTGTGCCGATAAGGGCGCTCCACTCATCAGCACATACAGGCCCGCCGCTGTCAGCGACAGAACAGGCACCAGCAAGCGGGGAGTCCAGCCCAGAAACAGCCCGATCAGTCGCGCCAGCAGCCCCGCCAACAGGGCCACAGCGCCTGCCACCATGCCTACATGCAGGCCGGAGATGGCGATCAGGTGCGCAGTGCCGGAGTTGCGCAGCGCCTGTGTCTCCGCATGCGACAGGCCGCTGCGGTCCCCCAGTACCAACGCCAGGATCAAATCTGCGCTCGGTAATTCCAGGGATCGAATGCGGCTGCGGATCGCCTCGCGGGCGGACAGCACCCCGCCACTTTCACCGAGCAGCTTGGGCTGCGCATCCTGTGGCCTGATGTAGCCGGTGGCATAAATATTTCGGCGCAGCAGCCAGCCTTCGTAATCGAAGCCGTGGGGATTCACGCTCCCTCTGGGGCGTTTCAGCCGCACCGGCATCGTCCAGATAGTGCCACCGCGCAGCCGCGCCTGCTCCTCCGGACCCGCCCCATACCAAGTCAATTCAAGGTGCCTGCCGCGCAGGCTTTCCTCTGCAGCCGAATCCAGCACCCGGGCAGTGAAACGGATATCGACGCCCCCACGGCTTCCGTAGCGGCTGCGCGAATCCCTGACCGCCGGCAGTGAATCCACACGCAGCGGCAAAACCCAGTCCGCACCGTGGCCCGCTTCCGGGAGCCGGTCCAAAAGCGCTCGCTGGTTGCTCCAGGTGGCCCATCCGGCGCCGAGCATTGCCGCCAGCAAGAGGGGCAGAACAGCTCGGCGCCATGGGGACACAGTCACCGCCACCGCAAGCGCAAAGCCCACAAGAACAAGAGCCTCCAGGGTGGGGAGCTGATACAGGCTGCCGCAGATAAGGATTGCCGCCACATAGGCGGCCAGCTCTCTCGGGCCAGGCCGGTAGCGCGCCGCAATCCTCAACTGTTGGCGCACTGCTAACAGCGTTTTACGGTTACTGCCTTCCCCGGCCTGCGTACTCGCTGCATCCATGCTGCGATCTCTATCTGGGTATGAAGTTGATTTTGCCCTGCTCCGGTTTTAGCTCTGCTTTAACTTGGCTGTTTACCGTCTTCCCGGCTCAGCGGCCGTCCTATGTCTATTGCCGATGTTTGCCCGCCGCTCCCGGGGCTGGCCAGTGATTTTGCGAGCGCCAACATGGGTTTGTGCCAGATTCCAGCCGATGAAGCAAAAGTTGTCCATGAAGTGGAATCAGCGAATTTGGCTGCACCGAACCAGCCGGCTGCTCATTTTTTAATCGGCCTGGCGCGTTTATATAAAAAAATGTCACCTTTAATTTTTTTGTCACATACGATGCGCAGAATTCGCAGCAACTCGAGGGATGGCAGAGATTCGGACAGGAAGCCGGCCCTCAATCACAAGCAAAACCACAAACCTGTGAGACGACCATGAAAAAAACTGCTATCTCTCTGGCCATTGCCGCCGTGGTGCCAGCACTGGCAACTGGTCAAGATGACTCCAAGGCTATGCAGCTCTATGGCAAAGCCAATGTCGCATTCCAGTCTGCCGACGAAGGCGAAGGTTCCATCACGGATATCAAGAGCAACGCCTCACGCCTGGGCGTGAATGGCGAACTGCCCTTCGCCAACGGCCTCACCGGCATCTACAAGATGGAGTACGAGGTCAATGTGGACGGCGATGCGGAAGAGACCTTCTCCCAGCGCAACATCTACGTAGGCATCCAGGGTGACTTCGGTCAGGTGATCGGTGGCAAATTCGACACTCCGCTGAAAGTGGCGCAGAAGAAAGTTGATTTATTCAACGACCTGGAAGGCGATATCAAGAGCCTGATCACCAAGAGTGACAACCGCGAAGCCAACAACCTGCAGTACACCAGCCCCTCTTTCGGAGGCTTCAAGGTCAGCACTGCCTATATCAGCAATCGTGAAGAAGTGATCGGCACTGACCAGCAAGAGAACGAGATCACCCGCGACAACGGCACCTCCATTTCCTTCGCCTACGACCAGGGCGGCGTCTACATCGCTTACGCCTACGACATGGATGTGGAAGCCAACGGCTGGGATACCGCCCGCCTTGTTACCCAATACAATATCGGTGCGGTTCAGGTAGGTGCCCTCTACGAAGAGCAGGAAAAAGAAGACGGCAGCAGCCAGGAAGGCTGGATGACTTCCGCCGCCTACAAGATCAATGCCTGGACATTGAAAGCCCAGTACGGCCAGTCTGATATTGTCGAAGAAGACGGTGAGACCTACAGCCTGGGTCTGGACTACAAGCTGTCCAGCGCCGCCAAGGTATACGGTTTCTTCACCGACGAGTCTGCAGCTGCTGATTACGACCGCAGCTACTTCGGTGTGGGCACCGAGTTCAAGTTCTGATCCCCGGGGTCAAGGCTTGAAAACAGGCGGCCAGCGGCCGCCTGTTTGCGTTTTGTTGTCAGGGTATTTCCAGTCCGGCTTGTCTCCTTGATGCCTTGATGCTTGATGCCTCGCGGCATTTGTCCCGACAAAACACGCCCAAAGCAGCTAATCGCACCGATCAATTCCAATAGACGACTCAGTCCGTTACCGATGGCCGGCAGCTTGCACGCGCTCACCGTTACCGGAGTTGCCAGTATACGCGCCGCAGGGACTCAAACCCCGACAATACGAGCGCGGAACTTGCGGCCTTTCAGCTTGCCGCTGGCGAGTTTGGCCAGCGCCTTTTTGGCCACCACGCGCTCCACCGCCACAAAAGTGGAAAAGTCGAACAGCTGGATCTTGCCGATCTGGTCTCCGCCGATACCGCCATCCCCGGTGAGGGCACCCACCACATCGCCGGCGCGCACTTTCTGCTTTTTGCCACCGTCGATCTGCAGGGTCGACATCACCGGCCGCGAAGGCGTAAACCCTCTGGGCAACTCCGGCAGCGCCTCCAGGGTGATTTTCAGCTGCAGCAACTCTTCGAGACGCTCCAGCTTGTAGATCTCTTTCTTGCTGACAAGAGACAAGGCCACACCCTTCTGCCCAGCCCGCCCGGTACGGCCGACACGGTGTACGTGTACCTCGGGATCGCGGGAGAGATGGTAGTTCACCACCACCGGCAGTTCTTCAATATCCAGCCCGCGCGCCGCCACATCCGTTGCCACCAGAATCGAGGCACTGCCGTTGGCGAAGAGTGTCAGGGTGCGTTCGCGCTCTTTCTGCTCCATATCCCCATGCAGGGCAAGCGCCGCAAAGCCGGCGCGCTTCAGTGTTTGCGCGGCCTCGTCGGTTTCTTTCTTGGTGTTGCAGAAAACCATTGCCGATGAAGCGTCATAGCTAGCCAGTAACTGGTACAGGGCCGCGGGCCGCGCCTCATTGTTTTCCACCCGGTAGTAATGCTGCTCGATGGTACTCTGGGTATGCGCGGCCGCCACTTCCACCTTCACCGGCTTGCGCAGTACCCGACCCGCCAGTGCATCGATGGTTTTGGGGTAAGTGGCGGAAAACAGCAGGGTCTGCCGCTCTTCGGGCAGCTGTTCAAGAATCTGATCCAGCACCTCCTGGAAACCCATATCGAGCATTCGGTCCGCCTCGTCGAGCACCAGCGTGTCCACATTGGCGAGGTCTAGGTTGCCTTTGCGCAGGTGGTCTTCAATCCGCCCCGGCGTGCCCACCACGATATGGGCACCGTGTTTGAGGGAACCTATCTGTGGCCCGAAGGGCATGCCGCCGCAGAGGGTCAGAATCTTGATGTTGTGAATGGCCCGCGCCAGCTTGCGCAGCTCCCGCGCCACCTGATCCGCCAGCTCCCGGGTGGGACACAGCACCAGCGCCTGCACGCGGAATCGCTCCACGTTTAGCTTGTGCAGCAGACCCAGCCCGAACGCCACCGTTTTGCCGGAACCGGTCTTGGCCTGCCCGATGACATCCCTGCCCTCCACAATCGCCGGCAGCGCAGCGGCCTGGATTTCCGTCAGCCGCTGATAGCCGAGGTCCTGCAGATTTTTGAGGAGCGCCGGCTGCAGCGGCAGGGACTTGAAATCGCGGGGGTGATGGTTGTCGGGGCTGGTCAAGACAATGACTCGTGTCGGTAAATGGCCGCGTATTGTAGGTAAGGGGCGGCCGATTTCCTATTGGAAACGCCTGCGACCCCATCGACATTCAATGAAGTAGGCCGGCGGGGGAAGCCGAGAAGAAGTCCAGACTGTCGAGAATGACCGGCGCTTCCGACCCGGAAGAGGGTTTGAAAGAGTATTTGAAAGCGGATTGGAAAGGCGGACCAAGGAGACCAATCGGAGGGAAAAACACACGGCCAAATCAGAGAAACGAATCAGAGAGCGGAAGCGGAAGCAGAGCCGCAGGGTCCGGAGAGGCCGCTATCAGCCAGACCTTGCCAGACCTTGCCAGACCTTGCCAGACCTTGATCAACCTGCTGATCAGACACAGCCCAAGCACAAGGTTCAAAGCCACGGCAAAAACACACAGCCGGCCATGACACCGGCCTATGCAGCCCAGTAGTCAGTCAAGCTTAGCGTTACAGATTGACCTCAATATCGGCAATGATCGCATTGGCGGTATCGCGGGCGGTTGTAATGTCATCGGCCCGCGCCAGGGCCACGCCCAAACGGCGCTTGCCGGCCACTTCCGGTTTGCCGAACAGGCGCAGCTGGGTATCCGGGCGGGCGAGCGCGGTGGCCAGGTTGCCGAACCGCATCTGCGTGGAATCCCCCTCCACCAGCAATACGGCAGAGGCAGAGGCGCGGTGCAGCTGGATATTGGGAATGGGCAACCCAAGGATGGCGCGGGCGTGCAATGCGAACTCGGACAAGTCCTGCGAGATCAGCGTCACCAGCCCGGTATCGTGGGGTCGCGGCGAAACTTCACTGAAAATCACCTCGTCGCCTTTAACAAACAGCTCCACCCCGAACAGGCCGCGACCACCGAGATTGTCGGTCACCGCCCGGGCAACATCCTGAGCGCGCGCGAGGGCAGTCGCCGACATAGGTTGCGGCTGCCAGGATTCCTGATAATCCCCGTCCGCCTGGCGATGGCCAATGGGTGCGCAGAAGCTGGTGACAATCCTGCCGCTGCCATCGTTGTGGCGGATCGTCAGCAGGGTGATTTCGTAATCGAAATCCACAAAGCCCTCGACGATCACCTTGCCCTTGCCGGCGCGGCCGCCCTCCTGCGCATAAGCCCAGGCAAGGTGAACCTGAGAGGCATCCCGCACCAGGCTCTGGCCTTTACCCGATGAACTCATGATCGGTTTGACCAGGCAGGGAATGCCGATCTCGTCGATGGCGGCTTTGAATTCCGCCTCGCTGGCGGCAAAGCGATAACTGGAAGTGGTCAGGCCCAGAGTTTCTGCGGCAAGCCGGCGTATACCCTCGCGGTTCATGGTCAGCTGCACCGCTCGCGCGCTGGGGACTATCTCCACCCCCTCGCGCTCCAGCTCGGCCAGAGTATCGGTAGCGATGGCCTCGATTTCAGGCACCACCAGGTGAGGCTGCTCCTTCTCAATCACGTCGCGCAGGGCAGTGCCATCGAGCATATTGATCACATGACTGCGGTCTGCCACCTGCATCGCCGGGGCGTTGGGGTAGCGGTCAACGGCAATCACCTCGCAGCCGAGGCGCTGCAGCTCGATCACAACTTCCTTGCCCAACTCCCCCGCGCCGCAGAGCAGTACGCGGGTTGCAGTAGCGGAAAACGGGGTGCCCAGAGTGGCCATAAATGTGTACCTCAAGATAAAGGGGGCTCTTACTGGATCATCAACGGCCTAGTCATTGTCCCAGGCCGGAGCCAGACGCTCGGCCTCCTCTTCACGAACATCATCGATAACAGCCATCAGATCAGCGACGTCGACACTGCGCGCATCATGCTCGAAACTGCCACTAAGGCGACTGTCGGGATGCAGTTCGCCGCTCTCATACAGCGCCCAGATTTCCTTACCGTACTCCGTATTCAACAGTTCCGGGGCAAAACGGCCAAAATAGGCGCGCATATTGTTGACATCGCGCTCCAGCATGGCAGCCGCATGGTTGTTGCCGGCGGCATCCACCGCCTGGGGCAAATCGATAATGACCGGGCCTTCCGGCCCGAGCAGTACGTTGAACTCAGAAAGATCGCCGTGGACAAGGCCGGCGCAAAGCATACGCACAACATCGGCCATCACCTGGGCGTGGTACTCGCGGGCCTGCTCCGGGGTCAGGGTAACGTCGTCCAGTCGCGGGGCCGCATACCCTTCGGCATCAGCGACCATCTCCATCAGCAGCACACCGTCGACAAAGCCGTATGGCTGCGGAACGCGCACACCGGCGGACGCCAGCCGGTAGAGGGCATCCACCTCGGCACTCAGCCAGGCCTGCTCCTGCTCCTTCTGGCCATAGCGGGTCTTCTTCGACATGGCCCGCGCGCGGCGGCTATTGCGCATCTTGCGGCCTTCCTGATACTGCACCGCCTGCTTGAAGCTGCGCTGCTTGGCCTCCTTAAAGACCTTGGCACAGCGCAACTCATCGCCACAGCGCACCACATACACCTGCGCTTCCTTGCCGCTCATCAGCTGGACAACGACCTCATCAATCAGACCGTCGTCGACCAGCGGTTGTAGTCTCTTGGGTATTTTCATCCGGGTACTTTCATCTGGGTACTTTCATCTGGGTACTTTCACCTGGGTACTTTCACCTGGGTACTTTCACCTGGGTACTTTCACCTGGGTACTTTCACCTGGGTACTTTCACCTGGGTACTTTCTTCGGTGTGCCGGTATCCGGGTACAGGCATCTGCGCACTTTCTGGGTTCTGTTGTGAGGGTCGCCAAACGCGAGTCATCTTCTTGTATTCCCCGCCGGCCAGGCCCTGAGCACTGTACACCCTGCCCTATTACTCCCCGCCATGTTACTAGCGCACCGACAACTAGTCGATTGCGACGGACACAAACAGAACTGTTAATGCACAGCTTGTCTGAGATTAGTGGCAACCTTAGCTTGTGACAATCAGCACAAAATATACTGGCACAGCGCACAACTTTGCCGTTGAGCTCGTGCTCACCGCGTAGAGCGAGGACATATTAATCCGTCGCAGCCTTCACATTTTCATTACACCTTGAGCATGTTATCTTTTGCGCGCATTTTTTATAAATCACGGATGATAATAATGAATGATTTTGTGTGCTGGAGACGCACCATCACTGGTGTTCTTGCAAGTTTCCTGGTGATTGTACTCAGTGGCTGTGGAGGGGGTGGTAACGACCAGTCAACGACACCGGAGGACTCCGGCGGTGGCGGTAACGAACAGCCAGCGGCACCAACTGGAACCGGCGATGACAGTAACGATCAGCCGCCGATACCCGGAGAAAGCAGCGCTGGCGGTAACGAACAGCCAGAGCCAGTGGAAGACAATAGCGGTGGTGCCAATGAACAGCCCACTGCGCCCGTGGACACCAGTGCTCCTACGGTGATTTATGCCTCGCCCACCAGCACCGAAACCGGCGTACCACGCTCGGCAGTGGTTTCGGCCTTCTTTAGCGAAGAACTGCTGGCCAGCTCGGTATCCAGTGAGAGCTTCAGTCTCAGGGGCGACATCCCCGTTCAAGGTACAGTCTCCTTTGACTCCTCCACCAATGAGGCTACCTTCACCCCAAATACGCCTTTGGGCATTCTAACTAGCTACACCGTCACCCTAAGCACCGACATCAGCGATCTGGCCGGTAACGCACTGGCCAGCGTATCCAGTTGGGGTTTCACCACCGCCGACGGCAGGCTCAGCACTAACGCAGAAACGGTACAAGGCCCAGCCGCATCATCGTACATGACCAGACCCCACGTGGTTTACCACGATAACGGTGACGCGATTGCTGCGTGGTCAAGAGAAGATAAGATCTGGGTCAACCATTACCGCGCTGGCAGCGGTTGGGGAGCCCCTTCCCCCTTAGATTTAGTGGCGCCATCAAACACTGAGACCAACGGTCGTGAACTCTGGTTAACCTCCGATGACAGTGGCAATGCAATGATTGCCTGGAGCGAGCATAAAACAGATATCTGGGCAGACATCTTCTCAGCGATCTCAAGACGCATCTTGACGGGTATCTTTACCGGCAGCTGGACAGACTTCTGGACCGACCTTCGGGATGACGTCTGGGCAGATCTCAGAACAGACATCTGGGTTAGCTACTACGATCAGTCTTCAGGCAGCTGGTCAACACCGGTAACACTGAACACACCCGGTGTCAGTCGCGCACCAAGACTTGCGATGGACAGCAACGGCAATGCCATGGCCTTATGGGTCGAGGGGTTAGGCAACATTTGGGCTCGCAATTTCTCACTGGAGTCAGGCTGGACTGACGCAGTAAAAATTGAATCCGATCCTGGCTTTGTCCATGGACATCAGTTGGTCTTTGACGGGTACGGCAATGCCATCGTCACCTGGGCGGAATTTGACGGCACCAACAAGGTCTATGCCAATCGGTTTGATTCTGGCAGTGGCTGGGATACCCCTTTTCTGCTGTCGGAGGATATCGGCCTCCGCGCAGGCACCCCGCGATTAGCTGCGGACGCCAGCGGCAACGCCATCGCCATCTGGACGAAACGTGAGGGACTCCGATACAACCTCTGGTACAGCTATTACGATACGGTAAATGGCTGGGGTAGCGCGGCACCACTTGAAGAGCATGATGAAAGCGTTAAAGTTGCACAGCTTGCCATGAGCACTAACGGCAGCGCTATTGTTACCTGGTTTAGATCCGATCGCGACTTGGCGGGCACCTGGTCCAGCAGACGCTATATCCCAGGGGAGGGCTGGGGCAACCAGGAAGACCTAGGCTCCAGCTACAGAGATTCTTGTTTCTGCTCTTATATGAATTGGGATCTGGACCTGGAAATCGATAACAATGGTAACGCCTTGTTTTTCTGGGAGCACGACGACGGCACTGATACCACTATCCGGTTTAACCGTTACACGACAGCCAATGGCTGGGGACAGTCAACCGAACTGGCTCCCACGGAAGCCAATGACGATGGGCAATGGTCCCTCGCAGGGGCGGTTAATGAAAACGGTGAGGTTATGGTCGTCTATAGTGATTCGTCCAGCAGCGAAGCACAGATCTGGAGCCGACAGTTTAAGTAAGTAAATCCAACTGACTTAACCGGGCGGGTTCGCCCGCCCGGTTAAGCAACCCAGTCAGCGATTGCCATCAAGCACGCCTCACAAAACCTCACTCCGCTCAAGCCCCTACCTTATCTTGACCTTTTTTGTGGCGTGCCTGCGGGTGATCAATTGCAGAAAATGTTGCGTTGGCCTGTGCGGTAGTGCACTGCCGGGCTATGGCTGCTGTTGGGCTAGACTTCGGGGGTGCTCTTTAACTCGTACTGGGAAACTTTCGCGCAGGCCCAGTTACTAGTGCGGAAATTCGATCACTCCGCGCGTGAATTTCGGTGCAGCGATGATCTCAATATTGTCATCTGCGGGCGCAATGAGAGCGATCTGCTCAAGCGACATATTACCGCCTGTGGAAATTCAGACTGCGATATCCGATGGCCAACAGCCGATTCTTTCGCCCTTATTTAGTTTTTGCGGCTGTTTACGATAACAGGGGGAAGCGTAAAGCTGCACCCCTATGCTTTGGGGTTAGCGCTGATTAATCAAATGTAACACTGAACTCTCGGCATCGCGGGCCTCACGCTGGATTTTGATACCTCCACGCACAACCAGCCCACAAATCAGCGTACCGATCAGTAAATCCGGGTACCGGCTATCAAACAGCGCAACGAGGCAAGCAGATACAATCACCCCTAAATTGGCAACGACATCATTGACTGAAAAAATCCACGAGGCCCGCATATGTACACCGCCAGTGTCGTGCTTTGAGATAAGCGCAAGGCAAACGACATTCGCCAGTAAAGCAACTGTGCCCACCACTATAATTAATGTGCTTATCGGCTCACTGCCGAACACCAAGCGCCTGAGAACCTCGCACAGCACAGCGGCACCCAGCAGAATCTGCAGGTAACCGCTCACCCTGGCTGCAGAGACTTTGTTCGCCAGCGCCTTGCCAACCGCGTAAAGCGAAAGCCCATACACCATGGCATCCGCCAACATATCTAGGGAGTCTGCTATCAAACTGGTTGACTGAGAGATCAATCCCAACACCAGCTCAAGGATAAACATACAGGCGTTGATAGCTAACAACGCAACGAGAGTGTGTCTTTCCAGACTGTTTTCCTGTGTCATTAGCTCACCCCAAACAGCCCCAACTGCCCATCCACGAGGGTGTCAAAATCCAGCGCGATAAAAGGCAAAATAGCATCAGCCACCGGCTTCAGCTGCCGGTCGATATAGTGCTGGTAATCCATCGGTGCCTGCCGGTACTCCACCGGCTCCGGGCCGTTGAGGGTGATTACGTAACGAATCCAGCCTTTGTTCTGGTAGCGGGGTGCCAGCCCCTGCTGGCGGCGGTGCTCATCGGCGAGCCGCGCCGCGCGCACATGGGGCGGCACATTTTTTACGTATTGGTCCAGTTTGCGCCGGAGCCGCTTGCGATACACTAGCTGCTCATCCATCTCCCCTGCCCGGGTTTTCTGTACCGTCTCGCGGATATACTCGGACGGATCAACACCCTTAAACACCATCCCATAGAGTTGCCTCTGGAACTCCCTGGCGAGAGCAGTCCAGTCGCTGCGCACCGTTTCCAGGCCCTTGAATACCAGCTTTTCGTCATCGCCGTTCACCACCAGCCCCGCATAGCGCTTTTTTGAGCCGGCCTCTGAACCGCGAATGGTGGGCATCAGAAAGCGTTGGTAGTGGGTCTCGAATTCCAGCTCCAGTTCGCACTCCAGCGCCAGCTCGTCTTTGAGTTTGTTTTGCCAGCGCCGGTTGATTTCACTGGCGAGATTTCTGCCGATGATATCCGCCTCTTCCGGGCTGGGCCGACCGCTCAGCCAGACAAAGGTGGAATCGGTATCGCCATAGATAACCTGATGGCCAAGCTCCTCAACCCAGCGGGCCGTCTGCTGCATGATCTCGTGACCGCGCAGGGTGATGGAGCTGGCCAGGCGTGTGTCGTAGAAACGGCAGCCACCACTGCCGAGCACGCCGTAGAAGGAGTTCATGATGATCTTGATGGCCTGTGAGCGCGCGGCATCCCGCTCCTGCTTGGCGATGTCGCGCTGCGCCCAGAGGTTGGTGATGATGTCGGGGAGGAAGTGCTTGTCACGGGAAAAGCGCGCACCGCGAAAACCGGGGATAGACTTGGGTATCGTATCTTCCTCCACCCGGGCACCTTCCCGCCGCGCTTCACTCTCCCCTTCGCGCCACTCTTTACGTAGTCCTTCAGGTCTATTTTCCTGCTTTTCTTTACGCCGCGCTTCCTGTGTAGACTCCCCCTCCTCTGCCAGCCCTTCAACCAAGCCCATGGGGTCGATCTTGAAGGTGCGGATAATGCTGGGGTACAGACTCTTGAAATCCAGCACCAGCACGTTGTCATAGAGGCCCGGCCGGGAGTCCATCACATAGCCGCCGGGACTGGCCAGGCCACCGTCGGCCGGCAGGTTGGGCGCCACATAGCGGCTGCGGTGCAGCCTGGGCAGGTAGAGGTTGGTGAAGGCCGCCACCGAACCGCCGCTGCGATCCAGTTCCAAGCCGGTAAGCTGGGCGCGCAGGCGCAGGTAATCCAGCAGGCGCGTGTGCTGGAATATGTCCCAGACCAGCCGGCAGTCTTCCAGGTTGTACGCGGCAAGTTTGGGTTTGTTATGCAGAAAATCCTGCTCAATCGCCGCCAGACGGTTGTCCACGTCCTCGGTGTCCTTGCCCCTGCCCAGCAGGGTCTGGGCCACAAACTCCAGGCTGAAGCTTTCGAAGTTATAGGTGGCGTTTTTCAGTCCGTCGATACCGTCCAGCACCACCCGGCCCGGCAGTGTGACAAAGCCCTGATTGCCCTCGCGGCCATCCCGCCAGCGGGCATCGGTGCCACCACGCCCCAGCTTCAGGCGCAGACCATGACGGGCGGCCCTTTTCAGCAGCAGCCGGAAATCGAAATCCACCACCGACCAGCCGATGATGATGTCCGGGTCCAGACATTGAATCCTCGCCTCCAGCGCCTTGAGCAGCGCGCGCTCGTCATCCACCCAATGGATGGTGGTTTCAGCACTTTCAGGCTCGCCCACCATCAACACCTCCTCCACACCATGACCGTAGAGACCGACGGAATACAGCTCACCCCGGCCGGAGCACTCCACGTCCAGTGATACCACCTTGAACTGTGGCTGCACCTCAGCGCCCCTGAGACGCACCTGCCGATATTCCATGTAGCCATCTCTGGCCCTGGCCACACCTTCAAAGTAGAGGCCACCGCGGGCAAAGCGCTCCATCAGGTAACGGTCGTGAAGGCGAAAATCCGCTTCAAACACCTCGATGCCGCGAGTTTGCAACAGTGCGTGCGCGCGGCGGTGGGCGTCGATGGTGGGGAAATACAGCATGGCCGCTTGTTCGCGGCTAAAGGTCTGAAAGCCCAGCTGCTGCCAATCATAGGGGACACCGGCCAGCACCTCGGTGACCTGAGCGCGGTCGGCCACCCTCACCATAAACACCGGGCGCTCACCTTCAATGACCAGCTTGACCGGGCCCTCGGGGGAGGCCAGCCAGTAGTGGATACAGGTGCTGCCGCGTTGGTCAAAGCTGTGGCGGCTGAGGAGGAATCCTTGCGGCAAGAGACTGTTCTGGGTTCTGGGTTGAGATCAAGGTTTGCGCAATTCTACTGGATAAATGCACAGATATCAGTAAGTGTGAGAGCTAGGTAGGAGGGCTAAGCGGATTGACCAAGTCGATCTGAAAAAAGGGAAGATTTTGAGCGAGAAGAATCTGAAGCTCAAGAGTGCTGAGACCTTAAGCGTCAATGATTAGCTCCACCCCAATATTTTTTTCTTGCAATTAATGAGAGGATAAAAAAGGAGAAAGGCATGCTAGCACACCTTTCTTCTTTCTTTACTTAGCCAAATGAATTAAAAGCTAAACTTTGCCCCTAGAGAAACATTAGAAATTTCATCACCATCCCATTCAAACACCTGATACTCAAGGACAGCGTCAAATTGCTCAGTCAGGTTCGCCGTCGCTCCGACGCTATAGCTCATATCAGTGCCATCATCACTAAACACCTCTCCAGCTCCCGATTCGTCAACACTAAAATCCCACCTAAAAAAGCCGAGCTTTGCAAAAACATCAACTTTTTCATGGACAGGAAGAGCAGCTACAGCTGAGAAGTTCAAGCCATCTGTACTCAAGGTGAATGGTGCCCCAGAAACCTCTACACTACCAAGGTCAACATAGGCAACCTCTAGAGCAATATTCCTGGTGACCTCATAGCCGGCAGTCAAAGAAAACGAAGTCGCTGACTGTAGACCAGAAATATCTACCTCAGCCTGACCGATCGAAGTACCAAAGTATGCACCTTCTGCACTTACATTGACTGAAGCAAAAATCATCAGTGAAACCAACAAAGTCTTTTTATACATAACATCTCCATTTTTAGTTTTTGTTTACGAGCAAGTTTTACAGCCTGGCTCAAAGCCGTTTACCACATAAAACATTTGCAAATGCCCTAAAAACAAACAGGGCTTTTAATATTCGGTAAAAATTTTCAAAATCTTACAGCATAAAAAGAAGAAAACCTAGCCTTAAACACTCGGGTTAGGGCGTGGCAGCACGAGCATGGAAACCATCTCTGCGCTACACTCAAAAGAGCGTGCTTTAATTCTGCTCCAGCTCCATCATCGCTACTTGCTGCACTCTCCAGCCTTTGCCAGTTTCAATTCCGCAAGATCTCTTTTCCCTTCCTCAGTAGATACAAGCTTCAGATCAGCGCCGCCAACGAAAACTCCCATCTTAATATACTGCTCGATAAAGTAGTTCTCTCCAGACTTGGCCTGCAACATCAGATCATTCGGAGAAAACTCTGACTCTGTTGAAACTTTATACTCCGTATCACCTGGAACTTCTTTATAGAAGAAAACGTTGGGCGCGGATTGACCTACACACTCATCATTCAACCATATATCTTTCTTAAGCGCCGTTCCTGGTCCAAATGTTCTGTAAATATAAAGACCCGCACTCCCATCCTTTGGTGACGCATACTCTTTAAGCTTGCTGGCCTTATCATCGCTCTCCATGGGAACCGATGCACAGCCAGTAAAGAAAGCAGTTAAAACAGAAATTATCGCGATCTTTTTAAACATATCTATTTCATCCATTTTTTAGTTAGTTCATTAAGCAGACTTCAACAGAAAAACCAGAAACCAGAAACCAGAAACCAGCACATCAACGACCATAATCGACACAATAATGACCGACCTGAATAAATATTACAGTAGCGCTCCGCACAGAAAACGAAACAAAGCCAGATCAGATTTTTTCACTTGAAAAATAAAGCCAAGCCAACCAAAGTCAATTGATTTTTTATCAAAAAGCTCAAGATCAAACAGAGAGGGTTTATATTTTCATTTTTAAATGAAAACTATTTTAAAAAAGCATCCGATGAGCCACCCAATATTGAGGATCTATGCCATCAAATTTCTTATGAAAAAACCTATGATAGCTATCATTCCAATAGTAAAAATATCCCACAATTATTAGATTAATCAGTAAACATATTAAAGAGCGCCATTGAAGTGGGCGCTCTTTATCCTCTGGCGTAACTGCTGTGCCATGGAGACAGAGTGTGCCGGCCTACCACTAAAAGCAATCGCCAGGCACCCGCACCCACCCTTCCATCAGAATCCGCGCACTGCGACTCATAATGGCCTTGGTAGCGCTCCACTGCCCATTGACGATTTCCGCTTCCGCCCCGACCCGCAAGGTGCCGGACGGATGGCCGAAGGTCACGGCGTTGCGCTCCCCGCCTCCAGCGGCCAGATTGACCAGGGTGCCGGGAATGGCGGCGGCGGTGCCGATGGCGACAGCGGCGGTGCCCATCATGGCATGGTGCAGTTTGCCCATGGACATGGCGCGCACCAGCAGGTCGATATCCCCTGCGGCCACCTGCTTGCCGCTTGAAGCGGTATAGCTCTGCGGCGGCGCCACAAAGGCAACCTTGGGGGTATGCTGGCGGGCGGCCGCGTCTTCCGCTTTCTCGATCAAGCCCATCTTCACTGCGCCATAAGCACGGATGGTTTCGAACATGGCCAGTGCCTTGTCGTCACCGTTAATGGCTTCCTGCAGTTCGGTACCGGTGTAACCGATATCCGTCGCGTTGACGAAAATGGTGGGGATACCGGCGTTGATCATGGTGGCTTTCAAGGTGCCGACCCCGGGCACCTCTAAATCGTCAACAAGGTTTCCGGTGGGGAACATGGCCCCTTCCCCATCCGCCGGGTCCATGAATTCGATCTGCACTTCGGCCGCCGGGAAGGTGACGCCGTCCAGTTCGAAATCACCGGTTTCCTGCACTTCCCCATTGGTGATGGGGACCTGGGCGATGATGGTTTTCTTGATGTTGGCCTGCCAGATGCGCACGGTGCAGATACCATTTTCCGGCACGCGCTCGGCATCCACAAAACCGCTGTTGATGGCGAAGGCACCGACGGCGGCGGTGAGGTTGCCACAGTTGCCGGACCAGTCCACAAACGGCTTGTCGATGGAGACCTGTCCGAACAGGTAGTCCACATCGTGACCGGGCTGTTCGCTCTTCGACAGGATGACGGTTTTGCTGGTGCTGGAGGTGGCTCCGCCCATGCCGTCGGTCTGCTTGCCGTAGGGATCGGGGCTGCCGATCACCCGCAGCAGCAGGTTGTCGCGCGCGGCGCCCGGAACCTGCGCGGATTCCGGCAGGTCCTGCAGGCGAAAGAAGACGCCCTTGCTGGTGCCGCCACGCATATAGGTGGCGGGCACTTTGATTTGTGGTGCGCTTACCTTGGACTCAGGGCTGCTCATTGCGCGGCGCCCTCGGCTTCGAGGAAGTCGTTGGCGAAGCGCTGCAGGACACCGCCGGCGTCGTAGATGGAAACTTCTTCGGCGGTATCCAGGCGGCATTTCACCGGTACTTCCACGGTTTCACCGTCCTTGCGGTGAATCAGCAGGGTCAGAGTCGCGCCCGGGGTGCGCTCACCAAGTACATCGAAGGTTTCGGTGCCGTCGATGCCGAGGGTCTCGCGGGTGGTGCCCGGCTGGAATTCCAGCGGCAGCACGCCCATACCGATCAGGTTGGTGCGGTGAATGCGCTCGAAGCCTTCCGCCACAATCGCTTCCACGCCAGCGAGGCGCACACCCTTCGCGGCCCAGTCGCGCGACGATCCCTGGCCGTAGTCGGCGCCGGCGATAATGATCAGCGGCTGCTTGCGGTCCATATAGGTTTCGATGGCCTCCCACATGCGGGTGACCTTGCCTTCCGGTTCGATACGGGCAAGAGAACCCTGCTTCACCGCACCGTTTTCGTCGCGCACCATTTCGTTCAACAGTTTCGGGTTGGCGAAGGTGGCGCGCTGGGCGGTGAGGTGGTCGCCGCGGTGGGTGGCGTAGGAGTTGAAGTCCTCTTCCGGCAGGCCCATTTTCGCCAGGTATTCACCGGCGGCACTGCTGGCCAGAATCGCGTTGGAGGGCGACAGGTGGTCGGTGGTGATGTTGTCACCCAGCACCGCCAGCGGACGCATGCCTTTCAAGGAACGCTCACCAGCCAGGGCGCCTTCCCAGTAGGGCGGGCGGCGAATGTAAGTGCTCTGCGGGCGCCAGTGGTACAGCGGCTCGCCCTTCTCTTCTTCCGCCTTGCTGAGGTCAAACATCGGGATGTAGACCTCGCGGAACTGCTCGGGCTTCACGCTCTGCTTGACGATCGCGTCGATCTCTTCGTCGCTCGGCCAGATATCTTTCAGCGTGACCGGGTTGCCGTCTTTGTCGTGGCCCAGTACGTCCTTCTCGATATCAAAACGGATGGTGCCGGCGATCGCGTAGGCCACAACAAGCGGCGGCGAGGCCAGGAAGGCCTGCTTGGCGTAGGGGTGGATGCGGCCGTCGAAGTTGCGGTTGCCGGACAGTACGGCGGTGGCGTACAGGTCGCGGTCGATCACTTCCTGCTGGATTTTCGGGTCCAGGGCGCCGCTCATGCCGTTACAGGTGGTACAGGCAAAGGCGACCACGTCAAAGCCCTGCTGCTGCAGTTCCGGCAGCAGGTTGGCCTCCTCCAGATACATTTTTACGGTTTTGGAACCCGGTGCCAGGGAGGTTTTTACCCAGGGCTTGCGGGTCAGGCCGAGCTTGTTGGCGTTGCGGGCGATCAGGCCCGCGGCGATCATGTTGCGCGGGTTGCTGGTGTTGGTGCAGCTGGTGATGGCGGCGATGATCACGGCACCATCGGGCATCAGCCCCTCTTCTTCTTCCCACTCTTTGGCGATACCGCGGTTGGCCAGCTCGGATACCGGCAGCAGCGCGTGCGGATTGGAAGGACCGGCCAGATTGCGGGTAACGGAAGACAGGTCGAACTTCAGTACGCGCTCGTACTCGGCATTTTTCAGGCTATCTGCCCAGAGGCCGGTTTCCCTGGCGAATTTCTCTACCAGCGCCACCTGCTCGTCATCGCGGCCGGTGAGCTTCAGGTAGTCGATGGTCTGCTCGTCGATGGCGAACATGCCGGCGGTGGCACCGTATTCCGGGGTCATGTTGGCGATGGTGGCGCGGTCGCCCAGACTCAGGCTGGAGGCGCCTTCGCCGAAGAATTCCAGATAGGCGCCGACCACGCGCTCGCGGCGCAGGAATTCGGTCAGGGCCAGCACCATATCGGTTCCGGTGATGCCGGGCTGCAGTTTGCCGGTCAGCTCGACGCCGACGATATCGGGCAGGCGCATATAGGAGGCGCGGCCGAGCATCACGCTTTCGGCTTCGAGGCCGCCCACGCCCACGGAGATAACACCGAGCGCATCCACCATCGGAGTGTGACTGTCGGTGCCCACACAGGTATCCGGGAAGGCGACGCCGTCTTTGACCTGCACCACCGGAGACATTTTCTCCAGGTTGATCTGGTGCATGATGCCGTTGCCGGGCGGGATCACGTCGACGTTTTCAAACGCGGTTTTGGTCCAGTTAATAAAGTGGAAGCGGTCTTCGTTGCGGCGCTCTTCCACTTCGCGGTTTTTTTCAAACGCGTTCTTTTCAAAGCCGGGGTGCTCGACCGCCAGGGAGTGGTCGACGATCAGCTGGGTGGGCACCACCGGGTTGACTTTGGCCGGGTCACCGCCCTTTTCGGCGATGGCATCGCGCAGGCCGGCGAGGTCCACCAGTGCGGTCTGGCCGAGAATGTCGTGGCAGACGACGCGGGCGGGGAACCAGGGGAAGTCCAGTTCGCGCTTGCGGCCGATAATCTGCTTGAGGGCGTCGGTGAGTTTTTCCGGCTCACAGCGGCGCACGAGGTTTTCCGCGAGGATGCGGGAGGTGTAAGGAAGCTTTGCATAGGCACCCGGCTGAATGTTTTCGACCGCTTCACGAGTGTCGAAATAATCTAAGTCGGTGCCGGGGAGTTTTTTGCGGAATTCGGTGTTCATTTCGGGTCACGCAGTGGGGTCGTTGTGTGGCGACACTGCTGACGGGCCGCCCTTGGCTGGAGACGCCTTGCACCCATCCATGGGGGCTTGGCTGCGAGATCCCTCTCGCAGATAGTCCAGCCAAGGTCTGCCCATCAGCAGCGCCTTCGCATCGCGTTATCTACGCTGATTGTGGAACCGTTGAATAATGGTGCGGGTGGCTGGCGCTGGCCGCCCGCGCACAGGAGGCGGAGCGCACATGCCGTACGCGAGCATTCCGAGCACTGCCGGACGCCGTCAGGCACCCGCGCAGTACATATTCAAGGATTCCTGACAAGGGCTCCTTATCGCTCGGCGATCGGAGTCACTTTACGCAGTTCCGGACCGGTGTACTCCGCACTCGGGCGGATAATGCGGTTGTCGGCGCGCTGCTCAAATACGTGGGCGGCCCAGCCGGTTACGCGGGACATGACAAAGATCGGCGTAAACAGCTTGGTGGGAATACCCATGAAGTGATAAGCGGAAGCGTGGAAGAAGTCGGCGTTACAGAACAGCTTTTTCTCGCGCCACATCACTTCTTCGCAGCGTACGGATACCGGGTACAGCACGGTGTCACCAACATCGGCAGCCAGCTTTTCGGCCCACTGCTTGATGATGGCGTTGCGCGGATCGGACTCGCTGTACACCGCATGGCCGAAGCCCATGATCTTTTCCTTGCGCTCCAGCATGCCCAGCAGTCCCTGCTCGGCTTCGTCGGCGGAGGTGAAACGCTCGATCAGCTCCATGGCCGCCTCGTTGGCGCCGCCGTGCAGCGGGCCGCGCAGGGAGCCGATGGCACCGGTGATGCAGCTGAACAGGTCGGACAGGGTGGAGGCACAAACGCGCGCGGTGAAGGTGGACGCGTTGAACTCGTGCTCGGCGTACAGGATCAGGGAGACGTTCATCACCTGCTCGTGCAGTGCGTTGGGCTTTTCGCCGCGCAGCATGTGCAGGAAGTGACCGCCGATGGAGTCGTCATCGGTCTCGGTCTCGATACGCACGCCGTCGTGGGTGTAGCGGTACCAGTAGCAGATGATGGACGGGAATGCGGCCAGCAGGCGGTTGGCTTTTTCCTGCTGCTGGGCGAAGGACTCTTCGCCTTCCAGGTTGCCCAGCATGGAACAGCCGGTGCGCATCACATCCATCGGGTGCGCGTCGACGGGGATGCGCTCGAGGACTTCTTTCAGTGCCTGCGGCAGGCCGCGCATGCCCTTGAGCACGCCTTTGTAGTCCGCCAGCTGGGCTTTGGTGGGCAGCTCGCCATAGAAAATCAGGTAGGCCACTTCCTCGAATTCACAGTGTTCCGCCAGGTCTTTTACATCGTAACCACGGTAGGTCAGACCGGAACCGGATTTTCCAACGGTGGACAGTGCAGTCTTACCAGCTACCTGGCCACGCAGGCCGGCGCCACCCAGTTTTTTCTCAGCCATCTCGTTTTCCCTTTTATTCGCAAGAGTTTTGGATTCCGCCGCACCAGTGGGCGCGACGGGCAATCGTTGATGCGTGGAATTTACTTCTTGAACAGTGAATCCAGCTTCTGCTCGAACTCGTGGTAATTCAGGTAGTCGTAAAGTTCTTCACGGGTCTGCATGGTGTCGACAACCGCCTGCTGATCACCGTTCTGCAGGATGCTGGTGTAGACATTTTCCGCCGCCTTGTTCATGGCGCGGAAGGCGGACAGCGGGTACAGCACCATGTCCGCACCAGATTCCGCCAATTCCTTGCTGTTGTACAGTCTGGTTTTACCGAATTCGGTGATGTTGGCGAGGATCGGCACGTTCAAGGCGTCTTTGAAAGCGCGGTAGTGCTCCAGCTCGGTCACCGCTTCGGCGAAGATGCCGTCGGCACCGGCTTCGATGCAGGCCTGGGCCCGCTCGATGGCCGCGTCCAGCCCTTCCTGGGCGAAGGCATCGGTGCGCGCCATGATAAAGAAGTCGTCATCGGTGCGGGCATCGACGGCGGCCTTGATGCGGTCCACCATTTCCTCTTTGGAAACGATTTCCTTGTTCGGGCGGTGGCCACAACGCTTCTGGGCGACCTGATCTTCGATGTGTACCGCCGCCGCGCCGGCGCGAATCATCTCTTTAATGGTGCGGGAGATATTGAACGCCCCACCCCAGCCGGTATCGATATCCACCAACAGCGGCAGCGCGCTGGCGGCGGTGATGCGGCGCACGTCCTCGAGCACATTGTCGAGGCTGGTCATACCCAGATCAGGCAGGCCATAAGAGGCGTTGGCCACACCGGCGCCGGACAGGTAAATGGCTTTGTGGCCAATGCGCTCGGCCATGATGGCGGTGTAGGCATTGATGGTTCCCACCACCTGCAGTGGCTGGTTCTCGGTAAGTGCCTGGCGAAAACGCGCGCCTGCGGAAGGTTGCTGACTCATGGTCTACCTCAGCTTTTTCTCAATGTTGTGGCGCGAGGCGCGAATGTGCCTGCGCATGAGGATTTCGGCCAACTTGCCGTCACCGGCTTCGATGGCTTCAATGATGTGACTATGTTCGCGGAAGGCCCGCTTGGCCCGGGGGCTGGCCATACCCAGCTGATAGCGGTACATGCGCACCCGGTAATAAAGACGGTTGCAGAGGGTGTCGATCAACAGATCGTTGCCGGAGGCCTGCACAATGCGGAAGTGGAAGTCGAAATCCCCTTCCGGCTGAAAATAGGCGCGCCCCGCCTGCAGCTCTTCCTGCTGCTCGTGCCGGGATAGCATCTGACGCAGCGCCACCAGATCCTCTTCCGTGCGCTCCAGGGCTGCCAGACGGCAGGCCATGCCCTCCAGGGCTTCGCGCACATCGTAGAGTTCCAGCAGGCCGCGCTCGCTGAGTTCCACCACCCGCGCACCCACATTGACGCGGCGCTCCAGCAGGCCCAGGGATTCGAGACGCATCAGTGCTTCGCGCAGACTGCCGCGACTGGCGTTGAAACGCCGCGCCAGCTCCGGCTCGCTGACCTTGCTGCCGGCGGGAATCCGCCCTTCGACGATCTCTCCGCGCAGAGTCAAAAACAGACGCTCCGCCAGGCTCAGATTCGCTTCGGGTATGTCGGTGCCGCCGTCTCTCAGATCCATCGGACCCTCTCGACCTCAAGATTGTCGACAATTTAAAGGTGAGATCGGCACATTGCAAGTGACAAGTGTCAATTCCAGCGTAATATCCGCAGACATTGTTGACACATTAAGGGAAAATATGGCCCGGGAAGGCACGGTAGTCTTAGTGCGACTATGCAGGCATAATAGCGCCCGCACGGATTCAGCCGTGCTCCCCCGCTTTGAACACTCTATGCTTTTGATGGGCGGCAGACCCGCAGTTGCGTGCGGGCGGCATTCTGTCCAACAGAGGTTCACACAGCAGACGGTCACACAGTTTATGGCTGCCGGTATCCGGACTAATTGAGTTATGCCGAAGAGTATTATCAGGCGCTGGCTGCCGACTCCCGACCAGGTTCGCGCCAACAAGGGCCTGAGGTTTTTCGGCAGCCTGCTTCACGACCCCAACCTCTTTCACCTGAACAGGCACTCTGTGTCCGTCGCCTTTGCCGTGGGTGTTTTCACCAGCTTCCTGCCGCTGCCAGGGCAAATGCTGATTGCCGCACTGCTGGCACTGTGGTTTCGCTGCAACCTGCCGCTGTCGATGATTCTGGTGTGGATCAGCAACCCGGTGACGATGCCGGCGATCTTCTACGCCACCTACAAGCTCGGCGCCTGGATCCTGGGCACGCCGCCGCTGGACTTCAGAATTGAACTGTCGTGGGAATGGCTGACCGGTGAGGTGGGCAAGATCTGGCTGCCGCTGTTCTTCGGCTCAGTATTGTCGGGGATATTCTTTGCCGCGGTCTCTTATTTCGCCATGCAGGGGCTGTGGCGCTGGCATGTGATCAAGCGCTGGAAGACGCGCATCGCCAACCGCTCAGCTATCGGCTGATTGCTTCTTTTTACTGCCCTCTTATCATTGTGGTCGTGGTTTTTGCGCGCCTGCAATCCACTCAGCCGCTTTTTCTGACCTGCGTTTTCTGAATTGGCTTTACTGATTCATATTGCAGCGGCGCACCTCGCACCCGGGGCCTGCGTACTCGAGCTACCAGTCATGCAGAAATCCCAGCAACTCCACGGCCTTCAGGCGGGCGGGAATCAGCAGATCCCTTTTCGGGCGCGACCGGCCCTGCCATTTGCGCAGTGGGCCCCAGCCATCGGGGCCCTGACCAGCAGCAGGGTAAATAAGCCGTAGATATCAAACTCCAACCGCTCTTCCTGCTTCGTCACTGTTCCGCACTTTTACCGACACCTTTACCAGTACCTCTGCCAACACATTTACCAGCGCTTTGATCGAGAATCTTCAGCAGGAATCTTGTCGAGCACCTATCTCCAGCAGCGACTCCACAACTACTGCTCGTTGCGCAGTGCGGCCGCCGGCTGCACCCGGCTCGCCTGCAGCGCCGGGTAGAGAGTCGCCAGCAGGCTGAGTACGAAGCCGGCACCGACCACCAGCGCAACGTCGGGCCACTGCAGCTCGGACGGCAGATAATCCACTGGGTAAACATCGGACTTCAGAAACTGGATGCCAAACAGGGATTCCAGCCCCGCCACCAGATCGGTCACCACCAACGACCCCAGCACACCGAGTATGCCGCCCACCGCCGCGCCAACAAGACCAACCAATGCGCCCTGACTGACAAACGTCAGCAGTATTTCCCGGGTGCTGGCGCCCATGGTGCGGAGAATCGCGATATCGCCATGTTTGTCGATTACCACCATCACCAGGGTGGAAACCACATTGAAAGCGGCGATGGCGATAATCAGCAGTACCAGCAAGCCCACCAGATTGCGCGACATCTGTATGGCCTGATACAGGTTGCCGTGGGTGCTGCTCCAGTCGGTACCGAAAAACCCCCGTGTCGGCAGAGCATTCACCAGCTGCCGCAATACATAGTAGGAACCGAGCATATCGTGCAGACGCAACTGCACCCCGGCACCGGAACCGCCGCCCGCCAGGTACTGGGCCCGCGACCAGTCCACCAGTGCCAGAGATTGATCCAGGGCAGTGCCGGAATGGAACACATCGGCAACCCGGAAGCCGGAAATACGCGCGGCGCGGCGGGCGCCGTCCCCGCCATCATTACTGGGTACGATCAGGGAGACATACTCCCCCTTGGAAACCTGCAATTTCTCGGCAATACCGCGCCCAAGGATCACCGTCGGCTCGCTGGCGGAGCGCAGCCCGGCGAGGCTCTCCGGCTCAAGGAAACGGCCGATATTCGACACCTCCACAATGGTTTGCGGGTTAATACCCTGCACCAGCAGCGGGGTCACTTCGCGCCCTTTGCGCGCCAGCGCGTTGACCTGCCAGACCTCGGCGGCGGCGACCACTTCGGGATGAGCGGCAAGCCGGTTGCGCAGCTCGGGCCAGTCGATTTCCGCGCTGGCGTTATAGATGGTGGCGTGGGGCATGATGCCGAGGATGCGCTCGCGCAACTCGCGGTCAAAGCCGTTCATCACCGACATGACTACGATCATCAGCGCCACGCCCAGGATGAGTCCCACCATGGACAGCCCGGAAATAAATGACACCAGACCGGCGGAGTCGTCGCCCCGGCGCTGGGCGCCCGCGTAGCGCAGGCCGATAAAGACAGGTAACGGCCTAAACATGATCGCCCTGGTTCCAGTTGCTCTCCAGCCTGCCATCCACCAGATGCAGGCAGCGGTCGAGGGATGCGGCCAGTTCCGGGTCGTGGGTGACGATGACGAAACTGATTCCCAGCTCGCGATTCAGCCGGTCCATCAGCTTGTGAATCTCCCCGGCGGTGGCGCGATCCAGGTTGCCGGTAGGTTCATCCATCAGTACACAGGCCGGGCGCGTCACCAGCGCCCGGGCAATGGCCACCCGCTGGCGCTCGCCGCCCGACAACTGCGCGGGCTTATGGGTTAGCCGCTCGCCGAGGCCCACAGCGCGCAGCATTTCAGTCGCCTCCGAGCGGGCATCGGCCACCGACTGCTTGCCGATCAGAAGCGGCATGGCGACATTTTCCAGTGCGGAGAACTCCCCCAGCAGGTGATGGAACTGGTAGACGAAGCCAAGGCTGCGGTTGCGCAGCCAGCCGCGCTCGTTGGCATTGAGGCTGGCCAGATCCTTGCCGGACACCCAGACCTCTCCGGATGAAGGGGTATCCAGCCCGCCGAGAAGGTTCAGCAGCGTGGACTTGCCGGAACCGGAGGAGCCGACAATGGCCAGCCGCTCGCCCTTGGCCACTTCGAGCTCCACCCCCTGCAGCACGTGCAGGTCGCGACTTCCCTGGCGATAGTGTTTTTTCAGTGCGCGGCAGGCCAGCACCACTTCGCGCTGGGCGCTGTTACCGCTTGCCGCCTCGGCGGCTTGCAGTTCCACTTGGCTATTCATTGCTTTTTATTAAGGTCCGGACTGTTCGTTGCTGATTGCCGCAGATCACTCGTAACGCAGCGCTTCAGCGGGTTGAATTTGTGACGCTCTCCACGCGGGAAAAAGGGTCGCCAGCAGGCTCATCAGAATGGCCGCGGAGAGGACGATGAGCGCATCTGCACTGCGAAATTCAGAGGGCAGAAAACTGACGAAGAAAACCCGCGGATCAAAAATCTTCGCGCCCAGCAGGCTTTCCATCCAGCTGACCATTTCAGTCAGGTTGAAGGCGATGAACGTGCCCAGAAGCGCACCACTGGCCGCACCGATAATGCCGATGGCACTGCCCTGCACCACAAACACCGACATGATCTGACGGGAGGTGAGACCCAGCGTGCGCAGCACCGCAATATCGGAGCGCTTGTCCGCCACCATCAGCACCAGCGCAGACACAATATTAAAAGCCGCCACAGCGACGATAATCATCAGCATCAGGGTAACGACGGTCTTTTCCATCTTGACCGCCTGAAACAGACTGCCCTGGGATTGGCTCCAGTCTTCACCGGAAAAGTCCTCGCCCAAAGTGGCGGCGTATTGCGGCACGCGCCCCAGAGCATTGTTCATATCGTCGAAGCGCAGCTGCAGGCCCTGCACCTTGCCGGGCATGCGCAACAGGCGCGCCGCGTCCTCAAGATTGATCAGCGCCACACCCTGATCCACTTGGGCGCCCACTGAAAAGATACCCGCTACGGTAAAACGCTTGGTGCGCGGAAAGATGCCCGCCGGGGTAACCACTACTTCAGGCAGGGTGAGCACCACACTGTCACCGACAATGGCATTGAGCTGACGGGCGAGGATATTTCCCAGCACGATGTTGTAACTGCGCGGCTGCAATTCATCGAGGGAGCCGCTGATCATATGCTCGCCGACGGTGGACACAGCGCGCAGCGCCTGTGGGTCAACCCCCTGAAATTCCACCCCATGACTGGCACCACCGCCGCCAAGCAGCGCGAAGCCTTTAACAAAAGGACTGGCCGCCTGCACATGGGGCTGCTGCTGCAGGGTTTGCGCAACCCCCTGCCATTCCGTCAGTCCCCCTTCCCGCTCGATAAAGCCGTGCGGCACCACGCTGAGAATGCGCGTCTTCAGCTCGCGATCAAAACCATTCATCACCGAGGTAACGACAATCAGCGCCATCACTCCGAGGGCCATTCCCAGCAGCGAAAAGCCATTGATGAAAGAGATAAACTGCTGACGGCGACGTGCCGCCACGTAGCGCAGTCCGATATAGAGGGGGACAGGTTTTAGCATAGAGGCGATTTAAGCGGAAAAACGCCAATAAATCCAAGCATTTGCACAGATTCCTCAAGAGTGACTGTGCTTTGGCCGCGAAACTCAGTGTGGGTTCCGCTGTGACAGTTTCCGCCGCAGTCGATCCAGGTCCTGCGCAGACCAGCCCGGAGGCTCGGCCAGTGCCAGCCAGGCGCGCAGATAATCTGCCGGCGCGTAGTTGTGGCCAAAGCCCACTGGCGCCGTACCCGTCTGCATATCGGCGCCGAGCTGCAACATGGTGACAACCGGATACCAATGCAGGTCGGGAGAGACATCCGGGCCGCGCGGCGGATTCATCCACGCCGGCTTGCGATAGGCGGCTTCCGGCTCGAAAAACACAATGGGATCACTGGCATACTGCAGATAGGCGATGCGGAAATTTCCCCACGGCGACTCGCCCCGATCATACCCCCCCTCCTGATTACCAAAGCGAACCACGGCTCCGCCGCGAAAAATTGGCAGCCAGGCCGGTGAACCAGGATCACGCTCCCGGGTGATTTCGCGCCAGGTATCGCTGCGAAATGGCGGCCCCACCCAGAGCGCGCCATCAAACGGATCATCGATGATGTCGTATAAGTCGAAAGATCGATCCGAATTCATCGCACCGAGGCTGAGGCCGAAGAGATACAAGCGCGGCCGGGTTTCAGGCGGCAGCCGCCGCCAGTGGCCGTAGATTTCACGAAACAGCGCCCGCGCCGTTTCCACCCCATAGGCACCCTCGGTCATCAGGGCGATGGGGCTCGGGAGGTAAGAGTATTGCGCCGCCACACTGGCGATATCGCCACGGAAAAGAAACTCCACCGAATTAATGCCACCGGGATCGACCCAGCCGGTGCCGGTGGGGGTGATCAACACCAGCACCGACCTGTCAAAACCACCGACTCGCTTCAGCTCTTGCAGCGCCAGCCGCGCACGCTGCTTCGGGGTCTTCGCCGCATTGAGACCGACATATACCCTGACCGGGTCACGCGCCACCGGTGATTCCCCAGCCACTTCGGCAATCTCCCGCGCCGTCGGCCCCAGGCCCAGGTATCGCCGCCCCTGGTGCCCCATATCCCGCCAGCGCAGCAGCGAACCGGGCCCGCCCGCTTTATCACCCCTGCTGGGCGCCGGCAGGTCCGGTTCCATATGCTCATCGAGGGTGCGGTAAGCGGCGTCGGTGGCGCGCAGAGCGGCCGACAGCAGCACATCATTAGTGATGGCCCAGAAGATGGCGACTGCCGACAGCAGCCCCAAAAGCAGCGAGACGCGCCTTGGCACAAGGCGCTCAAGACGGTGTGAGATCACAGCAAAAGTGTGGCGGAACAGCCTCGCCAGCGCCAACAGCACGGCAAAGGTGAGACCGGCCACAAAACCGATAGTCAGCGGGCGCACCCCGCTCACCGGCTCCATACCCATCAACAGGCGAATGGCATTCTGCCAGCCAGTTGCCTTCCACAGGAATCCCAGCACCAGCAGTACACAGAAAAGCACTGCCAGCCAGCGCAGTAGCCTTCGGCTGTTACCCATGGGCTGGGGTAATTCCACCGCAGACCACAGCCAGGAGATGCAAAAGCCCACACCATAACCCGCGGCAAGGGAAAAGCCAGAAATGATGCCCTGCATCGAGTCGGTGCGGGGAATCAGCGACGGCGTCAGTGAAAAAGCGAAAAAACTTGCCGCGAACAGCAGTCCCAATGTCGAAAATGAAAGCCCGATTCGCATTCCCTGCCGCCTGTATCCGCACTGATGCACCTGCCCACAGTATAGAGAGCCACCGCTCTGCCGCCCTTGCCCGCCGTTACGCACCAGTGGCAAAACGTGGTACATTTCAGGCCTTAAGGCGCCACTTCTGCTTAAATGGCGACCACCTCAACAGAACAAGCAGAACACTAAGAGAACAATAAATTCCGGAGAGGAACCCATGTCGAAGTTCACCTTGCACCTGCTGGCTGGCACTGCCTTTGCCGCACTGCTGGCAGGCTCCAGCGCCGCCCTTGCAGAGGAGATTGAAATCCCCGTGGGCGCCCAGAGTCAGGAGCGCTACATTGAGGATGTGCGCGGCCTGAACAAGGAGGAGGTCAGCGTGCGGCTCGGTGAGCCGCTCGATGTTGAAGGGCCAGTGGGCGACCCCGCCATTACCCGCTGGGAATACCCGGATTTTTATGTTTACTTCGAATGGGAAAAGGTCCTGCACACCGTCCGCAAGCCACCACAGGGCTAACCGCAGGTTTTACCCGCTGCCCAGTATCAGGCAACCCCGCGACAAGACCGCAGGCCGGAAAGCTCACTGCCGAATAAACCCGCCCTGATGACTTACCCCGGAAGACCGCCCAGCGCCGCAGCCAAGCGGCGCTGGGCAACCGCGCCGAGAATGGATTCATCTGTCATCGCTCTTTTGTACGGTTCCAGCTACCGGCCCTTTCCTTTTTTCCTTTTTCCCTTCCACCCTGCCCTACATGCACCCCGCCCTACAACCTCACTGTACTCCTAACCTTCTGCCCAGCCTGCTGCCCGTTATGGCTCGATACCATGAAAACTTTTCCAAAATCGGCACTAACGGTTTCTTCGCAGGCGAAAAGTAACCATCCCTGCCGGCATAAATCACGATTTAATTCTGGATGAGGTGCGATGGCTTTGGGGAAAGCGCAGGTGCGGGTGCGGGTGCGGGTGCGGGTGAAAAGTAAAACAGGCGTAAGCTCTTTCAGCGGTGGCGGTGGCGGTGGCGGTGGCGGTGGCGGTGGCAAGAAAGTGGAAAACCCGCTGTACTTGCCAGCCACCGAAGTGTTGAGGGTGAAAACTTTGGCGGGACTATATAGGAAAACTAAATACAGCGGCTTAAATGCAGCGGCCTAATAGAGGTAGGTGGCGGTGCCGGTGGCGATCATTTTCTCCGCGTCATTCACCAGCTCCATCCGCGCCACCACCAGCTTGTTGCCGGCGCGCAGGATGGAACCATGACACAGGAAATGCTCTCCCCTGCCCGGCTTGAGATAGTCCACCCGCATATCCACCGTGCCCAATTTTGACAGGCGTTCGACCTTCTCCTCCCAGGGGACGTCGCCCATGCGCTGGTAGGCGGCGACCATGGCCGTCAACCCGCCCACGGTATCCAGAGCGGTGGCGATAACGCCACCGTGCAGGATGTTTTTCCAGATATTGCCAATCAGCTCCGGGCGCAGTTCGAAGGCGGCGCTGATACTGAGCCGCTCGAGATCCAGCTCGCGCATTTCCAGCCCAATCTGGCGATTGAAGGGGATCTGCTCAAAGAATCCCCGCACCAGTTCACGAAACTCCGTTGGGGAAGGCTCGGTCACAGGCGCATCACCCGATTGAGGCCATCCAGTGCGGCGCTGCGATAGGCTTCTGCCATGGTCGGATAATTGAAGGTGGTATTCACAAAGAAGTCGATCACGTTATTGGGGGCCGGTTGCTTCATGATGGCCTGACCAATATGCACGATTTCCGCCGCCTCTGCTCCAAAGCAGTGGATGCCGAGAATCTCGTGGGTTTCGATGTGAAAGAGGATTTTCAGCATGCCGACCCGCTCGCCGGAAATCTGCGCCCGCGCCGTGTGCTTGAACAGCGCACGTCCCACCTCGTAGGGCACCTTGGCGGCGGTCAGTTCAGATTCCGTCTGCCCGACCGAAGAGATTTCCGGCAGGGTGTAAATGCCGGTGGGGGCATCCTCGATCACGCGGTGTCCGCGACCGGCGATGGCCGCCGCCACAGCCCTGCCCTGATCATAGGAAGCACTGGCCAGGCTTGGCCAGCCAATCACATCGCCCACCGCGTAAATGCTCTCCACGCCGGTGCAGTAGTGTTCGTCCACGGTCAGTTGGCCGCGGTGGTTGGCTTCCAGGCCGACATTTTCCAGGCCCAGCGAGCTGGTATTGCCGGAGCGGCCGTTACACCACAGCAAGGCGTCGGCGTGGATGCGCTTGCCGGACTGCATCTCCATAATGACACCGTCGTCATTGGGCAGCACCCGGGCGTACTCCTCCAGATGACGGACGGTCACACCCATATCCCGCAGGTGGTAACTGAGCGCGTCAGAGATCTCATCATCGAGAAATTCCAGCAGGCTGCTGCGGGTGTTGATCAGATCCACCTTGATGCCGAGGGCGGCAAAGATGGAGGCGTACTCACAACCGATCACACCGGCACCGTAAATCATCATGGAGTGCGGGGTATGCTGCATTTCCAGAATGGTGTCGCTATCGTAGACCCGCGGGTGATCAAAATTCACATCGCCGGGGCGATAGGGGCGCGAACCGGTGGCAATGACAAACCTGTCGGCCTTCAGCACTTCGACGGCGCCGTCGTGCAACTCCACCTCGACGGTATTGGCATCCCGGAAGCTGGCCTCGCCGTGGATCAGCTCAACACGGTTGCGGGCATAAAAGCTAGCGTGCATCTCCACCTGATAGTTGATGACCTTGTGCACCGACTCCATGACCTGGGGAAAAGACAACCGGCAGGGTTCGCCCAGCGCACGGAAGACAGGCTGGGTGTTGTAGCGCATCAGCTGCTTGACCGAGTGCCGCAGGGCCTTGGAGGGAATGGTGCCCTTGTGGGTGCAGCTCCCCCCCACCGCCGGGCGCTTCTCGATCACGGCGGTACGCATGCCCTTTTTGGCCGCGCTCATGGCCGCCGCTTCGCCCGCGGGGCCGGATCCAATCACTACCAGGTCAAATTTCTGCTCTGCCATCTAACAACTCTGACTTTTTCTGACTATTTCTGAATGATTGTCTTCCTGACGTGTTTGTTCTTTAGCTGACTGGAACTTACTGGCGCTTGCTTGCGTCGTAGGCGAGATCCGCCGACTGGGCCAGGCGCTCCTGACGCTCCTGCTCCTTGCGGCACTCGTCATCGTCGCCACCGCAGATGGCGCAATCCTGCTTCATGCCAATATTGTTTAGTCCGCCGCAGCTGCCCTTGAGAGGCTTGTTCTGGATGATGGCCCCCAGGGCCATGCCGGTAATCACCAGAGCGACGGCGATAAACGCAAAAACATAAATAATCACTTCTTGGACCTCTCTAAAAACGGTTGGAAGGCGCTGCTGGCGACGGGCTCGAAACCATTGTCCGTCTTCACCAGCATATAAACGGCGATGCCTTCCCGCTCCGCCCATTCTAGCGCGGCCTCGGCGCCCAAAACATTGAAGGCTGTGGCCAGTCCGTCAGCTTCCGCACAGCTGTCGGCGATCACCGTCACCGACGCCAGCCGATGGCGCAGCGGGCGGCCATTGCGCGGGTCAATGCTATGGGCATAGCGTACCCCATCGCGCTCGTAGTAATTGCGGTAATCACCGCTGGTGGCCATGGCATAGCCACTGATTTCAACGGGAATCTGCACCACGCTGCCCGCCGCCACCGGCTTTTCGATGCCGATGCGCCACTTGCCGCCACTGGGGTTCACACCCAGAGTGCGCAGCTCTCCGCCAATTTCCACCAGGTAATTGCCGATGCCCCGGCTCTCCAGCAGGGCCGCCACGCGATCGACACCGTGGCCCTTGGCGATTGCCGAGAGATCCAGCTCCACCGCACGCTGGCGCATCAGCCGATCCGGCTTGCGCGTCAGTTGCAGGGCATCGGAGCCCAGGACTTGCAATAGCCCGGCAAGCTCATCATCACCGGGGATAGTCTCCGGCTGCGCCTGCGGGCCGAAGCCCCACAGGTTGACCAGCGGCCCCACGGTAATATCAAAGGCGCCGCCACTGCGGCGGTAGATATCCAGCGACAGAGCCACAACGTCCGCCAGATGCTTGCTCACGGGCAGCGCCTCGCCCACCGCGCCGCGGTTAAACAGCATCAACTCGGAGTCCGCAATATAAGTGGACATCTCCCTGTTGACCGCCGCAAGTTCCGCCTCGATGGCCTGCTGGAGGGCCTCCTCGCTGACAGACGCCGATGGATTCACCACGGTGATGTGGTAGCGGGTACCCATGGTGGGGCCACTAAGGCGCCACACATCCTCTCGGGGCGTGCAGGCGCTGGTGAAAATAAAAAACAGCAGCCCGAAAAACAAAAACAGGGCCCGGGATACGGGCCCTGTTTTTGTTGTTGTCGGCACTCGTTTTGAGTCGAGCAGACTAGTCACTGTGATCAGCCGCCGAAGTCATCCAACAGGATGTTGTCGTCTTCAACACCCAGATCCTTCAGCATGTTGATCACTGCGGCGTTCATCATGGGCGGGCCGCACATATAGTACTCACAGTCTTCCGGCGCCGGGTGATCCTTGAGGTAGTTCTCGTAAACCACGTTGTGGATAAAGCCGGTGTAGCCTGTCCAGTTGTCCTCGGGCTGGGGGTCCGACAGGGCGACGTGCCACTGGAAGTTATCAAACTCTTCCTGCAGGCCGTTGTAGTCGTCCTCGTAGAACATTTCACGCAGTGAGCGCGCGCCGTACCAGAAGCTGATCTTGCGCTTGGAGTTCAGGCGCTTCAGCTGGTCGAAGATGTGCGAACGCATCGGCGCCATACCGGCACCACCACCGATAAAGACCATTTCGTTGTCGGTTTCCTTGGCGAAGAACTCACCGAAGGGTCCGTAAACGCGGATCTTGTCACCCGGCTTGAGGCTGAACACATAGGAAGACATCTGCCCCGGGGGCACACCCTCGGTACGGGGCGGCGGTGTGGCGATGCGGATGTTGAACTTCACAACACCCTTTTCTTCCGGATAGTTGGCCATGGAATAGGCGCGAACCACCGGCTCGGTCACTTTGGATTCCAGGTTGAAGAAGCCGAAATGCTCCCAGTCGCCGCGGTACTGCTCTTCGATATCGAAATCGGAGAATTTCACATGGTGGGCCGGCGCCTCGAGCTGTACGTAACCACCAGCACGGAAGTCGACGTTCTCCCCCTCCGGCAGCTTCAGAGTCAGCTCTTTAATGAAGGTGGCAACGTTCGGGTTGGATTCCACAGTGCACTCCCACTGCTTCACACCGAACACCTCTTCGGGCACCTCGATTTCCATGTCCTGTTTTACCGCAACCTGACAGGACAGACGCTTGCCCTCTTTGGCTTCGCGCGGAGTGAAGTGTGCGGCTTCGGTCGGCAGCATATCGCCGCCGCCGGAAACCACCTTACACACGCACTGCGCACAGCTGCCGCCGCCACCACAGGCAGAGGCCAGGAACAGGTTGTTGGACGCCAGGGTTTGCAGCAGCTTGCCGCCGGCGGGGACGGTGAGAGTTTTCTCACCGTTAACCAGAATATTGACGTCACCGGTATTCACCAGGCGCGAACGGGCGGCGAGAATCACCACCACCAGCGCCAGTACGATGATGGTGAACATCGCAACGCCGAGAATAATTTCCAAATTCATGCTATTGCGCTCCCCCGCTTAGATATCGATACCGCCGAAGGACATGAAGCCAAGCGACATCAGGCCAACGGTGATAAAGGTGATACCCAGGCCCTTCAGGCCATTCGGCACATCACTGTACTTGAGTTTTTCGCGGATACCGGCAAGTGCGGCGATGGCCAGTGCCCAGCCGACGCCAGCACCGAAACCGTAGGCCACGCTCTCACCAAAGTTGTACTCGCGCTCCACCATGAACAGTGAGGCACCCATGATGGCGCAGTTCACTGTGATCAGCGGCAGGAATACACCCAGGGCGTTGTAGAGGGCCGGTACGTATTTATCCAGGAACATCTCCAGGATCTGTACCAGCGCGGCAATCACGCCGATATAGGACAGCAGCCCGAGGAAGCTCAGGTCCACGTCTGGATAACCGGCCCATGCCAGGGCACCATCCTTCAGCAGGTAGGTGTAGATGAGGTTGTTGACCGGCACTGTGAGGGTCAGTACGAAAATGACCGCAACACCAAGGCCGATGGCCGCCTCAACCTTCTTGGAAACCGCCAGGAAGGTACACATACCGAGGAAGAAGGCCAGCGCCATGTTCTCGACGAACACTGCGCGGATAATCAGAGAAATATAATGTTCCACGACTTAGGCCTCCTGCGCTTTGGTATTGTGCGCAATCTTGAACTCGTCCTCTTCCACCTGGGCAGGCTTCCAGGTACGGATCGCCCAGATAAACAGGCCGATCAGGAAGAAAGCACTCGGCGGCAGCAGCAGCATGCCGTTAGGCTCGTACCATCCACCGTTGTTGACGGTTTTCAGGATCTCGATACCAAACAGCTTGCCGGCACCGAACAGCTCGCGGATGAATGCCAGGGCGATCAGGATGACACTGTAACCAAGACCATTACCCACGCCGTCGAAGAAGCTGGCCACCGGGCCGTTCTTCATGGCGAAGGCCTCGGCGCGGCCCATCACGATACAGTTGGTGATAATCAGGCCAACGAATACCGACAGCTGCTTGGAGATGTCGTAAGCCAGGGCCTTGATCACCTGATCCACCAGGATTACCAGAGAGGCAATCACGGTCATCTGCACGATAATGCGGATGCTGTTGGGGATCTGGCTGCGAATCAGCGATACCAGCACGTTGGAGCAGGCAACCACCACGGTCAGTGCAACGCACATGACCAGGGTGACCTGCATGGAGCTGGTGACCGCCAGCGCGGAACAGATGCCGAGGATCTGCAGCGCAATGGGGTTATTGTTAAAAATCGGTTCCAGCAGAGTATCTTTAACTTTCATGCTTACGCCTCCCCTGCTCTAAGGTTCTTCAGGAAGGGACCAAAGCCTTCGCTGCCGAGCCAGAATTTAACCAGGTTGTCCACGCCCTTGCTGGTGAGCGTAGCACCGGACAAACCATCCACCTGATACTTAGCCTTGGGACTGTTGGGATCAACACTGCCCTTGATGAGAGTGATGGCGACTTCGCCGGCATCGTCGTAGGCATTTTTGTTGATCCACTGGGCTTTCCAGTTGGGGTTATCGACCTCACCACCGAGCCCGGGGGTTTCCTTGTGCTCGTAGAAGCCAAGGCCGGCGACGGTGTTCAGGTCGGCCTGCAGGGCGAGGAAGCCGTACAGCTGGCCCCAGAGACCATAACCGCGCACCGGCAGGATGATCTTCTCCAGCTTGCCATCGCGCTCGACCAGATAAACTTCCTTCACGTTTTCGCGACGGATGATCTTGGCGATGTCCTGCTGGGGCTCCAGCTTCTCGCTGGCGGAAGCGATCTTTGACGCCGCGCGCCCGCTGCCACCTGCCGGCGCCTCATCGGTAAAGGTGCCGGTGCTCAGGTCCACATAGCGGATTTTGACGTTGGCAAAAGCCTTTTCCACCGCGCTGCGGCCGGTATTGCCCGGTTCCAGCAGACCACCGGCCATGAGCACGTTGCGCTTCATGTCCAGTTCGGCATTGGACTCCTGCATCGGCTTCAGCAGCACCGCAGCCGTGGAGACAAATACGGAACACACGATGCACAGTACCAGTGCTACCAGCAGTGTTCCCTTGACGGAATCTTTGTTAGCCACGTGCCACCCTCCGTTTGATATGAGACTGCACCACAAAGTGGTCGAGCAGCGGTGCGAACAGGTTGGCGAACAGGATCGCCAGCATGATGCCCTCCGGGAATGCCGGGTTCACCACGCGGATCAGGACTGTCATCACACCAATGAGGATGCCGTAGTACCAGCGGCTCGCCTGAGTCATGGCACCGGACACCGGCTCGGTGGTCATAAAGATCAGGCCGAAGGCGAAGCCACCCACCACCAGGTGCCAGTACCAGGGCACTGCGAACATCGGGTTGGTTTCGGAACCGACGAAGTTGAACAGAGTCGCGGTGGCCATCATGCCCAGCAGTGTGCCGGCCACGATACGCCAGTTGGCGATCTTCATGATCATCAGGATGGCACCGGCGATAAAGATCACCAGAGCGGAAGTCTCACCGATGGAGCCCTGCATATTGCCGAGGAAGGCGTCGAGCCAGGTGAGCTGGCCGGTTGCGGCGTTAACCACACCGTTCTGCACGCCTTCGCTGGCCATCGCAGACAGAGCGGTGGCTCCGGTGTAGCCATCAACGGCAGTCCACACGGCATCGCCGGAGATATACGCGGGATAGGCGAAATACAGGAACGCACGACCAGCCAGCGCCGGGTTGAGGAAGTTCTTGCCGGTACCGCCAAACACTTCCTTGCCGATCACCACACCGAAGCTGATGCCGATGGCAACCAGCCACAGGGGCATGTCCGGCGGACAGGTCAGGGCAAACAGGATCGAGGTTACGAAGAAGCCCTCGTTCACCTCATGACCGCGAACCGCGGCAAACAGCACTTCCCAGATGCCACCGACGATAAACGTGACGGCGTAAATCGGCAGGAAGTACATGGCGCCGTAGACGAAGTTGTCCCACAGGCTGGCGGAGTTGTAGCTGGTCAGCGCGCCAATGATCGCATGGCGCCAGCCATCAAACTCGGTGGTACCCATATCAGCGATGATCAGGTTGGCCTGATAGCCGATATTCCACATACCGTAGAAAGCCGCCAGCATGGCACAGGCCCACACGGTGATCATGATGCGCTTCAGGTCGATGCCGTCGCGCACATGAGATGTGGTCTTGGTGCGATCGGCAGGCTGGAACAGGCCGGTGTCAATCGCCTCGTAGAGAGCATAAAACTTTTCGAACTTGCCGCCCTTGTGGAAATGCGGCTCGATGGAATCTAGATATTTGCGCAGCATCCTTAACCCTCCTTCTCAATACGGGTCAGGTTGTCCCGCAAAATGGGGCCGTACTCGTACTTGCCGGGGCACACGAAGGTGCAAAGCGCCAGATCTTCTTCGTCCAGCTCCAGAGCACCCAGTTGTTGGGCGGTTGCGGTATCCCCAACGATCAGGGAACGCAGCAGCTGAGTCGGCAGAATGTCCAGCGGCATCACCTGCTCGTAGGTACCCACCGGAACCATAGCGCGCTCGGAGCCATTGGTGCTGGTGGTGAAGTCGAACTTCTTGCCCTTGAACAGACGCGAAATATAGATGGGGAATACGGAGAAACGGTTGTTACCCGCACGCAGGTAGTGCAGGAACGGACGCTCATTGCCCTCTTCCAATACGGAAACCTGGTTGTGATAACGGCCCAGGAAGGCCAGCGGTCCCGCGGCGGTGCGGCCACCAAACACAGAACCGGAAACGATGCGGTTGTCATCGCCTTCAAGCTCGCCGGCGGTCAGCGCATTGAGGTCGGCGCCGAGACGGGTGCGCAGCAGACGAGGATTCTTGACCCGGGGGCCAGCCAGGGCAACCACGCGATCAGTAAACAGACGACCGCTAGTGAACAGCTTGCCCACCGCGATCACGTCCTGGTAGCCGATGGTCCAGACCACACGACCGGCCTTGATCGGGCGCAGGTAGTGGATATGGGTACCAGACAGGCCTGCGGGGTGCGGACCGGCGAAGGTTTCCTGACGGATGCCGGCGGCACTCGGGAGCGGGATATCGGCATCCGGCGCGCTGCATACAAAAGTGGTATCTGCCAAGCGCGACAGGACCAGCACGCCCTGCTCGAAGGCCTCGCGCTGCTCAGCGATGATCAGCGCGGGATCAGCAGCCAGCGGATTGGTATCCATGGCGTTAATGAAGATCGCTTCGGGCTCGGCATCCAGTGCCGGCACCTTGCTGAACGGGCGGGTGCGCAGTGCGGTCCAGAGACCGGACTGAATCAGGTTTTCACGCACCTGCTCTGCGCTCAGACCGCCGAGCTGGTCTGCGCTGTAGGAGCTGAACTCCTCCGCCTCGTCACCATCGATCTCGATAACGACGGACTGCAGAACACGGCGCGCACCGCGATTGATTGCCGCGATACGACCAGACGCCGGCGCCGTGTAACGGACGCCTTCGGTCTTCTTATCGGTAAACAGCAGCTGACCGAGTTTGACGCGATCCCCCTCAGCCACCGCCATGGTCGGCTTCATCCCGTGATAATCGGGGCCGAGCACAGCGACGGTCTTGAGCGCAGGGCCATCCTGAATGGCCTGCTTGGGCGCGCCGGATATGGGTAAATCCAATCCCCGACGGATCTTTCTCATACGCCTATGCCTAAGTTTCTAGTTTGAAAAGCAGTGGGCATACCACTCCACTGGCCGGCTCAGGTGAACCCTGTCCAGCCCAGATCGGGCATACCCGGGAATTTCTGTCACGCGAGGTCTTAAACCGCAAAGCCCGAACCGGGCAGAAGGATTAGCACTTCTTTGGCGCACGGCGGCCCCACAAAATCGCGCGCATTATAAATACGCCCCCATGGCATTACCAGAGCGAGAGCGGACGAAATGGCCGATTAGGGAGGGTTTTTCGCTGAAAAAACAGCAAGTTGGGGAAGTAATGGCGGGTTTGGAAGAGACCCGGCCCCGCCACTGGCGGGCCGGGGACCGGAGGGTCGGCGACCTGAGCGGCCGCCAGCCCCGGAGCTCCCGGAGCGGGAGATCAGTCTTTTTTCGGGAACAGCGCGTAGTTGACGCCCGCCATATCCTCGAGACAACGAACCACCTGACAGCTGTAACCGAACTCATTGTCGTACCAGCAGTAGAGGACCGCATTGTCTTCCTCGACGATCGTGGCGGTGGAATCAAACACGCAGGCGCGGCGCGAGCCGACAAAGTCACTGGACACCACTTCCGGGGAGTTGGTGTAGTCGATCTGCTGGCGCAGCGGCGAGTGCAGCGCCACTTCGCGCATGTAATCGTTGACCTCTTCCTTGGTGGTCTCCCGACCCAGGCGCAGGTTCAGAATCGCCATGGAGACGTTCGGGGTCGGGACCCGAATCGCATTTCCAGTCAGCTTGCCCTTCAGCTCCGGCAGGGCCTTGGAGACGGCCTTGGCGGCGCCAGTCTCGGTAAGAACCATGTTCAGCGCTGCCGCGCGACCACGGCGCTCGCCCTTGTGGTAGTTGTCGATCAGGTTCTGGTCATTGGTGTAGGCGTGCACGGTTTCCACGTGCCCGTGCTCCACACCAAAGCCATCCATCATCGCTTTCAGCACCGGCACGATGGCATTGGTGGTGCAGGAGGCGGCGGACAGGATCTTGTCTTCCGGCTGGATGGTGTCGTTGTTGATGCCGTAAACGATATTCTTGATATCGCCCTTGCCGGGAGCGGTCAGAATCACCTTGGAAGCGCCCTTGCTCTCCAGGTGCTGGCTCAGGCCAGCCTCATCGCGCCACACACCGGTGCTGTCGACGATAATCGCATCGTCGATACCGTACGCGGTGTAATCCACCTCCTGGGGGGTATTGGCGTAGATGATCTTGATCTCGTTGCCGTTGCAGATCAGGCTGTTGGTCTCCTCGTCCACGCGAATCGTACCCTTGAAGGCGCCGTGAACGGAGTCGCGCCGCAGCAGCGACGCACGCTTGACCAGGTCGTTGTCGGCCTTGCCCTTGCGCAGCACGATCGCGCGCAGGCGCAGCACATCGCCGCTGCCGGCCTTTTCAATCAGCAGGCGCGCCACCAGGCGACCAATGCGGCCAAAGCCATAGATGACCACGTCGCGCGCCTTGGGAATCGGCGTGCCGGCGCCTTCGGCATCGGCCAGCTCTTCTTTGACAAACTGGTCCACGGACAGGCCGCGGTCGTCGCGCATGTATTTATTGGTCAGGGTACCGAGGTCGATATGCACCGGACCCAGGTCCAGCTTGCAGATGGCCTCGAGTACCGGGAAGCTTTCAAATTCAGAAAGCTCGTTTTCCTCAACCTGACGCACGAAGCGGTGTGCCTTCATGATGCTCAGCACAGAACGGTTCACCAGATTGCGACCGTACATGTAAATACCGACGTTGCGCTCACGGTTGAGCTTGCCGATCATCGGAATCATGGCTTCAGCAAGCGCTTCGCGCTCTTTCCAGTCCTTGAAAAAGTCGGCGGGCTTGGGTCGCTTCTGAGTCACTGTCAGACACCTCTGCAATATGATGGATAGGCAGGAACAACGCGGTATTCCGGCCCAGCCGGGCCGCGTCGGGGCGCATTATCAGTATTCCCTCAAGGCCGCGCAACCGAGCAAAAAAACACCTGAAAATTGTAGTTAAACTACCTGCCAGTTACGCCCTGCAGCGCCCCATTGCGGCACCGGCGCCCACGTCAGAATCGGCTGCCGGCCGGCAGCGGCACGAGGGCGGGACTGCGCCGGTGTCAGTTCACCGGTACAATAGCCCACCCTCACCCCTCCCTTGAGGAATCTCGCGGAATTACAAGGCAAAGATGACCGAACTGAACCCCCTATCCCCCCCTGAGTTTCGCGCCGCCACCGATCGCCAGCACTGGGGACAACTGCACGGCTCGGCGGCGGCACTGACTGCACTGAGCCTCGCCCAGCGACATGACGCACCGGTACTGTTAGTCGCCAGAGACAGTCAGGAAGCGCACCGTTTAGAGGTGCAGCTGAAATTTTTTAACAAAAGATCGCGAGATGGGGAGCCTCCGGCAGACGGAGCGGCAGATGGCCCCGGAGGCGATTCGGCTGCGGCCGGGGAGCTGGAAATCATCCAGTTCCCCGACTGGGAAATCCTGCCTTACGACACCTTCTCTCCGCACCAGGACATCATCTCGGATCGCCTGTCGACACTCTACCGCCTGCCACGGATGCGCCGTGGCGTTGTGATCGCGCCAGTCAGCACCCTGATGCACAGGCTGGCGCCCCGGGGCTATATTTCCGGCAACGCCCTGCTTCTTAAGGAAGGCCAGACTTTCGATATGGACGCGCAGCGGCGCGCCCTGGAACAGGCCGGCTATCACTGTGTGGATACCGTCTACGAGCACGGCGAATTCGCCGTGCGCGGCGCCCTGATGGACCTGTTCCCCATGGGCAGCCCCCTGCCCTACCGGATCGATCTGTTTGATGACGAAATCGAGTCTCTACGTACCTTCGATCCGGAAACCCAGCGCACGGTGGAGCGCGTGGACAGTGTGCAGCTGTTGCCGGCCCGCGAATTCCCCCTGCACAAGGCCGCGCTGTCCCGCTTTCTGGCCAACTGGCACGAGGCATTCAACTGCGACCCGGCCAATGTGCCCATTTATCAGGACATCAGCGCCGGCATCGCCCCGGCCGGTATCGAATACTATCTGCCGCTGTTCTTCGGCGGCGACAGCGCCAGCCTGTTCGACTATCTGCCCGAGGGCAGTGCCGCACTATTGCAGGGTGATATTCAAAAGCCGGTGGAGAGTTTCTGGCGCGAGGTCAACAACCGCTATGAGAGCCGCCGCGGCGACCTGACGCGCCCGATTCTCGAGCCGGCAAAGATTCTGCTGCGCCAGGAAGAGTTCAACAGCGCACTCAAGGGCATGCCGCGGGCGATTTTTTCCGACAGCACCCTCGAGGTTGCCGAGGGCAACTACAACTTTGCCACCCTGACTCCCCCCAATCTGCCCATCGACGGCAAATCGGAGCAGCCGCTTGCGACTCTCGAAACCTACCTGATGGAGCACTCCGGCCGGGTTCTGTTCTGCGCCGAATCCGGCGGCAGGCGAGAGGCACTGCTGGAGCTGCTGCAGGGTATCCGCCTGGCGCCGACGCCTTGCGCCTCGTGGAGAGAGTTCCTCGACGGCGACATGACCCACGGTATCGCCGTGGCCCCCATCGACCAGGGCCTGCGGCTGGAGTCGCCGGATATCAGCGTGATCGCCGAGCCGCAGCTGTTCGGCGAGCGGGTGATGCAACAGCGCCGCCGCAAAAAAGCCAAGGACGATGCCGACAACGTGGTCAAAAACCTGGCCGAGCTGCATATCGGCTCGCCGGTGGTGCATATCGATCACGGCGTCGGCCGCTATCGGGGGCTGCAGAGCCTCGACATTGACGGCCAGCCGGCGGAGTTCCTGACCCTCGAATACGCCGACGAGGCAAAACTGTACGTGCCGGTGGCGAGCCTGCACCTGATCAGCCGCTACTCCGGCGCCGACGAGGCGCTGGCGCCGCTGCATAAAATGGGCAGCGAGCAGTGGCAGAAGGCCAAACGCAAAGCGGCGGAGAAAGTGCGCGATGCCGCCGCTGAGCTGCTGGATATCTACGCCAGGCGCGAAGCCCGGGTTGGCCACGCGTTTGACAATCCAGGGCTGGCCTACCGGGAATTTGCCACCGGCTTCCCCTTTGAGGAAACACCCGATCAGCAGCAGGCCATCGAGGCCGTCGTCGCCGATATGCTGTCGAAGAAACCCATGGACCGCCTGGTGTGCGGGGATGTGGGGTTCGGCAAAACCGAGGTGGCCATGCGCGCCGCCTTCGTGGCCGCCCACGCGGGCAAACAGGTGGCCATGCTGGTGCCAACGACCCTGCTGGCGCAGCAGCACTACCAGTCATTGCAGGACCGCTTCGCCGACTGGCCAATCAATGTGGAGGTGATTTCCCGCTTCCGCTCCGGCAAGGAAGTGGACAGCGTCAAAGAGCGGGTCGCCAACGGCAAAGTGGATATCCTCGTCGGCACCCACAAGCTGCTGCAGAGCGACCTGGACTTCAAAAATCTGGGACTGCTCATTATCGATGAGGAACACCGCTTCGGGGTTCGCCAGAAGGAACGGCTCAAGAGCCTGCGGGCCGAGGTGGACATCCTGACCCTCACCGCCACGCCGATCCCCCGCACCTTGAATATGGCCATGTCCGGCATCCGCGATCTGTCGGTCATTGCCACACCGCCGGCCCGTCGCCTGTCGGTCAAGACCTTTGTGCGGCAACGAGACGAAGCGCTGATCAAGGAGGCGATCCTGCGCGAGATCCTGCGCGGCGGTCAGGTCTACTTCCTGCACAACGAGGTCAAGAGCATCGAGCGCATCGCCCGCGAGCTGGAGGCCCTGGTGCCCGAGGCCCGCATCGCCGTCGGGCATGGGCAGATGCGTGAGCGCGAGCTTGAGCAGGTGATGAGCGATTTCTATCACAAGCGCTTCAATGTGCTCGTGTGTACCACCATCATCGAAACCGGTATCGATGTGCCCACTGCCAACACCATTTTGATTGAACGAGCGGACAAGTTCGGACTGGCGCAGCTGCACCAGTTGCGCGGTCGCGTGGGGCGCTCCCACCACCAGGCTTATGCCTACCTGCTGACCCCGAACAAGCGCACCATGACCAGCGACGCGATCAAGCGTCTGGAGGCCATCAGTGAAGCACAGGACCTGGGAGCCGGCTTCACCCTGGCCACTCACGACCTTGAGATCCGCGGAGCCGGCGAGCTGCTCGGCGAGGAACAGAGCGGTCAAATCCAGAGTGTCGGCTTCAACCTGTATATGGAGATGCTGGACCGTGCGGTCAAGGCGATCCGCGAAGGCAGAACCCCCAATATCGACGAACCACTGGAATCGCCGACGGTGGACGTCAACCTGAGGGTGCCCGCGCTGATCCCGGAGGATTACCTGCCCGATGTGCACGGCCGCCTGATCATGTACAAGCGCATCGCCAATGCCGCCAGCCGCGACGAGTTGCGCGAGCTGCAGGTGGAGATGATTGACCGCTTTGGACTGTTGCCGGAACCGCTCAAGTACCTGTTCCGAACCACCGAGATCAAACTCAGGGCCAGCGCCATGGGCATCCGCAAGCTGGAGGCTTCCGCCGCCCGCGGACGGCTGGAGTTTTCAGAGAACACCAGTGTCGATCCGCTCACCCTGGTGAAGCTGGTGCAGAACCAGCCGGGCATGTACCAGCTGGCCGGCGCCAACCTGCTGACATTCGCCCTGGATGAATCCGGGCCGGAGGAACGGCTGGCGCAGGTGGCGGGAGTGTTGGAGCAGTTGGCGCAATGATAGACTTCGACTTCCCGTTGGCCCGCGAGGCCCGCACCAGCAATATAACGATCACTGTGGTATCACCATGAGAAGATTTCTGCACCTAATGGCGGGACTGGTCCTCGCCTCGGCCTCCACCGCTGCGGCGGCGAAAAACTACGCTGGCACCACCTTCGAAATCGAGATGATCGTCTTCAGCCGCGACAGCGGCATGGCGCAGAGCGCTGAAGACTGGCCAGCCTCTCCACGGCTGAAATACCCCCGGCAGTGGGTGGACTTCGACACCATGGAGCCAATGGAAAAGCAGGAGGATGAAAGCGGCCCCCGCCCCTTCCTGCAACCGGCCCCGACCCAGTTGGACGCCAAGGCGGCGGCGATTGGCGACGCCCGCGGCCAGCAGGTACTGTTCCATAAAGCCTGGCGACAGGTACTGCAAAACAAGCGCAATGCTCCCGCGATACTGCTCACCGGCGGCAACCGACTCGGTGAGCATTATGAACTGGAGGGGAGCGTCACCCTCAGTGTGGCCCGCTACCTGCACCTGAGCACCAATCTATGGCTCAGCGAACTGGACCCGGCAGCGCCAACCACAGTTGCCACAGACAACGCTGTAAGAGGCATCACCCTGCCACGTCGCCCGGTGAAAGAGACCGGACCCTCGTCCGCCCCGTCATCAGAACCCGTCGATCTGATGGTGCAGGCGGCAGAAGCCCCCTCTGTCTCCACACAAGCAATCAATACTGGCTCTGATGCCAGCTTTACCGGTACTGTTTTTACCGATATCGCTACTGCCGATAGCGAGTTTTCCGATGCGGCCATAACGGCCCCCGCTTTGACCGAGTTCGATGAACCTCAACCTCCGCTCACTGTGCAGAATGTCGCCCTGCTGCAACAGGAACGCCGCATGAAAAGCGGTGAGCTGCACTATCTGGACCACCCGCGCTTTGGCGTGCTGATCGAGATACGCACTGTGCAGCCGGCGGAGGAGGAAGTGGACCAGTCACCCCCCTGAGCTTCCCCAGCAGTGCCGGGCCGAAAGGCAGCGGTGCTGCGTACGGCTCTGGTCAGACTCTGAATGTCCATTGGATTTTCCATTGAACTAGCGGGTCGACTTTCCATTGGACTTTCTGGCTGTATCGGTCTTTGAGCTTTAACAGGCTTTGGGCCACATAAATAACGAAATATAAGTAGGACGTACGACGGTTTTATGATTACTAACGACGCCATCATTCTCGGCATGCTAGCGGCCATCCTCGGCTTTGTGTTTTATACAGCAGGCAGTGAACATCGCTTCTGGAAGCGCTTTTATCGCTTCGTTCCCGCGTTGCTGCTCTGCTATTTTCTACCCTCACTGCTCACCACCTTCGGCATCATCGATGCGAAACAGTCAAACCTTTACTACGTTGCCTCCCGCTATCTGCTGCCGGCAAGCCTCGTTCTTCTGACCCTCAGCATCGACCTCAAGGCAATCGCCAATCTGGGTCCCAAGGCACTGGTGATGTTCCTGACAGGGACACTGGGTATCGTGATTGGCGGCCCTATCGCGCTGATGATCATGGCCACCTTTGACCCAGGCATTCTCAATGTCAGCGGGCCCGACGCTGTCTGGCGGGGCATGACCACGGTGGCGGGCAGCTGGATCGGCGGCGGTGCCAACCAGACCGCCATGAAGGAGATATTCGATGTTGGCGATCAGATATTTTCCGCCATGGTGGCGGTCGATGTGATCGTCGCCAATATCTGGATGGCCGTTCTGCTCATCATGGCCGGTAATGCCAAGCAGTTGGACGCCCGTCGCGGTGCGGATACCCGCGCTATTACTACACTGCGCGAGAAAGTCGAGACACTGCAGAAAAAGCACTCCCGAATTCCCTCGCTGCCAGACCTGATGCTGATCGCTGCGGTAGGTTTCGGGGTGACCGCCATTGCACATGCCTTTGCGGATCAACTGGCACCCTGGTTCCAGGCCAACGCACCGCACCTGGCCCGCTTCAGCTTCACCAGCCAGTTCTTCTGGCTGATTATCATTGCCACCACTCTGGGGGTGGCGATGGCGTTTTCACCGGCTTCCAAGTTGGAAGGAGCTGGCGCATCCAGAATCGGCACCGTGTTTATTTACTTCCTGGTGGCCACGATCGGCACCCATATGGATATCACCGCGCTCCGTGACAGCCCCGAACTCTTTGTGCTCGGAGTCATCTGGATGAGTGTTCACGCAGGGCTGATGCTGCTGGTAGCCAAGCTGATCAAGGCGCCCACCTTCTTTATGGCGGTCGGCAGCCAGGCCAATGTGGGTGGCGCGGCATCCGCGCCGGTCGTGGCCGCAGCCTTCCACCCCGCACTGGCGCCTGTGGGGGTACTGCTTGCCGTCTTTGGCTACGCATTGGGTACCTATGCGGCCTGGTTCTGCGGTCAGCTGCTGCGCATAGTCGGTGCTTCGTGAGAACCACAAAACCCCAGGTTTTTTACGAGTATTAAACTGCGAACATTAAAAAGGCGGGCCAAATGGCCCGCCTTGGTGTACCTATGCTCCTGAGGAGCCCCTGGCAGTGCAGGTATGACTGCTAGGCGACCGCCTCGAGGGAGTGGCAATTACAAAGAATTTTTATCGGGGACTCATTCGCAGGGAACGACATCTTCCGCCAACAATCCCTTGTCACCTTTTTGCATTTCAAACTCCACGGCCTGCCCTTCATTCAGGGTTTTGTATCCTTCGCCGCGAATACTGCGATAGTGAACAAAAATATCTTCGGTACCTTCTCCACAGGTAATAAATCCGTAACCCCGGGCATTATTAAACCACTTTACGGTACCTGTAACGCGATCACTCATTGAGCCAACCTCATTATTGTTATTGCGCTGAGCTCTCTCCCCCTGCGTTACCTCTGTGGGTGAAGAGCGACAAACGCCACCCCAACCTCGGCAGCCATTCGACTGCTCTATTGCACTGTCCATCTAGTCAACTAGATGTACAGCAATGATTCTTAGATAAATTGACGCCAGTGTCTAGGTTTCTAAACGAAATAAATCCTATAATACGCGCCTTCCGCGCAATTTTTCGTCAACCGTGGCGGACAAAAGTTCTATTACTGTTGAAGCTGTCACAACGGTCGCGGACATCCATTCCTGCATTCCCTGTCATGTACTCCCGCGACACCCGTGATTTACTTCCGTTAAGCTCAGTCAGCACGCACAAGCGCCCGTTCCTGCTGGGCTATTTCCGCGATATGGACCGTGGAAGTCGGGAAAGCACACGAGGCATCGTGAGATTCGATAATCTCCAGCACTTTGAGTAAAACATCCTGTTTAATCTCGTGATAGCGCACCCACTCGGTGGTCTTGGTAAAGGTATAAATAAAGAAATCCAATGAGGAAGGCGCGAAACTGTTGAAGTTCACGATCAGGGTCTGATTGGTGTCAATTTCCGGGTGCTGTTGCAGCATGGCCTTGACGTCTTGCACTATCGCCGCCATTTTCGGGGCATCCGCATAGCGGATGCCCACAGTCTCAAAGATTCTGCGGTTTTGCATCCGCGATGGGTTTTCCACGGATATCTGCGTGAAGACGCTATTGGGAATATAGAGCGGACGCTTATCAAAGGTACGGATTCGGGTCAGCCGCCAGCCAATATCCTCGACGGTTCCCTCAATTTCCTTATCCGGTGAGCGGACCCAGTCACCCACGGCAAAGGGCCGGTCCAGGTACACCATAAGACCGCCAAAGAAGTTGGCCAACAGGTCTTTGGCCGCGAAACCGACCGCAAGCCCGCCGATTCCCCCGAACGCAAGAATCCCACTCACGCTATATTGGAAATACTGCATGATCACCATGGCCGAAGTGATCAGAATGGATGCACGCACGAGCTTGCCCAATGCGCGAACCGTCGTCGCATCCATTGGCTTGGCGATATAACGCGGGTCGCGCAGGTTGTACTCCACTTTGTGCGAGAAGCGCCACGCAAACCAGGTCACAGCCAGAATCACACCCACGTCGCGGACCGGTGTCGCCAGCTGGAATATCTCGGCACCAGTAGCCCGGCCAGCCCGCTCGGCGGCGAGCGTCAGACCCAGCAGCCAGATCAGTACCGGCCCCGGCGGGGTCAGCGCGCCCACAAGGGCATCGTCCCAGGGGTTTGCGGTGGTGGCGGCCCGCTGCTCCAGCTTCTGCACGAAGCGCCGGAGAAACCAGGCACCCAGTGCTGAGGCCAGCACAATTGCAAAGATCACCACTATCCAGAACTGATTGGCGCCGACCCAGGCGACCATCAGTTGTCTAAAAGCCTCGAAAGCTTGCACGGATTACTTCTCCAAAAACTTCTTTGGTTGATTCAAATTGCTTGGCTTAAAACCGGCTGATGCTGATCTCTGATACCTATTCAGCTGATAGGTTTCTCGCTGCTTGAGTGGCGAGAGTTCAGGGATGGTCAAAGAGCTGTACATACGGCACTGGCAAGAACCTGCATTGCGGCGTCAATGGCCTGTCCACAGCTTGCTGTGCGGCTTTACGCCCTTTTCTCCGTGACTCCCTCCCGGGTTCCCTCCAAATTCCCTCCTCGCTCCCTCAACGCGCTCCCTTAACGCGCTCCCCTAAAGAGCGCAATAACCGCGCTCAATCGGCGGCGGTCAGCTCGGCCAACCAGTCGCGGGTTTTCTGCCAGCGTTCACTCTGCTGTAGGGACTGCCATGAGTGGATCACTGGTCTGCCCCGCATCCCGGCAAGCCGCGCCGCGGAAGCGGTATCGATACTGAAGCCCTGCAGAGCATCGAGCACTTCGAGCACCCCGGCGCGGTTGTTACAGACAATCCCCATGTCACACCCGGCGGTGAGGGCCGCCTTGATACGGGCACCGTAGCCGCCTGCCGCACCCGCCCCCTCCATTGACAGGTCATCGCTGAAGACAACCCCATCAAAACCGAGCCGACCCCGCAACACGCGCTGCAACCAGAATTTTGAAAAGCCTACGGGATTTGGGTCAACCTCGCTAAAGAGAATATGAGCGGGCATCACCGCATCCAGTTCACCGCGACGGATACTCTCTGCAAACGGCACCGCGTCGGTGGCCAGCACCCGGTCCAGGTCCCGCCCATCCTTGGGCAGCTCCTCGTGGCTGTCCTCGAGTACATTTCCATGACCGGGGAAGTGCTTGCCGGTGGTCGACATGCCGGCCTCGTGCATTCCTGCCATAAACGGGCCGGCTTTTTGCAGCACCGCTGCGGGGTCTTTAGCAAAGCTGCGGTCACCGACAATACGACAGTGTGCATCGTCCGCATCCAGCACCGGCGCAAAGCTGAAGTCGATGCCGGCGGTGAGAAGCTCCGAGGCCAGCAACCAGCCCACATCCCGCAGTTGGCGATCATTGGCGGCCCGGGCCAGTTTCTGCATCGATGGCAGGCGGGTGAAGCCCTGCTCACGGAAACGCTGCACCCTGCCCCCCTCCTGGTCCACCGCCACGAGAATACCGTGGCGCTCGGCCCGAATCTCGGCCACCAGCGATTCCAGTTGCCGACGGTCAGTGAAATTGCGGCTGAAGAGGATAAGCCCACCCACCATGGGGTGGCGGAGCAGGCGCCGGTCCTCTTCACTCAGTGCCATGCCCTCTACGTCGATCATTACCGGGCCGAGACCCTGCTCCCCGGCTTTACCTTGCAGATCTCTCGAACTTTTCGTATCACTCGTGTCTTGCACGTCTTTTACCTTCTACGCTCACGCACCTTGGTGCCTACCATGCCGACGCTTTCACAGGCATTACCGCTTTTGACTACTGGCGGAGCAAGGCTGCCCTCAGAGATCCGCGTGCAGCATCGCCGCAGCGGCGGGCACCAGGCGCTCCAGGGTTTCCTGGAGGCTGCTTTCCGCGCCAAAATCCTCCTTGAGGATAGCCTCAATGGCGTCAAAGCTCGATAGGGTAAAGATGGTTGCGCCCAACATAAAGTAGAGGCGCCAATAGAAAGTAACCGGGTCGAGGCCCGGCAAGGCCTTGGAAAGCAGGCCCGCGAAGCGCTGATAGCTGTCGCCGTAGCGAGAAACGATAAATCGGCGCAGGTGACCCTGAGACTGGGTGTAGGCGAGCCCCAGTAGGCGCATGAATCGCTGCGGGTTCCTTCCCTCCCGCTCCAGATTGGCCATGGCTACCCGATAGAGGCTGTCCAGCAGCCTCTCGGCGCTCAAAGGCTCATCCATGGCCTCACGACGATCGAGCTCTTCCACCAGGCTGCGGGTAAAGGGCGTAAGAAAACGCTCGAATACCGCCTGGATCAATTCCTTCTTGGAGCCGAAGTGATAGTTGACTGCCGCAAGATTCACGCCGGCAGTGCTGGTTATGGTGCGCAGGGAGGTCTCAGTAAACCCCCGCTCTGCAAACAGCACTTCCGCCGCATCCAATATCCGGCCGACGGTATCAGTCTGGGTCATAGGAATTCAAACCATCAATTAAAACACTTGTTTGACGACTCGCGCAGGTTAGCACATTCCCCCCCAGCACGCGCAGCTACTGACTTCAGGCAACAGACATTAGATTGGAGGAAACACAACAGGGGCAGGAAGTCATGACACAAATGACACCGGATATCGGCAGCTGGTTCGAGGACGTGGATAGTGGCGAAGTCTTCGAAGTCGTCGCCATTGACGAATTCCAACAGACCATTGAAGTACAGTACCTTGACGGTACCGTGGGTGAGATAGAGCCTGGCGACTGGATCAGTCGCTCGCTGGCAGCCGCCGCCGCTCCCGAGGATGCCAACGCGGCTTACGGGCTCACGGCCCGGGAACAGGACCCTGACTCAGACGCCCCCGGACCCGACTTCATGAGCCAACTGGACAGCCTCGAGGGTGAAAGCTTCGCCGGTACCGATGAAAGCTCTTTTTGAGCCCCAGTGACAGGGCTTGTGTGGGGCTATCTAGGTTAGGGTCTATTGAGGGGTCTATTGAGGGAGCTATTGAGGGGGCTTCCGGACTTTCCAGCGAAGCTGGGTAACGGCTGCCCCCCCAGAGAGCCTGGAATTGCAAACAACTGTGCCGCCGGACCACTCCTATCGATCACTCAAAACCTGATTAATACAGGCTGCCAGCAGAAACAGTCCAGATTCGCGCAATCAATACAGCCACTTCTCCACAAACCTTGTAGCCGCTGAATACCCCCCAGGCTTGCGCCGCAATCACGCCCGACAATGTGATTCTCATCCACGAGCTGCATCCCCAACTTGAATCTCACCCTGACCCCGCCCTTGATACCCATAACAGGCACAACCGGTATCGATGAAGAACAGGAAGACAGAACGAATAACCACGAACGGAGAATCTCATACAAAGCTGACTGACGACGGCAGCGATCACTCCCGCGAGTGGTGAGGCCCATGTGAAGCGAGTGACGCGAGTGATCGGCAAATTTGCGCTGCCGGGCTTTCTGTATATAATCACAGCAACTGTATATAAATACAGACAACAATCAGGCAGGTGAACCCCATGACCAACCTCACTGCGCGCCAGGCTCAGGTACTCGCACTGATCAAATCCTATCTCGACGATACTGGCTACCCCCCCACCCGCGCCGAAATCGCGCAAGAGCTTGGCTTTCGTTCACCCAACGCGGCCGAAGAACACCTGAAAGCCCTGGCCCGCAAGGGCGCCATCGAGATGGTAGCCGGCGCATCGCGCGGAATCCGCATCCCTGGCCACCAGCCGGGCCTGCCAATTATCGGCCGGGTAGCCGCCGGCAACCCAATCCTCGCCGAAGAAAATATTGAGGACTACTGCGAACTGCCATCGGACTTTTTTCACCCCCCTGCCGACTACCTGTTGCGGGTTCACGGCATGAGCATGAAAGATGCCGGTATTCTCGATGGTGACCTTTTGGCGGTTCAGCGCACCGACCAGGTCCACAATGGCCAGATCGTCGTTGCGAGGATCGAGGATGAAGTAACGGTAAAACGCTTCCGCCGCCGCGGTAATCAGGCTCTGGTGCAGTTGCTTCCAGAAAATGAAGAGTTTGATGTTATTCAGGTGGACATGCGTGACAAACATTTCGCGATCGAAGGCCTGGCGGTGGGTGTGATTCGCCAAACCCCCTGAGCAGCCAGCCGCTCTTCTGCGTTAAACGCCCGACGTCCCGGGCGTAACCGCGATAACTTCATTATGCTTACAAGCTCGCCAAATCGAAGGCGAATACATGAAGTGAAGTGAAAACCTGCCAGCCCATCCCAAATTACCAGCAGCGCAAGCTCTCACTTCCAGAGGCCCAACCCGCCTGGCTACAGGTGAAATACAAAGATAATTAGGGCCTCAGAAATCAGTGAGTTAGAGCTTGGGCTGTCCAGGGCTTGACTAAAATTGCAAGCCACCACCAAGAAAGCTGATCACGGTTTCGAGTTGCAGTCATGGGGCATGGGGCATGGGGCATGGGAAGAGAATAGCGGGAGACGCTTGAACGCCACCCGGGAGAAATCAATGAATGGTGTGGTTGATCGGCTCCAGCTCTTCTTCCAGAGGTTCAGGCTCCAGATCGCCGATATTTTGTACAGCCTCAATGCCAGCCTCCAGCATGGCCTTGGCGATGGCGATCTTATGCTCACGCAGGAAGTCTGTGCTTTCCTCGGAAAAATGGATTCGCACGAGCGGATCATCACGTTCACCCGCCCGACGCAGGGCAACGTCGCCATTAGCCAACTCAATGATTTCGAAAGTCTCAGAGGACATTCGTTTCTCCGTTTACATCGATTTAGCGCAGTGTAACACAGTGCCCGAGATGTGATCATCGGCTCTAGAGCCCGAGTGGGGCCAGGATGAGGCCAGAATCAGGGTCATATATGGGGTATATGAAGGCTATATCAGGGGTGTGGGCTGTGGGCTGTGGGCTGTGGGCTAGTGAAAACTCCCCCCCTGTCGAGACAAACGTAACAGGCTACGGCTCCGCCGATGCCCGCGAACGCCTTATTACGGCTCATAAGCGTCAATAAGGGGCGCTTTACCACTCGGCAGTATTCGTCCGCTGGCGCTGAATCAGCTCCGTAAGGCCCTGCTGCCAGTTTTCTAGCTGGCTGCGGCTAAGCGGCTCAACGGGGCGCTGCCCTACCTCCATTAGCGGAATCAAAGTCGCACTGGCCGCGCCTCTGCGCTGTCTCTGGCCAGTACGAAACTGCCATAGAGCCTGCCAGGCAGCTTCGAGTGTGGACAACCAGCTCTCGGGGTCTTCCAGTAACCCCTCCAACTCCAGCGCCTCTCCACAACCCTTATTCTGGGAGTGCGCCATCTGTGAAAGCATCTTTGGAGAGTCCGGCTCGCCGCCGAGCTGCAACTGAAAAGCCAACTCGGCCAGGAAAGCCTGATAGGCCCGCCAGAGCTCAAGCAGGCGGGCCTCGAAGAGCGCCTGCGCCTGCAGGTCTCCCGCAGGGGTGATGTCGCCAAGCAGTGTTGCCTTGCGCAGAGCCGCTGCGACAGCGCCGGTGTAGGGGTTGCTCATAGCTCTTTATTGCCCGGAGCTTTTTTCGCAGCTTTCTTCGGGGCGCTCTTTGCAGCGGCCTTCTTTGCGGCGGCTTTTTTAGGCGCTTTACTCGCCGCTTTTTTTGCCGAAGGCTTGGCCTTACTGGGGGCCTCCGCCTGCCATTTGCCATCTCGGTAAAAGGCGCGCCAGCCGGTGGCCTTACCGTCTTCTTCAGACTGTACGTACTGCTCCTGGGTCTTTCGGCTGAAACGCACCACCGTATCGCGCCCCTGATCATCTTCCGTGGGAGCGGAGAAAAGGAAGCTGTATTTGGGATCAATCTCGCTCTGGTGAGGCAAAAGTTCTTTTACCAGTGGCGCCCGTGTCTCACGGTTTTTGGGAAACTGGCTCGCGGCCAGGAACAGGCCAGAGGCACCATCACGCAGGATGTAGTGGTCATCCACTTTCTGGCAGGGCAGTTCCGGCATCGGAACCGGGTCCATCTTGGGGGGCGCCGGCTGGCCGTTCTTCAACAGTTTGCGGGTATTCTTGCAGGCTTCATTGGTGCAACCGAAATATTTGCCGAAGCGCCCTGACTTCAGCTGCATATCACTGCCGCACTTGTCACACTCAATCAACGGGCCATCATAGCCTTTGATTTTGAATGTGCCCTTCTCTACTTCGTAACCCGGGCAGTCAGGATTGTTACCGCAGATATGCAGCTTGCGCTGCTCGTCAACCAGGTAACTGTCCATGGCGGTACCACACTTGCCGCAGCGGCGCTTCTCGCGCAGCTGGCGGGTTTCCGCATCCTCGTCCTTATCTGCGTCTACCGCTTCTTCGCCCGGAACAAGATTCATGGTGTTGGTACAACGCTCTTTGGGTGGGAGCCCGTAGCCAGAACAGCCAAGGAAGACACCGGTTGAGCCGGTGCGAATCTGCATATGCCGGCCGCATTTACTACACGCGATATCCGTATCCGTCGGCGTGTTGCGGCGCATACCGTGATCGGGGGACTGAGCCTTTTCCAGACGCTTGGAAAAATCACCGTAAAAATCATTCAGCAGATCTTTCCAGCCGCGATCCCCATCCGCTACGGCATCGAGTGATTGTTCAAGGTTGGCGGTAAAGCCATAGTCCATGAGGTCTTTAAAGCTTTCGCTGAGGCGATCGGTGACGATATCGCCCATTTTTTCCGCGTAAAAACGCCGGTTTTCGAGGCGAACGTAGCCCCGATCCTGAATAGTGGAAATAATCGAGGCGTAGGTGGAAGGCCGACCGATTCCGCGTTTTTCCAGCTCCTTAACCAGCGCCGCTTCACTGAAGCGTGCGGGAGGCTTGGTGAAGTGCTGTTTGGGGTCCAGCTTCTGAAGTGCCAGTTTTTCTCCGACCTTCACATCCGGTAGCACCAGGTCTTCGTCTTTTTTACTCACCTGAGGAGCAACCTTCAGGAAGCCATCAAAGCGGATAACCCGCCCGCGGGCACGCAACTCGAAATCACCAGCGGTCACCACCACCGAGGTGGAGGTGAACTCTGCCGGTGTCATCTGACAGGCGACGAACTGCTGCCAAATCAGGTTGTAGAGGCGCTCGGCGTCGCGCTCAACCCCACTCAGCATATTGGGCTGCATGCGCACATCAGAGGGGCGAATGGCCTCATGGGCCTCCTGGGCACCCTCTTTACTGCTGTAACTATTGGGGGAATCGGGAAGATATTTCTTGCCGAATTTTTCCAGAATAAAGTCACGGGCAGAGTCCACGGCCTCTTTACTGAGGTTGGTGGAGTCCGTACGCATGTAGGTAATATGCCCCGCCTCATACAACCGCTGCGCCAACATCATGGTTTTCTTGACGCTGAAGCCCAGTCGGTTACTCGCTGCCTGCTGCAGAGTTGAGGTAATAAAAGGCGCTGTGGGCTTCGAGCTGGTGGGCTTGTCATCCCTCTGCGAGACGACAAAGTCGCTGGCCTGCAGTGCTTTGGTGGCGGCAGAAGCCTGCGCCTCGTTGGTGGGGCGGAATGCCTCACCCGCCTGACGTTTGACTTCAAGCTGCAGCGGCTGCGACTTTGAGGTCGCCGTGTCCGCCGAAATGGTCCAGTATTCTTCTGGTATAAACGCGCGAATCTCCCTCTCGCGCTCCACGACAAGTCGCACCGCTACAGACTGCACACGGCCAGCGGACAGCCCGCGGGCCACTTTCTCCCACAGCAATGGGGAGACCATATAGCCCACGATCCGATCAAGGAACCGGCGCGCCTGCTGTGCGTGTACACGGTTGATATCCAGGCGGCCTGGATCTTTAAAGGCCTCCTGAATGGCGGACTTGGTAATCTCGTTAAACACCACGCGACGATAACGGTTGTCATCACCACCGATCGCCTCGCGCAGGTGCCAGGCAATCGCCTCTCCCTCGCGGTCCAAGTCCGTTGCGAGATAAATCTGGTCGGCGCTCTCGGCCAGTTTGCGCAATTCGCTAACCACCTTCTCCTTTCCGGGAAGGATTTCGTAGTGGGCTGCCCAGTCGTGATCCGGGTCAATTCCCATACGCTTGATCAGCTGCTCGCGACTTTTCCTGCGCTTGTACTTCTCTTTCTCTTCCGGAGAGAGCTTGCGAGTCTCAGCCGCCTTGCGCGCCCGCTCCTTAGGGTCGACTGGTTGTTTATTGCTGCCGGCAGTGGGCAGGTCGCGAATATGGCCCACGCTGGACTTCACTACGAAGTCCTTGCCGAGGTATTTATTGATCGTTTTCGCCTTGGCCGGTGATTCGACAATAACCAGTGATTTACCCATAAGACCTTGAATTCTAAGAAGTTTTCTACTGCCTGCAGCCCTCGGAAAACGATGACTGTGAGCGCTGCGATGCGCGAATATATAAGCTCCGCCCCCAGTCGGGTCAAGCGGAAGGGGAAAAAATTCCCTTTCAATGGGGTCGATTTTCGGCTCTCTGGAGCGACTTGGCCATGTCTTTCAGCGTCGCCAGGTGGCCTTTTCCCCGGCCTGATGAGGCGCACAGGATGGCTTGTGGCTGGAACTTGATGAGCGCCCAAAAAGAGCGTTGACCGGGAGGGTCGCTACCCTCTGCACTGCTCTCCACTGCTCTCCACTGCTCTTTTACGGGTTCTCGCGAAGGGCCTCTCAACGGCTACCCCCATCATCATCTGCATCGCCATTATCTAAACCGCCATCTCCCCTGCCCACATTGGAGCGACCAGCGGGCTGGCGAATCGCCTCCTCTATCTCTGGCAGCAATCGCGTCAGCGACTGGCTAAGCGCCTCAAAGCCCCTGTCGCCGCTGCGCTCCTGCCACTGGACACCCAAGCCGCCGTTAGTACTTTGAACGCCACAGGCATCTTCGGGAAGCCGCTGCAGCAGGTCACGGATCAGTGGCCACGCGGCTTTTGGTGCGGGCTTGCCAACCCAGTCCCAACGATCGTAAAAATGCAGGTCGTGAGTCATGCGCTGCAACTCCAGATTCCACCCCACATCCAGCCTGCGCGGATCTTCCCAGCGGTTAAAGTAAACCGCCGCAGTCCCGCTACCCAGTACCGCAGGCAGGGGTTTCATCTTAACGGTCATGCCGGCCCGAATCGCGCGCTGCCGGAGCCCAGCCAGCTTGCGGTCGCGATCACTGGGCTTCATCCACATCACCGGCCCGACCACCAGGGCAACCGCGAAAACAATAATAAGAAGGGGGAGCCATGCCGACATGAGCGGATCCTTGCGCGAAGATTATGGCGCCCATTGTGCTTTGCGGTGCGCCGGTCCTGTCAATTGATTTTTTTTACAGTAGACTCATTGTGATCTTACCGGCCACTGTCAACGCGACAATAGAAATGACAACAGAAAAGGAGAAGCGTGCTCATGGCGAATTACAAGCGCATTCTGGTTGCCTTGGACCTTTCGGATGAATCCTCACAAGTGCTGGACAAGGCTGGGGAAATGGCAAAGGTATTCGGTGCCGAGCTGTCCCTCACGCACGTAATCGAACCCCTGACTTTTGCCTATGGCGGAGACATTCCGATGGACCTGTCCGAGGTGCAGGAGCAACTGCAGACACAGGCGAAAGAGCAGCTGGGCAAGGCGGGAGCGAAATTCGGCGTCCCCGAAGACCGCCAGCGCGTTGTGCTCGGCCAGCCGGCGGGCGAAATTCACCGGCTTGCAGAGGAGCTGAATTCCGACCTTGTTGTCATAGGCAGCCACGGCCGGCACGGCCTTGCGCTTTTGCTCGGTTCCACCGCCAACGGAGTGCTGCACGGCGCCGGCTGTGACGTACTGGCTGTCCGCGTACACTCAGACTGACGCCCGCACAGGAGCACTTCCGCGCACAGCGGCATACCCCCGGGCAGAAGGGAATCCGCCAGGAGGCCTGGGGGCGCCAGTAAAGTACTTGGCAAGCCAATGGGAAAATCGATGGGAGATGGGAGACCGGAGACGGGACAAGCCGCTTGGAAAATCTCCGATCATGCATCCGGGATCAGAGGTGGCACTTGGTCGACCCCTGGAAAGTTAGCGGGAACAGGCACCATAAGCTGCTAACTCAAGCCAGGCATAACTGAGAAGCGGCCCTGACCCGGCAATATTGCCGCGCTCACTATCTCAGTCGCTTTGGCAGGCTGAGGGAGGAGCAGGCGCGGGCTCAGGAATCGCTATCCAGCTCAGCCCAACGCTCGAAGGCTGCCTCCAGTTCGGCCTGCAGATCCGAAAGCTGCTTGAGCCTCGCCTCGACGGCTGCCGGGTCCTGTCCATAGAAGGTCGGTTGGCTCACCTCTGATTCAATCAGTGCAATCTCACCCTCCAGCGACTCGATTCTTGCCGGCAAGCTATCCAGTTCGCGCTGCAGCTTGTAGCTAAGCTTTTTCTTCTGTGCCGGCTTGGCGCCATCCTGTTCGCTCTCTACAGGCTGGCCTTTTAATTGCGCGCCAGAAGAAGACTGGTCGTCATCGCTCTTATTCGACGGAGCCTGGCCACCCTCCTCATCGGTGGAGAAACGACCACCCTGTCGCAGAAAATCGGCATAGCCACCGACATATTCGCGCACCACGCCATCCCCCTCAAACGCAAGGCATGAATCCACCACATTATCGAGAAAAGCGCGGTCATGGCTGACCAGCAACACCGTACCGGAGAAGTCCAGCAGCAGCTGTTCCAGCAACTCGAGTGTTTCCACATCGAGATCATTGGTTGGCTCGTCGAGAACCAGTATGTTCGCGGGCTGGCTGAACAGCTTTGCCAGTAGTGCCCGGTTGCGCTCGCCACCACTCAGCGCTCCCACCGGGGTCCTTGCCTTGACGCCGCTGAACAGGAAATCCGACAGATAAGACATAATATGACGGCTGCGCCCACCCACCGTCACGCTGTCGCGACCCTCAGCTATGTTATCCACCACCGTGAGCTCCGGGTTGAGCTGGTCCCGGCGCTGGTCGAAATAGGCAATCTGCTGTTTAGTGCCAAGTCGGATAGAGCCGGACTGCGGCTGCAGCTCCCCCAATAGCAAACGAATCAGCGTGCTCTTGCCAACGCCATTAGGGCCAATTAAGCCCACCTTGTCGCCACGCATCAGGGTATAGGAGAGATCGCGTATCAGGTACTTTGTGGCACTGCTGTTAACAGCACTGTTGCCGGCTTTATCACCAGCAGCCCCAAGGTAGGCGAAGGAGACATCCTTGAGCTCTGCCACCAGCTTACCCGAGCGTTCACCGGCGTCCAGCGCCATACGGGCTGTACCCTGGCGATTGCGCCGCGACTCGCGCTGGCGACGCAGGGACTCCAGCGCCCTTACCCGCCCCTCATTGCGGGTACGCCTGGCCTTGATGCCCTGTCGTATCCAGGCTTCTTCCTGGGCGAGCTTTTTGTCAAAAAGCGCTTCGTGGCGCGCTTCCTCTTCAAGCAGCTGCTCCTTTTCCTGCTGGTAGCGATCAAAGGGGCACTTGAAGACACGGAGGTGGCCGCGATCCAGATCCCAGACAGAGGTCGCCAGGCGCTGGGCCAGGGCCCGGTCGTGGGTGACAAAAAGCAAGGCGCCATTGAAGCTGGCCAGGAAGTTCTCGAGCCATTCAACCGCGGTGATGTCCAGGTGGTTGGTAGGCTCATCCAGAATAAGCAGATCCGGCTCGGTGACCAGTGCCCGCGCCAGTGCCGCGCGCCGCTGCCAACCGCCGGAAAGGTCGGCAACCAAAGCCGTTTCATCCAGGTCGAGGCGATCGATAATACTGTCGATACGCGGCATCAGCTCCCAGCCATGGGCAGCCTCAATGCGTTCCTGAGTGGCCTCATCAGGAACTTCACGATAGGCGGCCAGGTGCCGGCCAATCTCTCCGAGGCCGCCGGCCACATATTCATAAACGGTATCCCGGCAGTCAGAGGGCAGCTCCTGTTCCAGGGTGGCCAGACGAACGCCTGCAGCGCGGATGACCTCACCGTCATCGGCATCAATTTCCCCGCTGATAAGGCGCAGAAGGCTCGACTTGCCCTCACCATTTCGCCCTACAAGGCAGATACGGTCCCCTTTCTCCACCTTGGCAGAGACCCCTTCCGCCAGCACCTGAGTGCCATAGCGAAGCCCGACATTGTCTAACTGGAGCATAAAACACAACTACAATTCAGTTTGCCCGGAGCCCGCATTAGCGCCACTGTGCACGGCTGCATACGCGCTCCCGGTCACACGTAAAAGCGGAATTTTACGTAGTTTTGATCTCGCTGTATTGGTAAATTTGCTTTACGCGAGTTTTCAATCGGGTGACTTGTATGTCGATTGACGCAAAGGGATTCGCGCTGCTGTTAGCCCTGCTCCTCTTTTTGGGCCGGCCCGTCGGTGCCAGCGCCGCCGCGAGCCCAGGCACCGAAAACGCCATCGGCCAGCGCCAACAACTCCAAAGTGCCCGCCTTGCCATTGCGCAGGGGGACTCAAAAACGCTCGAACAGCTCAAGACGGAGCTGTCCGGCCACCCTTTATTGCCCTATCTAGACTACTGGGCGCTCAGCCAGAAACTCTCGTCACTGCCCTACAACGAGATCGACCAGTTCCTGCACAAATACCGCGAAACGGCCATTGGCGACTGGGTGCGAATCAAAGTGCTCCAGGAGCTGGGCAGCCGCCAAAGGTTCCGTGCTTTTCTGAAGTACTACGATGGGGAGAAAATCCATCGCGCCTCTCTGCAGTGCTATTACGCTGATGCCCTGTCCCGTCACGGAGACCAGACCGAGGCCAACCGCCTGACTGGAAAACTGTGGCTAGTTGGCCACTCACAGGCTGAAGAGTGCGACCCGGTTTTTGCCCGCTGGATTCGCGATGGCGGCCTTACCGACGATCTGGCCTGGCGGCGCCACATGCTCACCCTAGCGGCCGGCAATCTGGACCTGGCGCAATACATTTCGAGCAAGATGAGCAATGAACAGGCACAACTGGCGGCACTGGCCCGCTCGGTGCACCACTCGCCAGAGCAACTCCTGGAGCATCAACGCTTCCTCAAGGGCAAACCCGAATACCGGCAAATCGCCCTCCATGGCCTGCGCAGACTGGCGGCAGAGAGCGCCAGCAATGCGCTCGCAGCCTGGCATCACTATGACGCGGGCTACCTGTTTGAAGATTTCGAGCGCCAGTCTTTCCTGCGGGACGTGGCATTACAGTTCGCCCGGCGGAACAATCTGGCAGCACTTCAACAGCTGATTCAGGAGAGCGAAAACTTTTCCGACGAGCGCACCATCGAATGGTTGGCGCGACAGGCCCTGCGCGAACAAAACTGGGCACAGATGGAATTCTGGATCGACCAATTGCCGGAGAAGGCGCGCAATCACGAGCGCTGGCTCTACTGGCGCGCACGCATCCTTGAAGAGCGACACGGCCCCTCGCGCAACGAAGAGGCCGCAGGGCTTTACCGCCAAGCCGCACAGCAACGCAGCTACTATGGCTTCCTGGCCGCCGACACTCTGGGACAAAACTACAGCTTCGTCGACCGGCCCGCCCCCATCCCCCCCCTGGCGGTAGAAGAGATGGCCGCGCGCCCGGCGATGCTTAGAGCCCGCGAACTACAGGCTCTTGGCGAGCTATACCATGCACGCAGGGAGTGGGACTACGCCACCCGAGGCATGAGCCCCACGGAGCTGCTTGCCGCAGGGAGACTAGCCAGCAACTGGGGCTGGCATCACAAGTCCATCCGTTCCGTGCTTGCCGCGGACTACCTCGATGATTTGGAATTACGCTTCCCCCTCGCTTTCTCCGATATCGTCACCGATGTAAGCCAGCGGATAGGCAAAGAGTCCACACTGGACCCGTATCTCATTTACGCCGTGGCGCGTCAGGAGAGCCACTTCAGTCATGACGCCAAATCCGGCGCCGGCGCTCTTGGCCTGATGCAACTGCTGCCCTCCACCGCCCGCGCCACCGCCCGCCGCGCTGGCGTACCGTTCCGGCGCAACTGGGATCTACTGAGCCCAAGTACCAACATTGCACTGGGCGGTTTTTACCTCAGCACCCTGCTCAACCGCTTTGACAACAATCGCATTCTCGCCGCCGCAGCCTACAATGCTGGTCCCACCCGGGTTGCCCAGTGGCTCCGGGAAACGCGCCAGCAGCTGCCCTACGACATTTGGATCGAGACCATCCCCTACCGAGAAACTCGCCACTACGTGCAAAACGTGCTCGCCTACAGCGTGATCTACGCCTACCGAAGTGGGGCCAGCCTGCCGCTACTGCGGGAGAATGAGGCCGCCACCCGGCTGTGAAAACCGCAAGAAAAAACAAGGAAAAAGCCGGGCCAGTGGCCATTAACCACTAAGGGGCAGCGAGGGGTAAGTGAGGGGAAATGGTGGGACAAGTGAGAAAATGCGGGGGAAGTTCATACGGTATCAACGCTAGCGCCAGAGCCCAAAGATAAAAAGCGCCAGAAGGCCCGCACCCCAGGTCTCCATGGGCTCTGGATTAAGGCGACTGGGTTAAGGCGACAGGATTAAGGCGGTTGTGGCTTGAACCCAAGGCTGGCGTGAAGCGTCTCTGGCTTGATTCGGGTCCGAGTTCAGATCACAAACCCCTTAAAGGCGGGTGGAAACCCATTCCGCCAGCTGCGTACGGGTGAACGGCCAGGGGCAGGTATCTTCCGGATCACCGAGGCCAACCACAGGAATAGAACGGGAAAATCTTTCCATCAGCTCATCGTCCTCGGCGATGTCGACCTGCCTGAGCCGCAGGCCGAACATCTCCACCACCGGCCAGATCTCTGGCTTGGCCTTTTCGCACAGGGTGCAACCCAAGGTAGTGTAAAGAATCAGCTCAACCGCCATGTGCTCACAGGATGCCCTGCCAGCGAGCCCAGAAATAACCGGTAACCACCGCGGCCGCCGTCAACAGGCCCACCCAAAGCAATATCCCCTGGCCCCTTTCCGCAACCTCCGCGCCGTCGGCCATGCGCTGCCGCTCCCGGGTGGTATCAGTGGCAACGGGGGCACGTTCAGCAGCGGCAGCCGACCGGTCGCGGACCTTGGCCTCAACCTCCGAAGCTGCGGCACCGGCCCCTTGAGGCACAGTGAGAGCCGGTCTAATCGTGGTTTGATTCAGGTCGTCGGCCGGACCCACCACGCTGAAACTGAGGGTATCGAAACGCAGCTCGTCGCCGCGCCGCACCCGCGTCTCAATCACGCGCTTGTTGTTCAGATAGGTGCCATTGGCCGAGCCAAGGTCGGAAACGAACAGCAGCCCGTCACGGATGTCGAGCCTGGCGTGTCGCCGCGATAAATGGGAAAGAGAAAACGTGATATCACAGTCATCGGAGCGGCCGACAACCGTTGTCTCCCGCACCGGATAAACCTTGCCGGCGATCGCCGGGTGGTTGGCACGCAGAGCCCAGGCGACGGTGGCCGCAGAGCTCGAGGCCTTGAGGCGGGTCACCTTAGGATCGATGATCCCGAGGGTCCTGCTGCCAACGCTGACTTTGTCATTGAGCTTGAGCGGACAACTGCTGTCCACAGGCAGGCCGTTGACGGCAAGGACACCACTACCGGCAAGGTTGTTCAAAGTCAGCGCATCGCCTTCAACCAGTATTTCCGCCTGTAATTTAGCCACTGAGTCATCAGCAACAGTAAAGTCACAGCTGCCGGCGCGCCCAATGGTTACCCTGGGCGCCACCAGCCATACACTTTGACTGACGTCTTTGAGATCACAAAGTTTAAACATGGAAACATTGTCCTTGAACGGGCTGCCCAAGCATGGAACCCTCAATATTCACAAAACTGACAATACTCAGTAGCGCGCTGACCGCTGATAAGTGGGAAACAAGGCTGAAACCATGGCATAAATGCTCGGTTGCCAGCTTGTTCCGGTGCCAGACTGCCTCAGGAGCTCGCCTGATATTGCGCATTATTATTCTGAAAAACTATTTTATCACGCTAATTTTGGTTAACGTGTGACTCGGTTTGCAGGCTGCATAACCTGCTGACATTAGTATGCACAACTCAGTACAATCGCAACAGACCGACGGGAAATTGTGCCTCAGATCTGGCCATTCTGGCCACAAGGCCTGAAAACATAACCCTGCGGGAGCGCGGATAGTCGCATAGATAATCGCCTAAAGAGGCTGACGACTTTGCACTGGATTGCCCGTTGTGCCAACCGCATAAATCAGAATAAAAAGGTAGCTGCACCCCCGTGAGTGAAGCCAACGTACGCGAAAGATCGCGGCACAGAGGAAGCGTCCAGCGCGCCACTCCCCCCAGCCGGAGTGCGGGCGCCACCCACCCCGGCTATAAGCGCGAACAGAACGAGGATGCCCTCTGGTCTGATGAGGAGCGGGGGGTATGGGTTGTTGCAGATGGACTCGGAGGGCATCAGGCCGGCGAAATTGCCAGCATGACCGTGGTGGATGAGGTTCAGCGCTCCGCCGTCACCGACCAACACTATGAACGCGCCCTGCAGCGCGCCCACGCCCTCCTTCTCGGTGACGAACTCAACTCAGCCAATATGGGATCGACCGCCGTGGTGCTCGCTGAAGACGGTGCCTATTTTCATATTTACTGGGTCGGGGACAGTCGCGCCTATGCCTTCACACCCAACGAACATGGCGGCGGGCAGCTTAAACAGCTCACCATCGATCACTCCTACGTTCAGATGCTGGTGGACTCTGGTGCGATCAACAGCAAGGAAGCCGCCAGCCACCCGAACCGCCATGTCATCACACGCTGCATCGGTGGCAGCACAAATCCACAGCTGGAAATCGATCGCGTCTCGGCGCTCTGGCAGCCGGGGCAGCGCCTGCTGCTGTGTAGCGATGGGCTCAGCACCGAAGTAACCGCCGAGGAAATCTGCCGCATTCTGGCCGACAACCCCGACAACCGTCGCGCTGTGGACCTGCTGATTGCCGCCGCACTCGATGCCGGCGGCAAGGACAACATCACAGTACAGTTGATCGACGCCCCGCAGCAACAGCAAAGCGAACGAGCCTGGCCATTTACCCGCAGCTCTGCCCCCCGGGGCAGGTGGTCCCGCCTGTTGCCCGGCGGCACCCTGACAGTGGTGCTCAGTGCAGTTATCCTTCTGATCCTCTCCGTCTCGCTGGCCGCCTGGCTGGCCGGCTCACTCTGACTCGGGGAAGGATTCAATGGAAGTAGTCAGCAGCGGCAGTGCATCCCTGGCAATCCCCGGCTATCGCATCCTGAAAAAGATTAATCAGGGCGGCATGTCCACGGTTTACCTGGCCGTTCAGCGCAGTGTTGGGCGTCAGGTCGCCCTCAAGGTCATGTCGCCGGCCCTCAATGCTGATCCAATCTTCAGCGAACGCTTCCAGAGGGAAGCCAATATCGTCGGCCAGCTATCCCACCCCAATATTGTTGCCGTGCATGATATTGGGCGCTACCGCAGCCTCAACTATATCGCCATGGATTACATGGCCGGTGGTTCCGTCGCCGACAAACTGCAAAAGGGGCCCATGAACCCCATTGCCGCCCTGCGGGTGACCCGGCAGATTGCGCTGGCTCTGGATCACGCCCACCTCAAAGGCTATATCCACCGCGACCTGAAACCGGAAAACATTATTTTTCGCGAAGACGGCACCGCTGTCCTGACTGACTTCGGTGTTGCCCGGGCTCTCGCCCGCACCACGCGAATGACCAATACCGGCATGGTTGTGGGCACACCCCACTACATGAGCCCCGAACAGGCCCGCGGAGCGAGTATCGATGGTCGTGCGGACCTCTACAGCCTCGGGATCGTGTTTTATGAAATGCTCACGAGCACCGTCCCTTTTCAGGCCGATGAAGCTGTGGCCATCGCCATTAAGCATCTGAACGACCCGATCCCGAAGCTGCCCCCACGCTACTCCCTGTTTCAGAGGTTGATAAACCGGCTGCTGGCCAAGGACCCCGCCAAACGTTTTCAGCGTGGGCAGGAAGTGGTGGATGCCATCGATCAGCTGCTGGCCGCCCTTGCCGGTAAACGCACCTCCTCGCAGGCGGCCAAACCCAGCACTCCGTCTGTGGGCGCGTCCAGCTTGATGCGAGCCCTGCTGATGGCCCTGTGGGGTAGTTTTTTGGACAAATGGGCAACGAGTTGGGCTCAGCTGCGCGACAAACCCCTGGAGCGCTCTCACTCGCGAACGCAACAAGACACCATCATGCGCATCCAGCATGTGATTGAGCGGGCCCCACAGCGTAAACGCCGCCAATGGCTGGCCACTGGTGTGGCGCTGAGCTTGCTCATGCTTTCGGCTGTACTCTACGGGCTCACCAGTTCCGGCTTTACTTGGCAGTGGCCGCAAATCACTGGAGCAGCCTCCCAGGCTGACGTAACAGGCAAAAGTTCCGAGACAACAGCTGTCCCCTTCGCTTCCCAGCGTAATGGCAATAACAACGCCCAAATGGCAACGCCGGGGGCTGATTTTGCGGCTTTAGGCACACCCCCGGCCAAAGGCGCAAGTGGCGAAAACCAGCTTCCGGACCAAGTGTCACGCTTAGCGGGCACAGCAGACGAACCAGACCTTGCTGCGGGGCAACTTTTGACGGCTGTAACCGCCAATGCCTCGGGTGCAACTACGGCTCAAGGGCAGGCCAACGCCACAGAGGAAGAGCCAACACCACAGCTGCCCAGGTTAAGCGTGAAGACCCAACCCAGCAGTGCCCGGGTGCGCATCATGAATATTGCCCCCCGATACCGCGATGGCATGACCCTTGAACCCGGCAGATATGATGTGGAGGTCAGCAAGCCCGGCTATCGTAGCTATCGGCGCTGGATCACGCTCTCCGACAGTGATGTGACGCTGCAGGTTACATTGAAACGCGGTTATGCCCCCGGCACCACCCTGCGCAGCCGCCTCGCTGACGGAGGACGCGGGCCGGAAATGGTCGTGGTGAAGTCGGGCCGCTATGTCATGGGCAACAATAAGCGACCCTCAGCAAGCCCGGAACAGCAAATCCGGATTGCAGAGCCATTTGCCATTTCAAGCCACGAAATCACCTTCGACCAATACGACCGCTTTGCGGAGGCCACTGGCGCCGCCCTGCCCGGTGACAGCGGCTGGGGCCGTGGCGATCGCCCGGTCATTAATGTGAACTGGGAAGATGCCCGCGCATACGCGCGCTGGCTCTCCAGCCAGACCGGCAAAAGCTACCGACTGCCCAGCGAGGCCGAGTGGGAATATGCGGCCCGCGCCGGATTGTCCGCGCCTTTCTGGTGGGGCAATGAGGAGGCGGCTGGCAAGGCAAACTGCCGCCGCGGTTGCGACAGCGAGTTTGTCACGCTGTTTACTGCCCGCAGCGCACCCGTCGGCAGCTTCCCCGCCAACGGTTTCGGCCTGCACGACACCGCAGGCAATGTCGCCGAATGGGTAGAGGACTGCCACCAGGGAGACCACAGCCGAGCTCGTCGCGACGGCGGACCGGTACTGATGAGCAACTGCAACCTGCGGGTCGTCAAAGGTGGTTCCATGCGGGATCGACTGAGCAATGTAAGTGCGGATTTCCGCAAGGGACTCAGCCAGAAGACACTGTCCACAGATATCGGCTTCCGTGTCGTGATGGAGCTGGACTGAGTTTATTGCCGCGGCAAGGTGAGCCCTGCAACAAGGAGGGTTCGGTTAAACAGCGCCGTATTAAAGAGTGCTGTGTTTGAGGGTGCTGTTCTGGAGAGTGCCGCGCTGGAGGGGCCGCGCTAAAGGCAGTCGTGTCAAGGGAAGTCGTGTTAAAAAGCATCAGCGTGGACGCTGTCACTGGAGTAGCAATGAGCACTCCCCCAACACGACAAGCGGGCGGCAACCCCTTTGAGTGAGATTGCCGCGTCCATTCGGGTCAACTCCCGGTTTCAACTCTTGGTTTATATTTCCGGTTGCTATTTACCGTTCCTATTTACCGCCCCCAGTTTCCAGTTCCCAGTTCCCAGTTCCCAGTTCCCAGTTCCCAGTTCCCAGTTCCCAGTTCCCAGTTACTATCCCCTGTTGCTTGCCCCAGTTTCTATAGCCAATACCCTATTGCTGGCCGATAGCTTCACCAGCCATCGACAGGGTCGCTCTACAACACCCAGCCCCGACTTCACTCTTTAGCTTCGATCCGCCATACATTGTGAATTTTCGGATTGCGGTGAAAATCCCGGTCCAGTAATTCCCCGGAAAGATTCTGTACCTGGAAAGCCTCGAGGACAGCCGCGTCCATTTTGAATGTTCGCAGGTTGTTGGAGAAAACCAGAGCCCCGCCCGGAGCTAGCAGTACCATACACTGCCTGATCAAATCCGCATGATCCCGCTGAATATCCAGCACACCGTGCATTTTGGCCGAATTGGAAAAGCTCGGCGGATCGAGGAAAATCAGATCGTAATGGCTGCGGCGATTCTGCTGTGCAGAGGTCAGCCACTGCAGGCAGTCGGCCTCCACCAACTGGTGGCTATAGGCATCCAGCCCATTGCGGCGAAAGTTGCGCGCAGCCCAGGCCTGGTAGGTTTTTGACATATCCACACTGGTGCTTTGCGTCGCGCCCCCTAAGGCCGCCTGTACTGTCGCCGTCGCGGTATAGCAAAACAGGTTGAGGAATTTCTTGCCATTTGCCAGCTTGTGCAGATATTTCCGCACTGGACGGTGGTCAAGAAAAACCCCGGTGTCGAGGTAGGTCCAGAGGTCAACCTCCAGCTCCGCAGCGTACTCTCTGACCCAGAAGCTGCGTTCGCCCCTGGCATCGCCCCGCTTCTGATATTGGCTCGGCTTGTTGCCACCGGCCTTATGGCTCAGGCGTCGGCGCTCCTTGATACTGACATTTGCCATAGGAACTTCTAGCACTGCGCACACCGCGCGCACCAGATCCCGCAGGCGACCCCGGGCCTTGTTTTCATCGATTTTGGCCGGCGGCCGATATTCCTGCACGTGGGCAAAAACGCTTCCTTCTAAGCTTCCTGCTAAGCTCCCTTCAACGCTCCCTTCCACAGAGCGATAAATATCCACGGCTGCGGCGTATTCCGGCAAATCGGCGTCGTAAAGCCTATAACAGGTAATGTCATTTCTAGCAGCCCACTTGCCGGTGGTGCGCAGGTTCTTGCGCAAGCGGTTTGCCACCATCTGCGCCTCTTCAGAGAGCGCGCGGGGCTCCCTGCCCGCCCCCTCATCGCCCTGCTCCCGCACCCGGAATAGCAGTAACTGGCTGGGAATACTGCCATTGAACAGCTGGTACTGTTTATGTGAGCGCAGCCCGGTGGAAAAGCCAAGCTCCGGGTTGCCGGTGAAAATCCCCACCAGCCAACCGGGAAATTCCTGCTTGAGCTGCCGCCCCAACTCCGCGTAAGTCTCGCGCAGCGCCTCCTGCTCACCAAGTCGCTCACCATATGGCGGGTTGGTCAGCACCAAACCACGCTCCACCGGACGGTGGCTGGGAATCTTAAAAGCGGCCACCGGCCGGCAGCTGACGCGAACATGCTTCTCCAGGCCGGCGCGACGGATATTGGCCTCTGCAGCAAACAGCACCTTGGCATCCCCATCGTACCCGCGAATCTCCGGCAGCTGTCGTGCCAGGCCTGCGGCGCGGCGCTCCAGCGCCTCCTCCCTCAACTCCAGCCAGATATCGTTCTGATGATTGAGCCAGCGTTCAAAGCCAAAACTCTCCCGCAACAGGCCCGGTGCGCAGTCCGCAGCCATCAGGGCACCCTCGATCAGAATCGTGCCGGATCCACACATCGGATCCAGCAATGCGCCACCCTCAGCGGCGATCTCCGGCCAGCCGCAGCGCAGCAGCAGCGCGGCGGCAAGATTCTCCTTGAGTGGCGCTGCGCCGATATGGGTGCGATACCCACGGCGGTGCAGGCTCTCGCCACTGAGGTCGATGGAGACATCGAGTTGATCGCGGTGAAGGCGCAGGACCACCGACAGATCCGGGTTGTCACGCTCAACCAGCGGGCGAGTTCCGGACTGTTGCCGCAACCGGTCGACAATGGCATCTTTGGCTTTCTGGGCGCCAAACTGGCTGTTGCGGATCTCCCGATTAGTACCGGAAAACTGCACCCAGAGCTTGCCGCTGGGGCTGATATGCGCCTCCCAGGGCAGCGCCGCCACAACCCTGTAGAGATCTTCGGCATCTGCGATTTTCTCGTGGGCCAGGCGCAACAGAATCCGGTTCGCCAGCCGGCTCCACAGGCAGGCTCGGTAGGCCACGGCCAGGGTGCCGCTAAAGTGAATCGCGGCCGGCTGTTCACGGGTAACAACCCCACCAAGTTCACCCAACTCCTGGGCCAGCAGAGGTTCCAGCCCCTTCGGGCAGGTAGCAGTGAAGTCCAGCTGCTGGCTTTCGGTCATTTCGCAGTTTCTCAAGGTTTTCTCACTTACAGTGGCAGTGGCCGAAATTTCGGTGATTCGGTCACCGGTCTATACAGTTTGTTTCTATAAAAGGTCAGTCTCAGACCAAAGCGATCGTTCACACCCTTGCCGGTGTCTGCTCTACTGATTAAATCAGCCCAGTCCGCCGCAACCGCATCGGCATAGGTGGCGATACGACAGTCTCTCCGCTCAGGTTTTCCGATCGCCGTGCAGCCACCATATGCTATGAACTGGGGCGGCAGTTAAGGCGACCAGACCCTTCACCAAGCTCCAAGTCCAGGTTAGAGTCCAAGTTAGAACCCAGGATAGAGCCCAAACTAGAGAAGACACTCAACCACCTGAGGGGTGGGAGACACCTTTCCTCTCCGCCCGCACAGACAACCAGCTCACAAAACCACAAAGCCATCCGGCTTCAGCGAGGTGCCCATTCGATGAAACGCCAAAAACGCAACCAGTGGGAGAGAGCCTTTTGCAAAGGTTATCAGGCCGCGTCAGAAAACAAAGCTCAGAACCTCTGTCCTTACGTGGATGGACCTCTCCACCAGGAGTGGATGAATGGCTGGCGCGAAGGGCGTGAGGACTACTGGAACGGATTTAAGGCGTCTGCCAAGGCACAGAAACTGGAAAGCTATCGCACTTTTTCCGCAGAGAACCATCATCCCGATGGGTGGCGCACGGTCTAGCCACCCCCGGGTCACCTTATGGCCGGCACATTGCCGGCCTATGTTTGTCTTGCGGTTCGCGGTTCGCGGTTCGCGGTTCGCGGTTCGCGGTTCGCGGTTCGCGATACGATGATGAACCTCCGGGCAGTGCACCCTCCTGCTCTCAGCCGGGTACGCCCCCGAAAGCAGCTGCTCCTTTCACACTACTGTTTCAGCTTCAGCGTCAACTGGAGTGACGTACATCGCCAAGCACCCCCGGAATATTCCGGAACTCAGCTTTCCGCCTTCTCACGACGTGCAAGGGCAATGGCGTCTGCGGCTTCGCGGACCAGTTCCGGGCCCCGATAGATCAGACCGGTATAAATCTGTACCGCTGTCGCACCGGCACGAACTTTCTCCGCGGCGCTTTCCCCGTCGGTAATCCCACCGACACCGATGATGGGCAAGGCACCGTCAAGCGCCTGCGCCAACTGGCGGATAACCCAGGTGGACTTTTCCCGCAGTGGCTTGCCACTGAGGCCACCCTGCTCGTCGCCGTGGGGGAGTTTTTCTACCGCCGACTTGTCGATGGTGGTATTGGTGGCGATCACGCCATCGATCTCATAGCTGCGCAGCGCCTGTGCGACCTGGGCGATGGCCTCCGCATCCATATCCGGAGCGATTTTCACAGCCAGCGGAACATAGCGCTCACTGGAGGCGGCAAGTTGCCGCTGCTTTTCTTTGAGCCTTTCCAGCAGGCGATTTAGGCTGTCACCAAATTGCAGATCCCGCAGGCCTTTGGTGTTCGGCGAGGAGACATTGGCGGTAATGTAATCCGCGTAGGGGTAAACCTTCTCCATGCAGAGGCAGTAATCGTCCGCGGCTTTTTCTGCCGGCGTATCGAAATTCTTACCGACATTAATGCCGAGCACACCGCCGTAACGGCGACGACGCACCCGGTTTACCAGGTAGTCGACACCCTCGTTGTTAAAACCCATGCGGTTGATGATGGCCTGCGCTTCTTCCAGGCGGAAAAGCCGCGGTAACGGATTGCCAGGCTGTGGCCGCGGGGTGACCGTTCCCACCTCGACAAAACCGAAGCCCAGAGCACCCAGGCCGTTAAAGGCCTGGGCATTCTTGTCCAGCCCCGCGGCGAGCCCCACCGGATTCGGCAGCGTCAGCCCCATCAGCTCCACCGGGTCATCGGCCACTGGCTTTGTCAGCAGAGACATCAGCCCCAGTCGCTCCGCAGCGCCAATGCCATCGATCGTCAGGTGGTGGGCACGCTCCGGGTCGAGCGCAAAAAGGGCTTTTCGCAGGGTCGAATACATGGTGTTCCTTTATCTTTCACTCTCGCAGTCTTTCACTCGCACAGAGTCTCCGGCCCGCAGGCCGGAAATCACATCAGGATTCCGCCAGAGACTGCAGGTCCGCCGTGGCGTTGGCCAGATACATCAGTTCCCGCAGCGCCACGGTGAACATGGCGAAATCGCTGGTGGACGAAGCCTTGATTTCAGCAAGAACCCCATTCCAGCGCTGCAGAGCGGGCGCCATGATAACGCTCCAGCCCTCCATTGCGCCATCGGCATCCAACCCCGACTCCGCCGAAAGGCGCAGTATATTGACGGCGAGACTGGCCAGTTGGGCATCCAGGTCGTCCATGCTGGTCTCCCGGGCCTGCGCCTGCCAGAAACTCTCCACCGGCAGATCGATGATCTGGAAACCAAACCAGGACAGGTCCAGTAAATCCGCAAGCCCAAAGTAGACCCGAGCCACCTCCTCTACCGGTCGCTCACTGGCGCGGGCGGACTCGGAAACCCCCAGGGCGGAGAACAGGTAGGTCGGAGACGCCGCCAGCAGCGCCAGCTCTTCCGGGACATTGGCTTCCAGCAGGTTGCGATAGCGCCTTTCCCAGTCGCGGCGGGGTTCACCACAGAGCACATCGGGCAGCGCCTTGATCACTCGCTGCACCGACGCGCCAAACTGCTCCTGCTCGCGGGCGGGGTCCAGATCCAGTCGACGGTTGCGGATAAACCAGCGGGTCGCGCGGCGCACCCTGCCGATCATGCCGTTTAACAGTTCGATCTGCAGTTGCGCCGGCACCTTGTAGTCCAGTGCCGCCACCTGGTCCTGGAACAACGGCATGCGGTAGACCTCACGGGCACTGATATAGGCGGCGGCTACCGCGTTGATATCCGCACCGGTGGCGCCGCTGATACGATTGTAAAAAGTGATCCCCATGCTGTTGACCATCTCATTGGCCACCTGTGTGGCCACGATCTGCCGTCGCAGGGGATGGTCATAGACCAGCTCCTGATAGCGGGCCACCAGCTCCGGGGGAAAGGCCGACTCCACCGCCTCCTGCACCCGGGGGTTGTCAGTGATCTCCGCGTTCAGCAGTTCCTCTTTCAGCTTCACTTTCACATAGGAGATCAGCACCGAGAGTTCCGGTCGGGTCAGGTATTGTCCGCGATTCAGTCGCTCGGTGATCTGCTCGTTATCGGGAATAAACTCCAGTGAACGGCGCAGGCGGCCTTCCGACTCCAGCGTGTTGATGGTGCGGCGGTACTCGTCGATGCGCTCGGCCACCTGATGCTCGGCCACGCTCAGGGCCTGAGTCTGGTTGTAGTTGTTGTCCAGCACCAGCTCGGCGACGGAATCGGTCATGTCCTCCAGTAACTCGTTGCGCTGCTTGCCCGTCAGGTCGCCATTGGCCACCACCTTGTCGAGCAGAATCTTGATATTCACCTCGTGGTCCGAGCAGTCCACGCCGCCGGCATTGTCGATAAAGTCCGTATTGCAGCGCCCGCCGTGCAGTGCAAACTCGATGCGGCCTCGCTGGGTCATACCGAGATTGCCGCCCTCGCCGAACACCTTGGCGCACAACTCGGAACCATTGACCCGCAACTGATCGTTGGACTTGTCCCCCACTTCAGCATGGGATTCACTGGCGGCCTTCACATAGGTGCCGATACCGCCATTCCAGATCAAGTCCACCGGCGCCCGCAGCATGGCGCTGATGAGTTCGTTGGGGTTCAGCTGGTCCGCCTCAATCGCAAACGCCGCTTTCATTTCCGGGGTAATGGGAATCGACTTGGCGCGCCGTTCGAAGATGCCACCGCCTCTGGATATCAGCTTGCGGTCATAGTCCTCCCAGCTTGAACGGGGCAATTCAAACAGGCGCTTGCGCTCCGCGAAGCTGGCTGCTGAGTCCGGGGTCGGGTCCACAAAGATATGCAGGTGGTTGAAAGCGCCCTTCAGGCAGATGTGTTCCGACAACAACATGCCGTTACCGAAGACATCGCCAGCCATATCGCCGATACCGACCACCGAGAACGGCTCTTCCTGTACATTCACGCCCATCTCACGGAAGTGACGCTGTACCGACACCCAGGCGCCGCGGGCGGTGATACCCATTTTCTTGTGGTCGTAACCCTGACTGCCGCCGGAGGCAAAGGCGTCGCCGAGCCAAAAGTCATACTCGGCCGCAATACCATTGGCGATATCCGAGAAAGCCGCCGTACCCTTGTCCGCCGCCACCACCAGGTAGGGATCGTCCTCGTCCCGGCGCACCACCTGCTCCGGCGGCACCACCTCGCCCTCTTTCAGGTTATCGGTAATATCCAGCAGGCCGCGGATAAAGGTGCGGTAGCAGGCGATGCCCGCCTCCAGCATGGCGTCGCGGCTGCCGTCACTGGGCGGCTGGCGCACCACGAAACCACCCTTGGCGCCACTGGGCACAATCACCGCGTTTTTGACGTTCTGCGCCTTGACCAAACCCAGGATTTCGGTACGGAAATCCTCCAGCCGATCGGACCAGCGCAGGCCCCCGCGGGCCACCTTGCCACCGCGCAGGTGCACCCCTTCGACCGAGGGTGAGTAGACGAAGATCTCGAATTCCGGGCGCGGTTCCGGAATGTTGGGAATATCCCGCGGGCTGAATTTGATCGAGATGTAGTCTTTCGGCTCGCCGTCGGCACCGTTCTGGAAGAAATTGGTGCGCAGGGTCGCCAGTATCAGTTCCAGGTAGCGCCGAATCACCTGGTCTTCGTTCAGGTTGTCGACGCTGTCGAGACCTTCATGGATCTTTTTGATCAGGCGCTCTACGCGGGTCTGATCCTGCTTTCTGCTGGTCTTGTTGCCGGTATTGATGCGCGGGTCAAACATCGCCCGGAACAGCGCCACCAGATTGCGGGTGATTTCCACATGGTTGGCAAGGGTCGCGGCGATATAGGGCTGGCTGGCGCTAAACTTTGTCTGTTTCAGATAGCGGGCATAGGCGCGCAGCATGGAGACTTCGCGCCAGCTGAGGCGCGCCGCCAGCACCAGGCGGTTGAAGGCATCACTCTCGGCCACACCGCTCCAGATGGCCGCGAAAGCGTCCTGGAACATCCCGCGGGAAGCCTGTGCATCCACGCGGGTCGGCAGACCAAACTCCAGATCAAACTCGTGCATCCACACATCCGTGGAAGCTTTCGGGCGAATGGTGTAGGGAAACTCGCCGATCACCCGCAGGCCCAGATGCTCCAACACCGGAATCACATCGGACAGGGTGAGACCGCAGCCCCAGTTGAACACCTTGAATCGCAGGCTACCGGGCGCGGCGCCAACCGGTTGGTAAAAGCTCATCGCCACACGATGATCGGCGGTGAGTTCCCGCACGGCACCGACATCCTGCACGGCGATGCGCGGTTCGAAGTCTTCGCGGTAACCCGCCGGGAAAGCGTGTCCGAAAATATTGAAGAGCCTGTTGCCCTCCTCCTCACCGTGGCTTTCGATCAGCGACTGCTGAAATACGTCTTCCCAGGAGCGGGTAATATCCACGATCTGCGCCTCCAGTCGCGCGACATCGATATCCACGGCCTCACTCGGATCGACACGAAACACAAAGTGAACCCGGGCGAGGATGGACTCGGAAAAATAAGTGGTGAAATCGGATTCCCTGGCGTTGATGGCCTTGGCGATGTGCTCGCAGATCACTTCGCGCACATCACTGTTGAACTGCTCGCGGGGCACATAGACCGTGGCGGTAACAAACTTGCCAAATGGGTCGCGACGCATAAACAGCCGCAGGTGCGCGCGCTCGTTCAGGCTCAGCACACCCATCACCGTGTGAAACAGCTCCTGGGTACTGCTTTGGAACAACTCGTCCCGCGGGAAGGTATCGAGTATGCGCCTCAGGCCCTTGCCATCATGGCTGTGGGGCGAAAGGCCGCTGGATTCGATCACAGAGGCCATCTTGCGGCGGATAATCGGAATTTTGGCCGGGCTCTCGGTATACACCGGCGAGGTGTAGAGGCCCATAAAGGCAGATTCTCCGATGACTTCACCGCGGGAATCGTAGCGTTTGATGGTCACATAGTCGGAATAAGCGGCGCGGTGCACCCGCGACTTTACCGAGGATTTGGCAAAGGTGAGGTAGTTGGGCCCCAAATAAAACCGCTGCTTGCCCTCATTGAAGGCCCCTTCCGGCGTGGGCTCGGCGGTTTCCTGCAGCTTCTTGAAGATACCCAGGCGTCGCTCTTCCACCTCGCGCAGCATGCGCTTGTCGCCATCCTCCGTGAATTCGTACTCGCGGTAACCGAGGAAAGTGAAATTGCCGTCGCGCATCCACTGCATAAACGCGCAGGCTTCCTGCAGGTTGGCGTCCCCGGCATCGATACCGGCACGCAGCTGGTCTTCCATACCGCTGCAGGTATCCAGCATTGGCACATAGTCATCGACCACCAGCTCCACATCGCCAAGCACATCGCGCAGCGCCGCCCCGAGATCGGTCGCATTGTCTGCAGAGGTGTCGCGGTTGATCTCGATGTAAATCAGCGCCTCGGAGCTCGCGCCGGGCTGCGGCTCCTCACCGGAGTGGAGGGCTGACAACAGCTCCGTCAGATGCCCCTTCTCGTCCCGGCGCAGCTGCATCACCGTGCTCTTGATCGAGTGAATCACCGTATCGCGCCGGTTGATTTCGATACGCGCCGAATCCACCAGAAACGGCATATCCCGCTGCAGAATCGCCACCACGGTATGGGAGCACTCCCATCCGTCATCTTCAAGACGGGGGTTCAACACCCGCACTTTTGGCAGGCCCTGGGTACGCTGCTGGATAAAGTCCCACCAGGTGTAGATACAGCCATACACATCCACCAGCCGCCGCCCCACCAGGTCCTCGAGCGGATACTGGTGCAGGAACTGCGCCGCGAAGGCTTCCACCGGTCCGGCCTTGTCGCCAAGCCGCTTGCGGATCAAGCCGCTCACCTGTGCGAGCAACTCTTCGCGGTCATCGGTAATCACCGTCTCCATACTCACAGCGAACCTCCCAGACTCACTTTGTCGTGCCGCAGAAGCATCAGCACGTTATTTCTCCCTCGCCTGTCGCTTAGGCACAGGCTTGAAATTCATTTCACCGCTACCACTTTGCACTATGGGAACCAAGGGCCGACCCTGTGGTCAAGAGTTGGCAGCTGTTGTCTAAACGACAAGTGCCGCTAAAATCATCACGGCTAGCCCGGTTGGCGGCAACTATATATATCAAGATGATAGATACCCAACCGGGTGGACAGAGACAGGATTACTCTCAACAGAAGCGAGACTATGGAAGCACATCAGAATGTCAGGGAGCGCATCACCGCCCTCGGCAATTGGCTGGAGCAACAGATCATTGGCCAGGAGACCCTGGTCAACCGGATATTGATTGCCCTGCTGGCGGACGGACACCTGCTGGTGGAAGGCGCGCCGGGGCTCGCGAAAACCAAGGCCATCAAGACCCTTGGCGATGCTATTGAAGGGGATTTCCATCGCGTCCAATTCACCCCGGATCTGTTGCCGGCAGACATCACCGGAACCGACATCTACCGGCCGGAAAGCGGAGAGTTCCATTTTCAGCCGGGCCCGGTATTCCACAATCTGGTACTCGCCGATGAAATCAATCGCGCGCCGGCCAAGGTGCAGTCAGCGCTGCTGGAAGCCATGGCGGAGCGGCAGATCAGTGTCGGCCGAAAAACCTATCCGCTGCCAGAACTTTTTCTGGTGATGGCAACGCAAAACCCCATCGAACAGGAAGGCACCTATCCGCTGCCTGAGGCCCAGTTGGACCGATTCCTGATGCAGGTGAATCTTGCCTACCCCACTGCCAGCGCGGAAGCGAAGATTCTGCGCCTGGCCAGATCCGAGGCGAGCCTTGGCGAAAATCGCCCCGCCGGCATCGTCAGTCGCGAAGAGATCTTCCAGGCCCGCAGTCAGGTGCTGGCGATGCAGATGGTAGAGGCTGTAGAGACCTATATTGTCCAGCTAATCATTGCCACCCGCGAGCCGGCAAAATACGACAGCGAGCTGGCATCCTGGCTGGATTTCGGCGCCAGCCCCCGCGCCACCATTGCCCTGGACCGCTGCAGCCGCGCCCACGCATGGCTCTCCGGCAGGGACTTTGTCACACCCGATGATGTCATGGAGGTGGCCCCGGATATTCTGCGCCACCGCCTGCTGCTCAGCTTCGAGGCCGAGGCCGCGGGCATCACCGCTGACCAGGTCATCGAGCGGCTACTGCAACAGGTTCCGACTATTTGATGCCGGCCAGCCGCAAATCAGGGCAGGTAATCCCGGCCCGCATTAATACCCACCAAGGTCGTCCAACAGACAAGCGCTATGGCTGAAGTGAACAAGCAGGCAGAGCTGGATTTGCGCGGCGCTTACCCCAGCGTAGAACCTCTGGTGCGCCTGCGCTATGCCGCGCGACAAATGCAGCTGTTCCGCCCCCGCCAGGTCAAGAGTGACCAGGCCGGCAGTCTGTTGACCCGCTACCGCGGACGCGGCATGAATTTTGAGGAGGTACGCGACTACCAGCCCGGCGATGATGTTCGCTCCATCGACTGGCGCGTGACTGCGCGCACTGGATCCACCCACACCAAGCTTTACCAGGAAGAGCGCGAGCGCCCGGTGGTCATCCTGCTGGACCTGCGCGCACCCATGTTTTTTGGCAGCCAGCGCGCGTTCAAGTCCGTTGCCGCCTGTGGCATCGCCGCCGCGCTGGGCTGGGCCGGCCTGCAACACAGCGACCGTATTGGCGCGTTGCTTTTCTCTGACCACGAGCTCGAAACCGTGCGCCCCCGGCGCAGCCATCACTCGGTTCTGGCCATGATCCACGGCATGGTCGCACTCGCGGAGACGCTCGACAGCCCCATTGCCAGTGCCGCGGGCCAGCCGCTGAAGCTACTGCTCGAAGAAGCCAGGCGTGTGACGCGCCCCGGCAGCGCACTGTTTCTGATCAGCGACTGCCACGACCTGGACGAGGACTGCGCGCAGCCGCTGGCACTGCTGACCCGCCACGCGGACCTGCAGGTACTGCGGGTCACCGACCCACTGGAGCAGCAGCTGCCCGAACAGTCCCTGACCATTTCCGATGGACGGCAGCGGACCTTCCTCAACGCCGGCAGCCGGGTGCTGCGGCGCGAGTTCGCCGAGCTCCAGTCGGAAGCGCGGGCCGAAGTGGCGCAGATCTGTCGCCGCCACCGTATCCCCCTTATCGACTTCGACAATACGCAACCGCTGGTACCGGCCCTGCTGGCCGTGTATGGAGGACGCCAGACCAGCAGCCGCCCTCAACACTTCCGGCCGGCGCCACTGGCAGGGGGAGGGCTGCAGGCATGACTACGGCGCAGACTCCACAGCAGCCTCCACAGATCTCACCGGTAGAGCAGGCGCTGCTCCAGCAGCTGCGCGACATCCACACCCCGGACCCCATCAGCTGGTGGCCGCCGGCACCCGGCTGGTGGCTACTGGCCGCGCTCTTACTGGCAGCCCTATATTTCCTTTTCCGCTGGCTCAAACAGCGGAAGCTGCGCTGGAGCCGCAACCGCTACCGCAAGGAAGCAGAGCGACTGCTGCAGGCCGTCGATACCCGGCAGGCGAATGCGGCCCAAGCTATCAACGAAATTCTCAAGCGCGTGGCTGTCACCAGCTTCGGGCGCGCCAGTTGTGGCAACCTGACCGGCGAAGCGTGGGTGGAGTTTCTGAGCGCGACAGCAGACGTGCCCTGCCCTCCCCAGGCAAAAACCGTTCTGCTCGAGCGGCTCTATCGCACCGACCAATGGGATGAACAGGGCAACCGGTCTCTGCGGGACTATGCTATTCAATGGAGCCGGCAGCACAGGCGTGCGCAGGAACAAGCTGCAGGCGTCAGAGGGCAGGCCCAAATGAAGGGGAGCGGGCATGTTTGAGTTTGCCTGGCCCTGGGTCTATGTACTGCTGCCGCTGCCTCTCCTGGCGAGAATGCTGCTGCCCCGCACCAAACCGCTAGCCAGCGCTTTGAAGGTACCCTTTTATGGCAGCCTCGCTCAACGCGGCGGCGGCAGCCCGCACAACCCTCTCAACCTGCTGTTACTGACGCTGCTCTGGCTACTGCTGCTGACCGCAGCCGCCCGCCCCCAGTGGTATGGAGAACCGATCAGCCAGACCAGCAGCGCCCGCGACCTGTTATTGGCCGTCGACATCTCCGGCAGTATGGAGACGCCTGACATGCTTTTGAATGGCCGACCGGCCATGCGTATCGATGCGGTGAAAAACGTGGTCGGGGACTTTGTCGAGCGGCGCCAGGGGGACCGACTGGGGCTGGCCCTGTTCGGCACCCGCGCTTATCTGCAGGCGCCACTGACCTACGACCGGGAAACCGTTGGCACCCTGCTGCGCGAGGCGCAAATCGGCTTTGCCGGCCAGGGGACCGCCATTGGCGATGCCATCGGCCTGTCGGTGAAACGACTGATGAAACGCCCCGCGGAGCAGCGCGTGTTGATCCTGCTTACCGATGGCGCCAACACCGCCGGTGAAGTCGCGCCACTGAAGGCCGCAGAACTGGCCCAGCAAGCTGGGGTAAAGGTTTACACGGTCGGGATAGGCGCAGAAGAAATGGTGGAACCGGGCCTGCTCGGCAGCCGCTTTGGCTCCCGCCGCATCAACCCCTCCAGAGATCTGGACAGCGATACCCTGCAGGCCATCGCCGACAAAACCGGCGGCCGCTTCTTCCGCGCCCATAATCCAGAGGAACTGGCACAGATCTATGAGGAACTGGATCGTCTGGAACCGGTGGAACAGGAGGCCGCCAGCTATCGGCCGTTGAAATCCCTGTTTATCTGGCCCCTTGGTATGGCTCTGCTGCTGGCCCTGTTGTGGGCCGCAACCCCACTGCTGGTGAATCTGCGCTTGCGCCAAGCCGATGAGGCCGAGCGGTCAACCGGTAAAAAAATCGTAACGGGGGACAAGGCTTGAGCGAACTCTCCCAGTTTCACTTCCTCCGGCCAATTGCACTCTGGCTGCTGATCCCTGCGGCGCTGGTCTGCATCGCCCTTGCCCGCACCGTCATCAACAGTGGCCAGCTACAGCGGGTGATTGACCCCGATCTGCTACCACACCTGCTGGTCCGGGGTGGCGAGCGGCGGCCGTGGCTATTCGGGCTGATCTTTGCCCTGTTGGCCTTGATGATTATCGCCCTCGCCGGCCCCACCTGGCGCAAGCTGCCCACCCCGGTGTTCAGCAGCCAGGATGCCGTGGTGATTCTGCTGGATCTGTCCCCGTCGATGATGGCCACAGATCTGACACCCAATCGCCTCACCCGCGCCCGCCTCAAGATTCTCGACATTTTGCGCCAGCGCGAAGACGGCCTCACCGCACTGGTCGCCTATGCCGGTGAAGCCCATGTCGTGACCCCATTGACAGAGGACACCGCCACAATCGCCAACCTGGTGCCCGCGCTCTCCCCCACCATCGTACCGGTGCCGGGCAGCAATATAGAAATGGCGGTGGAGGCCGGTATCCGACTGTTGCAGGACGGCGCCAATGGCCGCGGCCGGCTATTGCTCGTCACCGATGGCATCGCCGACGAGGCCATCCCAGCGGTCTCCGCCATGACTGCCGGCACTGACGTAAGCCTGTCAATTCTGGCCGTCGGCAGCGGCGAGGGCAGCCCCATTCCTCGCGGCAATGGCGGCGGCTTCGTCACTGACAGCAACGGCGCCATCGTTATTGCCGACTACGATGCCGGCAAGTTGCAAAAACTGGCCACTGACAGCGGGGGAAGCTTCGCCCCTATCGCCGTGGACGATGGGGACATCGCCAGGCTATTGCCCGGCAAGGAAGCGCCAGACCAGGCCCGTCTGACTGAGCGTGAATTCGACCAATGGCGGGAAGAAGGCCCCTGGCTTCTGCTACTCCTGCTGCCACTGGCCGCACTGCTGTTCCGTCGCGGCGCCCTCGCCTGCGCCCTGCCCCTGGCTTTCGCATTCGCTTTACCGAAGCCCGCCAGTGCGCTGGAACTTCAGGATCTGTGGCTTCGCGACGATCAGCAGGCCAAACGCCTGCTGGAAATGGGTAAAGCCGGTGAGGCCGCAGAAAAGTTTCAGAATCCGCAATGGAAAGGCACCGCCCAATACCGCGCCGGAGATTTTCCCGCAGCACAGAAAGCGTTCGCACAGGGGGAAAGCGCCGATAGCCTGTACAACCTCGGCAACACATTAACCAGACAACGCCGCTACGATGAAGCGATCGAAGCCTACGACGCCGCCCTGGCAAAGCAACCGCAACTCACCGATGCCCAGCACAACAGAGAAATTGCCGAACAGCTGCGCGACCTGCAAAAACAACAACAGTCTCAATCGGGGCAGGATCAGCAGCAACAAGACGAACAACAAAACGAGCAGCAGAACGAACAGCAGGGCCCACAGCAAAATCAGCAGCAGTCCCAGAGTGGCCAACCACAGGACCAGTCGGGACAGCAGCAACAGGGGCAGCAACAAGGGCAGCAACAACAGGATCAGCAGGGCGAGCCGGAAGATTCCACAGGACAGCAGGCAGAGTCTGGCGATCAGCAAGAGAATGATGGCGAGCATGAGCCTCAACCTGGCAAGCCCGATCATGGCGAAAAACAGGAGCAGAGCGGGCAACAGCAAGCTGGCGCCGCAGAGAGCGAACTGGACCCGGAAACCCAACAGGCACTAGACCAGTGGCTGCGGGAGATTCCCGACGATCCCGCCGGCCTGATGCGGGAAAAATTCAAGTACGAAAGTATGCAGCGCCGCCGTGACTACCGGACCGGCGAGTGGGAGCCGCCGGAAAATGGAGCCACCCAAAGATGGTAGTGAGTAAGGGCCCGATGACTCGACAACTGACCAATAACTTTTACACCTGCAGACCGTCGGCTGCGGTTCTCATGCTGTGCATGCTTGCATTACTTGGCTTACTTGCTCTGCCCGCAAGCGCCCGCGCTTCAGACCTGCTCAGTGCAACTGTCGACCGCAACGAAATCGGCATCGATGAAACCATCAACCTGCGCCTGCGCTACTCCGGCACCGAGCGCGGCGGCCAACCGGACTTCGAGTTACTGGAACAGGACTTCGACATTCTCTCCCGCCAGCAATCTAACCAGTACCGGGTTATCAACGGCCGTGCCGAGAGCTTTATCGAGTGGATACTGGTACTGGCGCCGAAAAGGGAAGGCAAACTGTTTATCCCCTCGCTACACCACCACGGCGAAGTCTCTGACGCGATTCCCATCGCTGTATCAGAGCCTGGCAGCCGGCCTGATGCCGTCAATCGCCAGGCATTTTTAGAAGTTGAGCTGGATAAAAAAGAGATCTTTGTACAGGAGCAGCTGCTGGTAAAAGTGCGCCTGTACACCACTATTGGCCTGCACGACATCGCTACAGAAGCACTGCAGGTGCCCGGTGCGCACGTGGAAAAGGTGGATGAGCAGCGCTACGAGCGCCGTATCAACGGGGTCAGCCACGCCGTATATGAACTGACCTACGCCATTTTTCCGGAAAGCTCCGGCGAACTGACAATCCCGGCTCTCACTTATGTGGCCGTGGCCGGCAGACGCGACCCCTTCTCCCTGTTCAATCGCAATACCCAGCGCCTGCGACTGCGCTCGCAGCCGCAAACTATTCAGGTCGCCCCCAAGCCCGACACCTACACTGGCAGCCACTGGCTCCCCGCCGCCAGCCTCGGCATCGTACAGAGCTGGAGCCAAGACCCAGACACCTTCACTGTCGGCGAACCCATTACCCGAATCCTGACGCTGCGCGCCGAGGGCCTGCGCGCAGCACAACTTCCTCCCCTGCCGAAAATCAGCGTCGATGGACTGAAAACCTATCCGGACCAACCACAACAGGACGACCAAACAAGTTCCAACGGCATCACCGGAAGCCGCATCGAAACCACCGCCATCGTCGCCACCAAACCCGGCGACTACCAGCTCCCACCGATTACCATCACCTGGTGGGACACCAAGACGGGAAGGCAGCGGGCCACACAGTTGCCGGCGTTTCGGTTTACCGTGCAGGGAAATGCCGCGCCCACCAACACAGCACCGCCTGCGGGCACTGAAGATTTGTCGCCACAACAAAATGCATCAGCGCCTGAGAGCAACTTCTGGCGGAGTCTTGCAATAATTGCCATTGCGTCGCACTTACTGTGGGTAGTTTATTTTCTGCGCCAGAAAAAGAATCGTGACAGTACAAGTAACCGGAAAGTGCACAGAAAAGGTACGGGCCTGGAAGCGATCAAACTCCAAAATGCAGCTAGCCGAGGGAATCCACTGGAGATTCAGGCAGCATTACACCAATGGGTTCAGGCACAGTGGCCAGAAAATTCCGGGAAGTCCCTCGCACATGCAAGTCAGGCGCTTGAGCTAGAGGAACTCAGCAGGCTTCAGGGATTGCTCGGGCAAGCATTATATGCAAAACCTCCGCGCCCTTTAAATAAACAACAAGTAGAGATTCTTGTTAAAAAGCTTATCGACAAACCTACACGCAACACAAAGCCCCCACAGGAAGGCTTGCCCAATTTATTCTATTAAACCTAAACTGTGACCGCTATTAAAATAGCTAATTTTCCAGAGCACTCGTGTCAGTTAATAACTCACCGCACAATTCTCTAAGAGAGTCTCGAAAAGCTGCAAAGAACTATTGGCTGCCACATCCCAGGAAAAACTTTGTGAACGTTTTAGAGCCAATTGCTGCAATATTTTAACATTCTTCAAATCAAGCGTAAGAAGTTCAAGCCCCCCACAAATCTCCCTGGCATCCTCTGGCGTAACCAGTACACCCGCATCTCCAGCAACCTCCGCTGTGGCGCCGCGATTAGAAGTGAGGACGGGCGTTCCTTGGCTTAATGCTTCAACAATCGGCAAGCCGAAACCCTCATAAAGTGAAGGCATTAAAAGTGCTCGAGCATCTTTATAAAGCTCTGCCATATTTTCGTCATCGATATAACCTAATATTTCCACCCGCCCACTGAGGCCAAGCTCATCAATCTTCTTATTGAGCTCAGGCATACCCCAACCCTTTCCGCCACATATTTTGAGGGGAAGCGGGTACTCAACGTCACTTGAATACAGCTTATATGCTTCGAGAAGCGTAATAAGATTTTTCCTCGGCTCAATGGTTCCTACAAATAAAAAGTAATCCCCCAATGTCGGACAGCCTTCGATTAAATCTATAAATGGCGCCTCATAAATCGTTACAATTTTCTCATCAAACTCTGGAAAAAAATTACTAATATCGAGAGCAGTACTTTTTGAAACAGAAATAATTTTTCGTGCTTTCTTCAGCGATCCAGGCATACAAAGCTTTTCAAGATACCGCCCACCAACCGACATGGTATTTGGATAATTCAACCATACAAGATCATGTATGGTAACGACTTGGGCGATATGATCAGGCATAAGTAGCGGAAGATGGTGACGCGGCGACCAAAATAAATCAATTTTGTCTTTACGTGACCAAACGGGGAAGAAAAATTGCGAAATTAAAGAGCTAGAACCAGATAAATCAACATCTGCGCTGCGGATCGTAACATTTGAAAAACGACTAAAATCGACAAGTAGCTTTTTATGCGTGTAAAGAAACCAGTCATGCTGTGAATTAAACAGTCGTTCTAACAATGCTTTCGTGTAACGGCCAATTCCTGTCGTCGGCGATGCTAGTGGGCGAGCATCAACAGCAATCCTAGCCATCAGGTAGCTGCTCGCTCACTCAAAACCCGCTGATATAAATCAAGATAAGATTTGGCCATTATCTTAGATGTAAAGAATTCTTCAAAACGTAAACGACCAGCCTTTCCCATCTCAATTGCGACATTAGCATTTTCCCACAAATATGACATCGCCTTACGGAGCTCAGCGATGTCTGCGGGCTTTACCACCAACCCCGTTTCGCCGTTTTTATTAACATAACTAGTACCTGTACCGATCTCACAAGAAATAAGCGGTTTAGAACACATCAACCCCTCGATCAAAGTCACACCAAATGCCTCTGAGCGTAAATGTGATGGAAACACCACCGATCGACATAGATTAAGAAGTGCCATCTTCTCAGAATCACTAATATAACCTGCAAAGATAACATTGCTCGCACCGAGGTCACGAGAAAGTTTCTTTAAACGTAGCAAGTCTGGACCTTTTCCAGCAATAACAAGTCGATAGGGCTGTCCGACAGCAGCTCTAATAAGAAAATCAAGGCCTTTGTAGTAACGTAAAACGCCAACAAATAACATAAAATCTTTCCCAAAACGAGATTCTACAGCGGCTAAAGTTTTCTTTGAGATGATCGGGTAATTGCATTCGCTTATTCCTAATGGAATCACCTCAACCTTGTGCCGAAATTTTTGCAGCACATTACTACTCTCAAGATAGTTTTGTGAAGTAGCGACTATGCGATCTGCTCGGGCAAGAAATAGGTGCATCAACGGCCTATACATGCAACCCAAAAAACGCTGACGAACTATATCGGAGTGATACGTGACAACCAAAGGCCTACCGCTTCCAGCCATGAGGTAAGATAAATCACCAAATGGCCAAGGAAAGTGGAAATGTATTATTTCAGCAGCATCCCTTTTCAATGCCCTAAGAAAGTCTCCGCCAATACAGCATGAAGCAAGAGAAAACCAACGCCTAGTTGCCTCTACCAGAATAGAGCCATCCAACAAAGAGTAACGCCCAGGGATATTAGAAAGCGTTAGCACTCTTGAAGAAGGTACATTTGCGCTAATTTCAAGAATTGAGTGCTCCAAGCCTCCTTGAGACTCAGGATAAAAAGTACGGTAACAATGCAGAACCTCAAAGTTATCTGTCACACTAACAACCCAATCACTTAGCTAAAATCAGATTATTTCATTATTGGAAAACTATTGCGCCGAACCTATTCATTTAGGAAAAATTCACATTATATTTATCCCTCCATAGCACTTCTGTAAACCAACGCGGTCTCTTTACAACAGCGCTCCCAACTATATTTTCTGGCTCTTTCAAAAGAGGCCCTTGACATACGCGCTATCAACTCGTCGTCAACACAAAGAAGACTTAAGGATGCAGTTAATTCACTAACAGAATCTCCACTAAACTCCATGGCATCCCCGCCACAAACTTCAGATACAGCCGTCGACCTAGCACAAACAACTGGAAGACCATAAGCCATCGCTTCGATGGCAGGCAAACCGAAACCCTCGTATAAAGATGGAAATACGAATGTCCTTGCCGATTTATATAGTGACTCTAGGACACACTGGTCAACGTAACCTAAATATCGAACCCCTCTAGACATAGCAGAATTTATCTTCTCGATTAATTCTGTTGACTTCCAACCATTCCCACCCACTAAAACCAGAGGAAACTCTTCCCTGAATTCACTAGGAAGGTTAAGATATGCATCAACTAATAAGGAAAGATTTTTCCTGGGCTCTATAGTGCTAACACACAAGAAAAATTTATTTCTATTTAAAGATAGTTTTCTTAAACACCTTGAATCTTTACTCGTGAAATCAAGCTGCCGTGGCTTACTTACACCATTTGGCACAACCGAGATTTTGCTTTCCGCCCAAGGGTAATACTCTAATAACTCATTCCTAGTAAACTCCGATATTACGATAATGGCGTCAGCTGCCTCTAGGGCCTTCGGAACCTCAGAAGACATAAATTTAACCCTATCCTTAGGGTGATATTCAGGAAATCTAAATACTGATAAATCATGAATTGTTACTACTTTTTTCCCTCCGTGATCTGGCAAAGAAAAGTTTGGACCATGAAATACATAGTCGGCATAATCACCAAGCTTTGCTGACCCACCAGAAAATAATATAAATTCAAGACGACGCTTAACTGGGTTCTTTAAAAACCTAGGAACTAACTTTATAAATTTACTTGCGATACGGCTAAACATTATCTTCCGAATCATATTAGCTATATAGTTAAATTCGCCTTCGTGCTGAGGAAAGACAACCGGACCATCTTGAAATGAAAAACCATTCCAATATTTCACAGAACCGCTAACCTCTTTCGGCATTCTTATAGCCAATTCATAGGTATACCGACCAATACCCGTAAGATTTCCATGAACCGACTCTACATCCAATATTAATTTCATCGGGGAAGCCACCAGGATTTCTTTAAATTTAACTTTCTATAACAATAGATATTTTTCAACAAGAATGATAATGAATATGGCTCGACCATTCAGCCTCACAGGTCACTCCACACATTAAAAACTGAAGACTGAAAATAAATAACAAACCATTCACACCGCAAAACCTAAACACCACATAATTCCGGCACATAAGCAATTAATTATAAATAAAATTTCTATATTTATAATTGAATAAAACCATATTAACGCCATCATCTGAGCTTTAACAATCTCATACAGACCTTAAGCCTTCCCAAAAGGAAATATCCGCAACGAGACAGATATGAGGAAAACAAGCTATTTCTCTTGCCCTCCATAGCCAACTTCATTTCGTTAAGCATTCCCTCTAACTCATTGACTTTACTAGTATATCGGGAAATAGCCTCTCTACATTTATCTTCTAAAACAGAAATTTTATCAACCATATGCGCATCATATCTTTCTGCAATCCCAATTAAGCTAACACCATACTCTTTATCAAATGGCTCGTTAAATAATTCAAGCAAACTTTCCACTGCAACTTTTTGAGATATAACCGCGTAATCTGGACTAACCCCCCCTATAACATCTATTAATTTTAATTCAGGGAATGAAATATTATCCTGCTCGTTAAATCTGGCGACCTTAACCCGATTAAATCCACAATATCTCGATACAAACTCCAATAGCTTAGAAGGAATTGGCTTTTTATGTGTTGGGTCTAAATAAAATTCTGAAGCCCCAACAACAATGTTCTCTGGGTTCGGGGTCTCTAAAATTAATAGCCCAGCTGGTTTTAATATTCTTAACGATTCCCTAACCAATCTATCTAAATTTTCAAAAGAAATATGTTCCACAAGATGGAAAGCCGAAATGATAGAGACACTTTCATCAGAAAGCCCTTTCAAATATTCAATAGCATCTGCTGTTTCAACTTTAAGCCCCCTCTCTCTGCATGCAGAGAGCATTTTATCATCAATGTCAACGCCAACAGCTGAAATATGATTTTCCCTCATCAATTCCAGCCACTCCCCACGACCACAACCTAGATCAATCGCGATAATATGAGGGTAAATTTCTTTGAGGGGATTAATAAATGGGATATATTGCTTTAGTCTTACCTTTATGAGATCTCGAGCGCCTCTAAACTCATCCTCAAATGCCCGATAAAATTCAATATCCATTCTGTGCAACCACCATTTCAGCTTTCAACCAGTTACAACCTGAAAACTGATGCTCATTACTGTTTACTACACTAAAAACTAAAGCAAGATCACGCCACTCATAGTTGGCATTCAAATGTGTTTCTCTATTATGTAGAGCGGTTACAACAGAGTAACTTCCAGCTCCGAAGTTAGCATTAAATAGAATTTTAAATTCATATTCATCTCCAGCTCTAGCATTAGTTATTATTTGATTGGTGTGCCAACTATTTGTCCCATACATTACTTGACCAAGCCTATCTTTAATTCCATACCCTAGTACTAATTCATCTATTTGCTTATGAATTTTAATTTTAATTCGCAATTCTACTTTTTCACCAACAGCGACGGTTTCGGTTACAGCGCCACTATCACCCAACAGAACTATTTCTGTCACCTGCGCTTCACCTGTTCCTGATTTTGTCTGCACTTTTCCACTCGGAAGCCTTTTAATCATTAAAGTAGAATTCTCTTTTTCAGCGATAATTGCATTATAAAAGTCAAACACTTCCTCTGGCTCGCCGTCTTTAATCATACAGCCACGATCTAGTAAAATTGCACGATCACAGATACTTTGAATAGTACTACGATCATGTGAAACAATGATCAATGTAGTGCCTTTCTCACGAAACTCACGAATTCTGTTAAAGCTCTTATGCTGAAAATACGTATCCCCAACCGATAGAGCTTCATCCACGATTAAGATATCCGGCCTATAGGCCGTCGCAATTGCGAAGGCTACTCTTGCCTGCATACCACTCGAATAGGTTCTTACAGGCTGATCAAAGTGTTTACCAATTTCAGCAAAGCTCTCAATTTCTGATAAAGCCGCATTAATTTCAGATCTACTAAACCCCATTAAACCAGCTGTATGAATTACATTTTCCCTACCCGTCAGATCAGAATTAAATCCCATGCCGAGCTCCAATATTGCAGCGACACGACCGTTAACTTGAATAGACCCCTCGGTTGCTGTTAATGTCCCTGCAATGAGTTTCAGCAATGTGCTTTTACCTGCCCCGTTTTGCCCCAAAAATCCAACTGCCTCTCCAGGGAAGACATCAAAGCCCACATTTTTTAATACCCAATCTTCAGATTTCGGCATTAATGGAATTCCTATCCAACGGGCGAACCGAACAAATTCGGAACTGTAGCTTCGATAGGCTTTCCCGAGATTTCTCACTGATAGTACTGTCATAGAACATCAACCATTTCGGAACTAGCACGTCGAAATATATAAAAGCTAAATATAACAAGAGTGATCGACAGCATTAACACTGGGAGAAGACTCTCAATATCGACTGACTTACCATGCACAATCACATCCTGATATGCACCAACTAAAGGAGCAACAGGATTCATGGCCATTACATCATGATACTTTTTAGGGATAATATTGACGGGGTATACAATAGGAGTAAGCCAAAACCAGATTTGCAATAGCACAGGAATAACTTGCGCTACATCTCTTACAAACACATTGATTACTGCGCACAACATTCCAATTCCTAATGAAAACGTAACAACCAGCAATGTTAGCGGTAAAATCCAAAAAACATTTAAGCCAATATCAAAATTCAAAACCACTAATGCAAACAGTATGGAAAAAAATAATAAAATATTATTTATAAGGCATGATCCAACAACAACAATCGGAAGGGTTATTCTTGGAAAGGATACCTTTTTCATCAAGTTACCCTGGTCAACGAATAAGTTCAGGAAGCGCCCTACAATTTCACTGAAAAGCGTCCATGAAAGCAAACCGGCCATGAGATATACAGCATAGGCATAGCGATTCGAAATACCTGGAAGCTTTGCTGACAATACATTTGATAAAACTAGAGCATAAATTGCGACTTGCGAGAGAGGATTTAGTATCATCCACAAACCGCCGAGCTTGCTTCGTACAAATTTCGCTCGAAACTCATTTTTAATCATGCTCAATATAAAGCCGCGGTAGCGCCACAACCCATCAAACATACTTATTTCTCTAATAATATTATTTTATTTATCTGCCAGATATAGCTTATTATCTACAAAAAGTCATCAATTCAACAAAATTATCCAGCCATGTAAATCACATAAAAATATAACACTTAAACGTCAAACATTACTCAATTCAGAATTAACCCGGACGACGCGCTTATTAAATAAGCTTTCGCCAAATTCAACATGTTAGATAGCGCAATATAGGTAATATTTCTACGCTAACATCTCAGCAATTACCATTTATACCGGCAACCGGCCATTTCCACTAGCGTCAAAACTCTTAGGTAAGCCCCCGGCAGAGTCATAAGGTGATACTTTTCTCATAAATAAACAAATAGGTTTGTCGCCATATTTTCTTTTAGTTGAAAAAATGGCACATAAATACTTAATCTCACTTGGCATCGTAAACTTGTCGCCCACATCTTTCTCAGATTTGATCTGAATTACCAGCGATCATTATCTTTAGTCTAAGAGTCTAGCTTATTATTCTTCATTTGCCAGATTAATGGCTATGATTAGAGTATGCAGATAACTTGGAGACAATAAAAAGTCTCGAAAGGCTTTTAGGAGATTTTTATTAAATGTCATAAAATTCCTGATCGATATTCTCAGAAAATTTGAATGACAGAAACGAAATCTTTGTAAAAGAAGCCCATGGAGTAAATCGATCAGATTAATTTTTGATATAAAATAGAGCACCAGTTACTTAAGAAGTATCAAGGTAAAAAACTTACATCAACTCTTAACTCTATCTGGTCGCTTGCGTTCTACCCTGTCACTGCGGACACTTCTAAAAAGAGGCACACTATGCCAAAGGAGTGTTTATGAGTAAGCGTAGAAAGTACAGTCCCGAGTTCAAGCAATAGGCCGTGGAACAGACTCGCCACCCAGGCGTGAGCTGCCGGCAGGTGGCACTGGAACTCGGCATCAACCCCAATCTGCTCTCCCGCTGGCGCCGAGAGGCCGATGATATCGCTGCACCCGCTTTCCGGGACTCAAGCTGACCTCGAGACGTGGAAGTAGCCCGGCTCAAGCGCCAGCTAGCCCGCGTAAAGAAGGAACGTGATTTTTTGCGCGAAGCGGCAACGTTCTTCGCAAAGGGGTCGCCCTGAGGTATCAGGCAATCCAACGTTGTCGCGGCGAGTTTCTCGTTCGCCTCATGTGCCGCTGTCTGAAGGTGTCGCCCAGCGGTTATTACGCTTGGGAGTCCCGGTCACCATCAGCACGGGCTCAGGATAATGCCCGTCTTCTTGAGCGTATGAGACAGATGCACGCTGATAGCGGTGGAGTGCTTGGAGCACCACGGATGCAGGAAGATCTCGCTGATGAAAGCGAGACAGCGAGCTTGAACCGCGTGGCCCGTCTTATGGCGGCAGATGGTCTGCAAGGCTGGCCACGGCGTCGATCTAGAGGACGCAAGCGATCATCAACAAGGCCTGACGGTATCAGGAATCACTGAAAGCGTGACTTCTTGGCACATGAGCCTGAGACCAAGTGGGTCACCGACATCACAGAAATCAAAACCCAAGAGGGCAAGCTGTACCTGTGTGGTATTGGATCTGTACAACCATATTGTTGTCGGCTGGTCGATGCATCATCGCCAGGATAGGAAGATGGTATTGCGTGCGGTGGAGATGGCGATTTGGCAACGCGAGGGCGACGACAATGTCATTTTGCACTCAGATAGGGGGAGCCAGTTCACCAGCGGCGACTATCAAAGCTACCT